>JBFIHF010000001.1:0-95897 GCA_041601915.1 Bradymonadaceae bacterium
CGAGGTCGGTCTTCGCATCGGCGAGTTCGCTCTGGGTGACGCGTTCGATGGTGTTCTGCAGTGGGGGCGGCTCGACAATCGCCCGTTCCATCGGTGTCTGCACGGCTACGGGCTTGCGCTGTGGCGACTGCAGCGGTGGGAGGAAGCCGCGGTCGTGTTTGAGCGGAAGCTGTGGCTCAATCCGGCCGACAACCTCGGAGCGCGGTTCCTGCTGCCCGAGATTCGCGGTCGTGTGCGCTGGGAAGATACGTCGGTATGAGACATCTCAGTGATGGTCTTCGCCTTCGCTCAGCTGGAACTCGAGGAAATCTGCTCGTTCCGCGAGGTGGCGGATGAACGCGGCGGCCAACGATTCCGGCGTGTCCATGGGGATCGCGCAGATCGCACGCAGTAGGTCCCCATGCGTCAGAGTGATTGCCGGCAGCTCGGGTAGCGCGAAGTCCGCAGGGCATGCGCCGACGACCGTTTCGGCGACGAGGAACTCGTCTTCGCCGTGAGACAGGCGAATGAGCTGTTTGCGACGGGGCATCGACGTCCGGACCGAGACCTCGCACGGGTTTTTGTCCTGCTTGAGCGCTCGCAGCGCATCGATGATTTCAGCGTCGGGGGTCGTGCTCATAGCGAATGTCCGCCTCGAAAAGTTCGCGTTCCACGTCGTCGGCCAAACGCGCAAAGCGCGCGAGGGTGTTGGTGAGCTGTGGTGAGTCGGTGTGTGGGAAGTCCTGCACCAGCGTGAAGCCCCACTGGGTCGTGTTCCCGCTCTCGACGCGCAGCCGAACACCGCGCCGGGCCGCTCCACGCTCGTCGAGCATTCGCTGTACGGCGGCCAACTGCGCGTGTCGAAAGGCGCCCAGCGGTGTTTCGAACCGCAGGACTCTGTGGCCCAGCGCCGGGACGTGCACCAACTGGACCGCGACCGGCTGGTCGCGCGCGGGGCCGAGATGCAGCGCGTGGTCGCGAGCGAGTTCGCTCCGGCCGTGGATGACGATCAACGGCACGTTCGCCCACACCAGCCACACGCCACCGGTGGTTCGTTCGTCACGAAATCCACATCGCGCGACGCCCGGAGGGCTGAGCCGCTCGAACACGCGACGTAGCGAGCGTCGGATCGCGTTCAGGTGCTCCTCCGCATCACCGATGGGGTTTACGGGCCCCGTGAACTCGCCGCGATCCTCGTAGTGGCGTTCTGGCTCGAACGGGGCCGCGGGCGCGTCGTCGCCGATCCCCTGAATGTCGGCCAAGATCGAGTCGACCGTGACACTGAGTGAGTCGTCGAGGTCGAACACATCACTGGAAGATGCTTGAAGCCCGCGATCCATGAGAGGTTGCACGGCACGAATGCGGCTCAAGGTTCTGGCGAGCTGCTGCTCGTCGACAGACCGCGCGAGGTAGGGGAACACGACCTGGAGCGTGCGCTCCGCATCGCCCGGCGCGCCAGGTGCGAGGGCCCGGTGCGCCATCGAGTAGTAGCGGTCGATGCGACCGACTCGTTGCTCGATCGCCCCGGGGGTGCTGGCCAGTCCGTAATGCCAGACGTTGTCGCAGGACAGGTGAAGATCAACCCCTTCCTGCAGCACGTTCGTCGACACGACGAAGTCGGGAAGGAACGGCGAGTTGAACTGCACGATCGTCTGGCGTCGCGAACCGCTCCCGCCCGTGACCATGTTGATCGGAGAGCGGTCGTTGAACTCGGACAGCTTGGTGTCGGCATAGACCGGCAGCGAGCGTCCGCGTCCGCCGCCGTACAGATACTTCGACAACTGGTCGGCAACCGGTAGATAGCGCGATGTGCGGGATCGCAGTCGTTGGCCGTCGATGCTGTCGCCGTTGAAGATCGCGCACAGTTCGCGCGCAACGACGCCCGCGTCGACGAATCGGGCATCTTGGTCTAGCGCTTCTGCGCTCGCGTACGCCGCGAAGATGGCAAAAATGCCTTCGCCGACACGGAGGTTCTTGTCGACCACGTTGCGGATTGCCTCGCGACGTCGCAGGTCGTGCACGAGGTTGCCGCGATGCCAGTCGTGAGCGAGGAACGCTGCGATGCTACTCTCCTGCGGCGCGATGCGGAGGTGGTCCCAGAACGATCGTTCGTGCAGCAAGTCTCGACATCGCTCGAGGTTGGTCGCAGACGGCGACCCGCTGGACTGCCGCTTCGTCTCGCCGCCCATGAACGAACAGATCGCTTCCAGTTCGCCAGCCGCTGTCGCGCTGTCCGTCAGCCCGCGACCCTTCGCGAAGGTCCGCGCCGCTGCGAGGGCGCGCTGCTGTACGAGCCAGCGTGCACGACTTCGAAGAAACGTGGTCTTTCGGAAGTACTCGGGCGTCAGCTCCACCGTCGCCGCGGCCTCGCGGAGAGCCTCGTTCAGCTCGGCCTCCGCGAAGGCCTTGAAGCTGCCGAATTCAGCCCTGAGCCCACTCCACTCGAACCAAAAGCGCACGAGGTTCTCCTCGAACACGCTCGCCAGTGGGCGGTCCGCATTGAACCGCATCCGGAACGTGTGGCTACGCTGATCGGAGTTCTTGCGGGATGTGAAGATGTCTAGCATCCGTGAGCGCCCCTCGCCGCCCTCCGCCGCGTCGTCGCTGTCGGCCTCGTCTTCGAGCCCGTCGTCTTTCGAAAGGATGCTCTCGACGTGCCGAAGAAACTGGTCGCGACCCCCGAACGACTCACCGAGCAGCTCCGAAACGCGCTGGAGCGCAGCTCGGTCGTACGCGCTGGAGATTCGACGGGCGAGCTCGCGCACAGAGGCAAGCCTGCGCACAAAGATGAGCGTCTTCTGCGGGGCGGGCGAGATGAACGACGCTTCCGCCAACTCCTCGATCATCACCTGCTTGGGATGCGGCGGCAGTCGCTCCTCCCCGAGCGCGGCGCGGTACTCCGACACGAGCTCGACCAGCGGGCCGGTGTCCGGCGCGACGTCGCTCTCGTCGTCGAAGTCCCGTGTCTTGTCGTCCGGGTCGTCTGAGTGGGCAGGCTCGAGGAGCTCAACGCTTGGCTTGTAACTCTCGAAGGTCTCCAGGAACCCGATCTTCATCGCGGTTCCCAGCCGCTTCTTCGCGTCCAGCTCGCGCTCCAGTCGCTTCTGCACAAGCGCGAGAAACAGCTCTTCGACCGCGTGCTCGGTGCCGAGCTTGCGGGCCTCAGCGAGCGGACGCCGATAGTCGTACTTGTTCTTGCCGTGGAACAGCCGGAGCCGGCGCACGAAGAATCGGCGCAAGTAGGCGTCTCGCTCCGAGACTTCGGTGGGCGGCGCCTCCGCGTCTCGGCGTGAAAAGGCCAGCTGATTGTAGATGTCGGACTCGGCCCGATGCGCGGGCGTGGCGCTCAGCATCAGAACGCGCGGTGCGTAGTCGTGCGCCTCGACCTCGCAGTGCGCGATGCCCGGCAGGCGCAGCCCGAGCAAGGTCGCAAACACGTTCGTCCGGATGTTGCCTCCGCGGTTCCGGAGCTTCTGCGACTCGTCCACCACCACGAGGTCGAAGCGTGGCAGGAGCTCAGCCAGCATCGCGGCAGCCGTCATCGCAATCTCGACGGACCCTTCGAGGTTCGCGTCCTCGCGCTCAGTCGAGACGAACAGGCGCCTCGCGTGCAGTGCGCGGACCACGTCAGCCGTGGTCGTCGACGACTCGCCGGTCAGCCCGAGCGTCAAAGCGAACGACGAGAACGAGCTGATGCGCGTGACGAGCAGCGCGTGCGGTTCCGCCATTGCGAGGTGAGCCAGGTCGACCAGGTTGTTGGCCTTTCGCGCCGGGTGGATCGCGCCCCCGGTCAATGCGTCTCGGATTCGGTCGTCGCTGACACGCAAGTTGGTCTCGATGAAGCTCTGATAATCAGCCAGCCACTTGTCCTGCACCGTTTCGCTGGGTGCGACCACGATCACCGAGGCGTTCGGCGCGCGGTGCCACAGCAGGCTGAGGACGCCGAAGGCCTGATACGTCTTGCCCATCCCAACTTCGTCGGCGAGATACGCGAGTCGTTCACGGCAGAGGATGTTGTACAGCGCCGTGGACCCCTGCGCCTGCGCGAGCGCGGTCCCCGCTTCGAACCCTCGAGACTCGAAGTTGATGAGTTGTGCGGTCAGCGCGAGTGGTACCTGACGGTCAAATGGCGTCATCGACCTCTCCGTACTCGAGGGCCGACAGCATGAACGTCAGTCGCTCGCCGTCAGACCCGGCGGTGGTCGCGTACCAATCGGTGGCACGCGCTTGAACAACCATCGCGGCGTAGTCGGCAGCGAGGACCGCGGCGGTCTCTCGGACGTGCGGCCACTTTGCGCACCACGCTACTGCTTGCTGAGCCAGCTTGTTCAACTCGTGCACGACCACGAACCAGAACACGAGGTCGGCGTCGCCTGCCTTGGCCTGTTCGACTAGAACGTGACGATACGCCTCGCGCAGACTTCCGGGGGCGCGTTCGAGATATTGCATCGCGATCGCGTCGGCGTGACGAGCGTCCGACATCGAGGCGGCCTCGAGTGACTCTCGCAGCCCACGCACCGCGCGAAAGAACGAAAAGTAGGTCTCGAGCAGGTCCGACGTCGCGACCTCCGACGTGTCGAGCTGCAGCATCGCCTCGATGTCGTGGTCGTTCTGGGCGCCCAGCAACGTCACGTTCCGTCCCGCGGTGGCGGAGGTCGCGACGGTTCGCGAGCGCCAGGCATCGAAGCAGTCATGCAGCGACGCGAATCTGCCGACGGGTCGGGCGTGTCGCCAGCCGACCTCGTTGACGAAGCCCTCGTGGACGAGCTCATCGCCCTCCCAGACGCGAAAGACGCGCCTGTTTTGAAGTGCTTGCGCGACGTCGTCTGCATCGGTGAAACGATGGTTGGCGGTCTCGAACGGAAGTCGGCGGTCGACGCCCGGCAACGCCAGCGTCAGCTCTAGCCTCGTGGCGCCGACCTCCACACGGTACTCACTCGCCGCCCAGTGCAGGTGTACCGACACCGACACCGGAAGCGAGCTCAGCAGCCGCTCCTGCTCCTCGGTCTTCTGCGACGCGGGCTTCCCGCGTGGAATCGGGTCCAACGGCCTCGTCGGAAACGGAAACGTTTCGCAGGCGACGGACAGCGAGGCTTCGACGTTCGTTCCTCGCACGTCGACGTCGGCGCCCAGCGCGGCCATCGTCGCGTTGTGCGAACCGATCACGAGTCGCCCAGCAGCATGAATCAGCTTCAGGTGGTCGAACCGAGCACCGTCGTCACCGCCCAGTCGCGCGAACGAGATCGTCGGCGAGTCCGTCAGCACGTGCAACTCCGTTGCCTCGAGATCCACCTCATCGGCGTGTACTGCCGGAATCAGCGTCACCGGCCGCTCGCCGAGCACCCGCTGGAGCCAGCCCGTCAAGCCCGGCGAGAAGTAGGGCGCCGCGATCCACACCGGACCCGCGCCAGATGCCAGTTCCCGCGCCAGCGGCTCGCCTTCGTCCGGCAGGCTGACCACGAGTCGCGGACCGTCTCGGTCCACTTTGGCGACCGCGTCGAGTCGGTCGACGACGCGCTCCAAGAGCTCCGAAGCTTCGTCGGATTCCGGCGTATTCGCATCGAGCCAGCGGAGTAGCATCGAGAGCGGAGCGGCAACCTCGAACGCATCGGCGGAGCACACGACCACCGACTCACGCTGTCGGCCCCAGCCGGCAAACGTCAGGTTCGCCGACGACACCATCACCCGCGTTTCGACGCGGCCTCCCGCGGACCCCGACGCGATAATCAGTTTTGGGTGAAAGACGCCGACATCCAGGAACACCGGAATCGTCGGGTAGGTCGCACGCTTCGTCCGCCGGCCCCGTGCACGGCCGTCGTGGAAGACCGCCACCCCCAGTTGCAGCGCTTCCTCCGAGATGACTTGTAGCTCGCGAATGGTCGCGACGTGGTCGACGCCCGTGACCACGGGCAGCACGTTCGACTCAAAGAACTCCGGGTCGAACGTGAAGGTTGTGAACAGCAGCGCGTCCACCGCCATCCCGTCGATCAGACGGGCGAGCGACTGCCGAAGTGTGTGTTCCGGGTCGCTCACGATGCCTCCATCCTCGTCATGTCCGTTCGAAACTCGGCCAAGGACGACAGGTAGTAGCTGCGCCGCCACCGGGGCTCCGCCGCCGTGGTTTCGCTGCCCGCGTGCACAACCACCAGACGTCCGCCATCGGTGATGTCGACCCACGGTGAGCGACGTCGGTCTACCATGATGCCTTCGTGGTACCGCACGAGTCTGCGCGCGACCTCCTCCGCGGACCCGCCCCCGGCCGCGTCTCGCAATGCCTCGATCCGTGCTACGCCGGCCGCCGACAACTCCTTGCGTCCCCCGAGTTCGGCGAGCAGCTCACCCGCCCGCTCGAGGTCGGCGACAACGTCCGTGATCCCCGGAAACGCGGCGAGATCCGGAAGCGTGTTCACACAGAACACGGTCTCAAACACTGTTTCGAGGCGGCACAGTGCCCACTCCAGATCCCGTGCGTCCTGCACTGCCGGGTCGTCGGCGAGCGTCGCGAATACGACCTGCGCGACCTGAGGACTCGCTGCAGGGTAGGGCGCGAGTGCTTCGTAGATTCTCCGCACGCGATGGTCCGACGCCTCGTCGATGCGCATGCGAGCCCTCAGAAGCTCGCCGAAGTGTGCCAGCGTCGTCGGTTCGCGAAGCTCGCGCAGCGCCGCGCCACCGGTGAACTGTGCAAACGGAACGGGCTCACCGCGGTCCAGCAGGCGCAGGAAGGCATCGATGCTGTGTCGGACCCCATCGACGCCTGGAAGGCTGTCCACCAGTGCAGCGGCGTCCACAAGCAGTCGGGCCTGGCCATCGATGAGCTCCATCGACTCCAGCGGCTTGATGTATCGGCCGTACAGTCCCAGGTTGATCTGATTGGCCAAGATCTCATGGCCGGGGCCGATGAGCCGTGTCCCAGCGTCGGCGATGCGCGCCGCACGCTGGCGTCCCAATAGCCGACTTGTCGTGCGCGCCGTCGGCGCCTCCAGCACCGCGTACACCTGTAAGCTATCGACCGCGACCATCAGGTCCGCGAACCCCAAACCCCCATCTCGCCGCTGGTCGCCGTACCGCTGCGCCGCGTCCAGCAGGACCAGCAACACCGCAAAATTGGTCGCGCCGAGACTGACGGTACTCAGATGCGGAATCAACCGACGTCCGAACGCCGTCCACAGCACCTCGAGCCCCAGTGGATCCCGCGACGATGTCCGCGACAACCCCTCGTCGAGCTCGCTCAGGAAGTACTCGAACGGTAACCCCATGCCCCTCTCACATCCCGTTGAACCCGAACGGTAACATGCCGACTCCCGGGCGGCCCACGCTCAATCGAGCGGATGTCGTTCGCCGGTACGATACGTGCCGAACGCATCTACCGCGGATCGCCAGTCAGCAGGCGACCACACACGGCTGCGCCCGCGGGTGAGGCTCCAACCGCATGGACGCGTCGAGAGGCGAGGCTTCTCTTGAGATCGGTATGGATTGTTCTAGACGGGGCAGCGAGACAGCGAAAGTTCTGACCTGAGACTTGTGGGATTCGCCACGGATTCTAGAGACTTGTACGTCCTCGGAGGACCAGTGGGTTACCATCGTCGCAGACCATTATGGCGCGGACTCACCCCACTGAGGAGAGTGCGACGAACACGCGACTCTTCGGTGTCGCGAACTGTGAGTCGTGGCCGGTCGTGACGGCCTTGGCCGAGACACGCGCCTCTGGAGTGAGTACCGGTCGATCGGCGGCATAGACTTCGATACGACCGCACAGTGCGCAAGTATCCGTGAAGAAGAAGGGTGCGAGACAAATGGGCCCCAAAGCCGAGCCGTCGGGTGGCAGGAGGTAGCACCAGCGCTGCAGCATGCGCTCCTCCATCGTCTTTTCGATGAGGGGGAACTGTTCCACGGGTCCTTGATGCCGCCGTAGCGTGTATGTCTGCGACACCCCGTCATCCTCAAAGACAGTCGATACCACGGTAACCATCTCGAACTCGCGCAGCGGCTCGAACAGTTCGAGCATCGCGTCGAGCGCCAGTCCCGCCTGGCGTGCCTCTTGGCCGTAGCCCGCCTCATCGCGCGTCACGGTGTGAACAACGCTGCGATTCCGAAGCGCTACGGCGCCGTGCAACGTTTGAGCGATGGCCGAACGCCCGCGAGAGTTACTGACGAGACCTCGGAAGATTGGGGTCAACTCCGAAGCAACGGCTGACGCCGCGTGGTGCCGTGCCAACGCCCATGCGAGGTCCTCCCACGCTCCCATCGACAGCGGTCCAGTGCCCGATTTGTCGCGGAGCAGCGTCCCGAGGGCTTGGTACTCATGGCGGGAGGCTGCGACGCCAAAGGCCAACGCGGCCAGAAACTGGTATCCAACTTCGAGTGCGTCGAGAGTGTGCGAGACTTGGCTGAACGAAGAACTCCGGGATCGGATCCCGATCTTTGGAGCTTCGAGCGGAAACGGCAGGTCGCGCTTCACCGACCTCGCGGTAGCAACGACATCGTCGAACCGCTCGCGCAATAGATGCGGCAATCGCTCTCCCGCTTGACTGAGTTCCTCCATGGTGACGAACGTCTGTCGAATCTGGGCATGATTCCCGAGGCCATCGTACCCTTCCGGCCAACGTGCTTGCCATCGATCGGCCACGTCCCGTCGCAGTTGTTGCGGGTCTGTCGAGTGACCGACGACGGCGAACGCGTATCGGTTCTTCCAGCGGCCCACGAAGCTGTCGCTGCCGCGGGTAATTGAGTGCGCAATACCGTCAAGCAAGTGACCGAAGTAGCGATCGAAGTTGCCGGCGCCGGCGTGACCGATCAATGCAGTCTCGTCCGCGAGTTCGAACGCGATCAATCCCGCGTAGCGAGACGAGTACCTGGGGTTGCTAGCTCGTTCGATCAGAGCAGGCAACTCGAGTGGCATCCGGAACGTCATGGTGTTCTCCGGCGTGCCCCCGGTCGCCCCCGCGCTGACAACCTCGTTCCCACCGCGCTGCTGGGCACTCGAGCACAGACTCCGGGTCCACTTTGCCAGCGAAGACGAATGTCTCTCAACGTCGGCGTCATCGAGGATCGATGGTGATCGCAGGGTGTTTCGAAGCAGCTGCAAACTCGCCACGCCCGCCGAGATCGCCACGCTGCCCTCGAGGTCTCGGTGGGCTGCGTCCGCATGCACATTGCCAACTACCTCGTGCGCAAAGCTGGTGGCCTCGTCAACGGTGTGGTTCGGCAACAACACCATGAAGTAGCTGCCCGCGAGGCGTGCGACCCTCCCCAATCGCGAGCGAGCGAGAGAGGTGAGATGCCGCCGAACAGTGTCGAGAACCTGATCGCCCACCTCGGGTCCATGGATATCGTTAATCATCGCAAGGTGATCAACATGCACAGTAAGTAGGCCGACGTCGCCGCCCTCCCACCCGCGTTGCACTTGGGCGTTCAGTGCCCGCTTCAGATAATCCTCGGTGTAGATCTCATCGACAGCATCAAACTCTCCCGTCACCGCGCTGAGTTCTCGCCGACCGACGAATCGTAAGACGACTTCGTTTCCCAGTTGGAATTGATCCCCGTCGTTCAGTTCGTGTTCGTCGACGCGCTCGCCGGCGAGGAAGATTCCGTTCGTCGAGTCTTGGTCATTCAGGAGGAAGTGACGAAAGTCGCTCGTCGTGATCGTCGCGTGAACACGGGAGATTCCCGGGTCGTCGAGTAGTATCTCGCAATTGGAGCCGCGACCGATCCGCATCGACCGGCTGGCGAGGGCAAACGCCTTGCCGACATGAGCGCCGGTTAGAGCAACCAGCATGCTGTGGAACTCTGGCGGGCGATCGTCGTCGCAGCCGACCGCGATCGACGTCGTCGTCTTTTTGTCAGATCCCATCGGTCTCCCAAGAGAAACCACTCTATTGCGCAGATGTTAGATGACAAGCGTCGAAGGTGGTGGGCACAGAGCGTGCCAGATTGTCATCACCGCGGTTTCTGCTGCGTCACGTAGGGGGACGAGGAACACCGCGGGTCGTTCGTCCCTAGCTCAGGAGGGCTCGTCCAGCACGGTTTCTTCTCGTACCCAGCCGGCCACCGTCGAGACCGAGGAGAACGGCCTCGCGGCTTCGAGCGAGAATGCCGGCGAGCCGACCGCCAGATGGAACGGAATATGCGCGCTGATGTGAACTGCAAAGTCTCTGACCTCCTCGTCGGTCAGGGACCTCGGGGGGACGCCGTCGAGCCATTCGCGCACCAGGGCCGGCGCCTCCTCCCTGACCATTTCAAGGGCGTTTTCAGGTGAAATCGCCACGTTCATCATCCGCGCCGTGCGATGGGCGAACGTCAGCAGGACACCCATGACTGCTGGTCCTTGCAGGTTGGTGAATGGGATTCTGGACTTGAGGTCGATGATCTGTCCGATGAGGACAATTCGCGTCTGACGCGCAATCTCTGACGACATGCTCACGCTGCCTCCCCAAGGTCGTGATCTGTGCCGTCATCCAGCAGCACGACGTGTGGCGTCGCGAAGTCTTCGAACTCCGCGAGGATGTGATCATGGCATGTGAAGAAGATGACCTGCTGTTCGATCGCGAACTCTGCAATCGCGCGGATCATCGCCTGACGGCGCTCGCGGGACATGTTCACGAGGACATCGTCCATCATGACGGGTAGTGAGCCTGAGTTTCGGCTGAGCTCGGCCGCGAGCCCGAGTCGCATGGACAAGTACAGCGGCTCCTCGGTGCCGGAGCTGAGTTGCGACAGATCTCGGCAGACCCCGGTCGCTGCTTCGCGGACGACGATGTTGTCGGTGTCGTCATCGAGGAGGATGGCGTCGTAGGCCCCCACCGTCGCGCGGCTGAAGTACCTGCGCGCCTCCTTGAGGACGTCGGGCTGTCGTTCGGCGCGGTACTTCTTCAGGGATGACCCGATGAGCTCGTTTGCCAGCAGCAGCTGTCGCCATTCATCAACTGCGCTGACGAGCTCCATCCGAGCCGTCTCGAGTTCGAGTGCAAGCTCGGGAATCCTGCACGACGTCTCCAGGGCCTCCCGTTTCGTCTTCGCATCGGTGCGCGCCTCGATGAGTTGCTCGAGGGCCGGCTCAAGGTCGCGGAGTCCAGCTTCACACTCCGCGACCAACGCACTCCAACGAGCCTCATCGCCGCCCGACAGGGAACGGAGGTGCGCATCTGCGGTTTCACCGTGCCCAATCCGAGCGCGTATCGAGGTCTGGCCTTCATCGCGCCGTCGCGCGAGCCTGGCGCGTGCTTCGTTGGCCACCCGTCGTACGTCCAACTCGGCGAGATCATCAACCCCATGACTCGCAAACACCTCGCGAAGCTGTTCTGCCAGCGCGTCACGGCGGTCTTCTGCTTTTTGCAGCTCGGCAGCCTTCGCTGCCAACGCGGCATCCAGCTGTTTGTATTCGACACGACGCGCGGCCTCGGCGGCGACCATCGTGGCGGCGATCCGAACCCGTGAGCCGCTGTCTGCGCCCGGTACGGCGAGGAGCTCCAGCGCGGCGGTCGCCGTCGTCTCCCACGTTTGCAGCGATTCGACGAAGTCGGTCAACGTTGACTGTTTCGACCGCAATTGTGCCGACAAGTCTTGGAACCTCGCGACCTCGCGAAGGAGGTCTTTGGTGATTGCAGGCGTTGACATCGGGAGGTGCGAACGCTGCAACCATTCGGCCCAGCTGGCCTGCAGCCTGCTCAGCTCGCGCGTGGCGTCGAGCAACTCATGATTCGCGGCTGCGTGTGCGCTCGACATCTCCTCGAGGCGAGCTTCCGCCTTCGTCCGTTCATCGTGTTGTGCGGCCGCCGTGACCGCGGCGTGCGCGGTCGTTTCGACGTTTCGGCGCGCGATCCGCATCATGTGCCGATCCGGAGGCCACGACAGGCCGACGGTTTCGCAGAGAGGTGATGCCTCTCGCTCAAGTTGGGTCTGTTTGGCGTTCACCGCCGCGCGAGCCTCTTCCACGCGTTTGGAGTCAAGGTGCTGTCGGCGGCGTGCCACGTAGGCTGCAACGAGAACGGCGGCAGCGATTAGTGCGAGGAGGCTACCGGTTGCGGCCGACCCCGCCGCGAACGCCACAACGGAAATGACCGCGAACGTCGCAGACGCAGCAAACCGAGGTGCTGCGCCACCTGCCTTCGGCGTGGCATCAAACGCACCACGTTCGGCATCGAGTGCTCGGAGCCGTTCGATCAGGTCGTCGATGTCGTCGAGGACTCCTCCATTTGGCGCTGAGCCGAGCTCGACAGCGGGCAACAACTCGAGCCTGGCCGCGGCCTCCTCGGCAGCACGAAGTGTGCCCTGCGCCACGCGTTCCGCGACGCGCAAGGCGTCCTCCGCGCGAGGAATCTGGGTCGTGAACGCGTCCAGCTCACCACGCAGTTGGACGCTGAACTCGAACCGTTCGGCATCGTCGGCTGAGAGCGTCCCCAGCGCCGCACCGCAGTCGTCAACCGCCTTCCGGAGCGTCACGACTTCCTGCCTCACGACGTCCGCCTGCGATCGCTTCTCTTCCATGCCAGCCAGCGACAGAGAGAGCGCACCGATCTCGGCCGACCGTGCCCAGAGGCCCTCGTTGAGCGAGACTCCCGCCAGTGAAGCCCCGATCGCGTTGGACTCGCGTTCGATCGAAGCGACCTCCAGCGTGAGCTCCCTGATCTGCGTATCGAGGTCCGCTGCGCGGCTGACGACCTCGGCAGACGTCGCGCTGGGTTCGTCGGCGCCAATCTGAGCGTCCAGTTCAGTGACTTCGTTGAAGATGGCTTGGAGATCCTGAAGCAACGATGCGCGCTTCAGTTCCGTCCGCAGGGTGCTCTCCTGCGATCGCAGCCCGCTGAGGTCGTTCTCGAGCGACTGAACAGCGAGCGAGAGATCCGGGTGTCCCTCCATGGCTTGCCGCGCATCGTTCAGGTCTGTCTCGATCGAGCTCATCAGGGCGACGGTCTCCACGATCTTCCCCTTTCGCTTGTTGCGGCCGCCCAGACGCTCGGCTCGATTGGCCAGATCGGTCATGACCTGTCGCGCCGAGGTGCCTGCGCCAACCACACCCGCACTAAACACGCGGTCCCGTTGCGCGTCGTCATCCAGGAGACCGAACTCCTGAATGTCCCGGTGGCGAATGCAGAAGACGCTGTTGAGCAACATCGCATCTGCGCCATGCAACATGTCGTTCAGGTCTGCGCCTCCCACTTTGAGGTCACGCCAGTTGCGATCGACGGAGCATTCACGCTCGCCATCGGCCAGCACCACAACGCCAGAGGGGTCGCCGTCCGCCGGGAAATAGGTGATGTCCCGCGAGCGTCGCGACGGGAACTCCGTCAGCATCTGGTACGTGAAGGTCTGGATCGTCGTCTTGCCAGCCTCGTTGTCGCCGAAGACGACATTGAGCCCGGAAGCGAAGGTGAACACCTGGCGCTCGAATTTGCCGTACCGACGAACATTGAGTTGCTTGATGACGGTCATTGCTTTCCCCCGAGAAGGTTTTCGAGCGCCAGGTCGCGCGCCGCGAGTTTCGTGTCGTCTGGATCGGCGAGATAACCCCTGGTGAACCGCTCCAAGGCCCCGCGGTACTTTGCCGGAACGGCGTCCATAACATCGGGAACGGACTTCCACGTCGCGGCCATTCGCACGACCTCGGAGCTGAAGTCGTCCCGTCCGAGCACCGTGTCGATGTCGTACGTCGGCCGAGTCTTGTTCTCGATGCGGGCGAGCCACACGCGTGGGCGCATCGATCTGAGGTTCGTGCGGAGTTGTTCGGCAATCGCGCCCGTGCCCTCCCGAGCAAGCAGGCCATGGACGGCGCTTTTGCCGACGACCCGGACGCGCAGGATGACATTTCGATTTGTTCGCTCGTCTTCCACGCCCGTCTGAATGCGGTCGGCGAGTTCAGCGATATCAGCGGCCACGCCAGCGTCGACGGTCACGGTCTTGAATTGCCATGTCCCCACTTCGACAAACTCGATCGAGCGAACCGTCTTCCCGTCGACCTCGACGCAGTACACGCCTTTGGCGCCTTCCTCCGAGAAGCTGCGGCCTTGGTGATTGCCGGGATAGACGACCATCGGTTGCTGGCACAACACCTGACGATCGTGGATGTGCCCGAGCGCCCAGTAGTCAATGCCCGAGCGCGTTAGGTCGTCCAACGCGCACGGCGCGTACGGGCTGTCGACCTTACCGACATCGGTGTGCAACAGGCCAATCTCGAAACCCTGCCCGGTGGCCTGATACCGCAACGAGAGGTTCTCGCGGACGTGGTTTTCGCCGTAGCTCGCACCATGGATCGTGGCCAACACGACGCCATCACGTGTGAAGGGCACGGCCTCATACGCGGCGCTGTACACATGGGTGTTCGCCGGGAACTCGGCGATCGCCGACCAGCCATCGAGCGGGTCGTGGTTTCCGTGGATGATGAACGCGCGGATGTCGTGCTTGCCGAGTTCGGCGAGGGCGCTTCGGAAGGCGATCTGAGCCCGGAGTCCACGTTTCGCCCCGTCGTAGATGTCACCGGAGAAGACGACGAAATCTACGCTGCGTGCGATTGCCTCGCGAACGATGTTGCGGAGCGCTTCAAGCGACGCGTCCCTGAGCGCTCCCGCAATCTCCGAGTCGACGTTCTCGATTCCCCGGAACGGGGTGTCGAGGTGCAGGTCGGCGCAGTGAATGAAGCGGAATGAGGGCATCGGCGTCTCCGGGGTTCACACTGGAGACGCTCTCGGAGATTCGCACTGACACCGGAACGCGATTTTTGTGCAGTGGTGCGACTTCAGTGGAAGTTGAACGGTAGGACTCGGCGGAGGACGTCCGCATCGCTCGCGGTCAGGTCCTCGAGTTGGCGCAGGCGTTCCGCGGCTTCAGGCAACTGCTGCGCAACGAGTTTGCGAAGGCCCGCGCGCCCTTGCTCGTCGAAGAGCGGACTTCCCCACCTCGAAGCGAGGGCTTCGATTGTCGCTCCGATCAGCGTGAGCGTCGGTCCGCTGGACGAATGGAGGGCCATCGCTGCGGCCTTCTGGAGCGCAGTGGTGCTCGGCGTGGTCCCCGCACTCTGTTGCATCCACGCCCGGTAGAAGAGCACCAGCGGCCACGGGTGGCCCACCCCGTGGTCGTCGAGCTGCTCCAGCGCTGCGAGGTAGGTCGCCTGGGCATCCGGTCCTCCGCGGAGGACCAGGTAGCGGGTCAGAATGTGGTGGTGGTACTTGCGCACCGGCGAGACGTTGTTCGCCAACTCCGTGATCGCCTGTTCCAGTGTCGCGACTCCGAGATAGTCGAGCAGGGCGCGCAGTGAGACCTCTCGCGAAGTTTCTTCGTCATCCATCGCCGCGATCGCCAGGTAGGCTGACGTTTGTCCCGATTCCATGTCTCCAGCTGCCGCGTCCGACAGTCGACCGAATACGTCCAATGCGTCGCGGAAGTACTGACAGGCCTCGTCGTGGCGTCCGTCGAATGCGCACAACTGTCCGGCCGTGCTCAGCACGCGCCCCCACATCTGGAGCCCAGGAATCGCGGGGGCTAGTCCCAGCCACGGATCGAGGATTCGCTGCGCAGCATCGAACTCATAGGCATTGGTGTGGGCGACAATCCGCCGGAGGTCGGCGAGGCAACACAGTGGGGCGTCCTCGTCGAACAGCTCGGCATTGAGGCGCTCGAGCTCCGCGGCGGCCGTCTGGTCGACGGCGCCGACATGGTTGTCACGCGCCAATCGGGATGACAACGCGACCAACTGAGCGCGAGGCCCAAAATCCGTGGCGGCATGTTCGTGCAGCCACTCGATTTGCAGCCCGAGCAGATCGAGGTGGACGGCCTTGCTATTGAGGTGGGTCTCGACGACTTCCTGATAGTGCCGAATCACGTCGGGTGTCGAAAGTTGCCCTCCCGCCAGTTCGAGAACACGGCGCGGCAGAGGCTGGTCACGAGCTTGGGCGACTAACAGATCACTCCACAAATCACGGTCGAGTTGTCCACCCGACGCGACGGTATCCCATGCGTCCGCCGTCGACTGCAGATTGTGGTCGAACAGACAGCTCCCCATCAGCCCGCTCTGCTCCAGGCGCAACTGCGACGACTGCGTCGGACTTCCCCAGGTGAACGCAACAGCGTCTGCGTACGGCAACGCAGGGTGACCGTCCTTGGACACCACGCGGATCGACAACTCGACCTTCGACGCGAGGTGCGGCGCTCGTTTTGCGAACTGTCGCTCCATCTCCACAACCGCCGCCTCCCACTGAGCGCCGGACTTCTGCGAGCCCCGTTGCTCGACGTGAACGCGCAGCTTCGGACGCCCGGGGCCTGCAGGCAGGAGGCGCACAACCCATTCGACCAGTTCGTGCACCCCCGCCTGCCAGTGCTTCTCGAGGACCCCGGCGACCGACTGGTTCGAGAGTCCGAAGACCGCCGCCTGAGAGTCGAGGAGTGTCTGGAGAACAGAATCCGTCTCATCGTCTGTCGCCTCCACGCCGTGGAAACCAGCCTGCGCAGGCAAGTGGACGCCGTGCGGCAGTAGAATTCCGACGAACTTGCCCGCGTTGTGTCCGCCACCAGAACGCGGGTCGAACGAACGACCCGTCTCGTCGATCACGAGGTCCCAACCAGAAGCCGGCGCCAATTCGTCGATCTGGTGGGAGAATTCGCCGGGTTGAACCGACGAGCGCACCCCGATCGCGGCGCGTTGCGCACGACGCCGCTCTCGCGCCGCGTGGTATGCCAATGCCTTCGCGAGGTGTTTGTTGAAGATTCGGACCGCGTCTCGGTTGGCGGTTTCGTTCGCGCTCCACACCTGCTCCCTGTACTGCTCGATCAGTTCGAGTGCCTGCGAGTGAGCAGTGCCTCGTCGGAAGATACAATCGTTGGTGGCCTCGACCGCCGCGCAGATTTGCCGCCCCAGCGCGACCGCGTCATCGAAGTCCGTCGTGTCAGAGCCGAGCGTTGAACTCGCTCTGGCGCGCAAGTCTTGCACCTGGCTTTCGCCGTTTCCCTTGGACCACGATGAAAACCATCGCACCCGCGAGAGCAGTTTCTTCGAATCGTCTGGCACGGTGGCCCCCTGGCAAAAAGTGAACAATGACAAGCTAATCCGATATATCGAGGGCGTCGAGCGTCGTTTCCCGTCGACCCGGCTGGCCGCGCGGGTCGTCCGCGTCCGGCTGACAAGCGAAGTCATGCCGCAGTGATCGGTGTGCGTACCCCAGTCGGCGCCGATCGCGCACGCTCTGCGGTCTTGCCGCCCCGCGGACGGTAAGCTAGATCCAATGTACTGTTACGGTTCAGAATCAGAGGGGCGCACGTGGTTGAGATCTTCGACGACGAGGAGCAATTCAAAGAATTGCGCGAGCAATTGGTGCGTCATGCCCGCAAGCTGCTCCGCCGATTCCCGGCTGTCGCCCGCGAGTGCGACGCGGAGGACCTCGTTTCCGAGGCTGTGGTCAAGCTCCACCAGCACACAGAGAACGGTGGGGACGCGGTGCTGAATCCCGGGGGGTGGCTCTACCGGGCGATGTTCAACTACGTGCAGGACAAGTGCGACAAGCTGAAGAGGGAACGCCATCTTCCGTCCGGATACGAACCGGCGCCCGTCCATCCCGAGGTGAACAGGCGGGACGTGATGGTTGACCTCGGCCTCGTGTGGCGACGTCAGGCCGACCAGGCGCATTCTACATGGCCAACCGGGAAGAAGATTGACTACTTCGCCGTGCTGCTGGTCTTGCTACGCCAGAATACATGCATTCATCTGGGGCCTCACATTGTCGCGATCGGCGGCGCGGATTACGAAGCGACGTTGTTGGATAACGTGGCCGCTCTTTACCCGTGGCATCCCAGCGAAAGGGAATCCGCTTTCAAAGCTGGTTTTGCAGATCTCGAGAAGACTTGGTCCGTGCTGTTCGAGCGGTTCTTGGCCGCGCCGACCGAGTACTCGCCACAAGTCGTCGCGGAGGCGCTCGACGGCATGAGCGTAGAGACGCACCTGCCCGCAAGCACTTGGTATCAGTGGTGCAAACGGGCGCGCGACTACTTGGAACAAGCCTTCGCCGCACTCGAATTGCCGCCGGGCGGAGCGTCACCGCTCTGGGAGAACGCGCGGTTGCGCAACGAATCAGCGAGACAGTGAGAACCCATGAACCCAATCACAATCAGCAAAACCCCGTTTGGCGACCTCCAGGTCTTTCGCGACGCCGCCTCCATTATTCAGCATCTGAACGCTCATGTTTTGAGCGCGCCCGAAGCGCACGGTTGGCGGTTGATTGCGCCGGAATACGAGGCCGAAGTCGGGTCGCAGGACGACGACCGTTATCACCTGGCGAAAGAGATGCTCGCGAATGGTGGCGCTGCACTGGGCCTATACAAGAACGTCTACGTCGTCGAGATCGAGAAGACTTGTGCGGATGCCGCAGCCCACGGCTGGTTCACGACTGAGAACGGAACTTCCGTCGCCTTTGGGCTGACGGGTGTTGTCGTGCTGGCGGAGAAGACAGGTGGCGTTCAGGTCGTCGTGTCGTCCTTCATAGCGGGCGGAGGCGATGCCAGCCGCGTTGTCGACGGCGACCGTTCGCACTGTCTCGACACGCCCTTGTGCAGGGAATCATCCGCTGGTCCTCACCCTCGACGCGAAGGACGGTTCTCCGCGGGCGCAGAGCGAGCAAAGGCGAAACGCGAGGCGAAACGCAGTCCGGAAGAGCGAATCTACTTCGAGCGCTTCAGAAAAGCGGAAAAATTTGTCAGGAGCCACCCGTACGTTCCGTCTGATGGGTCAAGCAGGGGCCGACACGAGGTCGCGCTGCTGATGACGCCAATTCGCGAAGCGCTGAAAGCTGCGGGAGAGGCGTCCAAAAATGAGCACGGCGGTTCGACGAAGCACCGAAACTTCCGGGCATGGCTTCATCTCTGGCGAGACGCCAGGGGAGGCAGAGTATGAAAGAACAAGGGGCGTGGCGGAGTCGTTTTCTGGAGCTGCGAAAGGCGGTATCCGCGAATCAGAGTGTGGCCGCCGCACATGCGGCAGAGGAGTGGAACGAGCGGGCGCGAGACGCGCTCACTGCGTGGGAGTTTTCGCGAGAAGACCACGGGGGTGATTCTGATGGTTTGTTTCTCGATGTCGCCCAAGATGGCCTCGAACTCTTGGTCAGCTGGGGGGGCCTCAGGCGACTGGAAACTCAACTGGTCGATGCGGAGCTGTCCGTGCTCCTCGATCAATTGATCAGCGAAGACTCCAGCACGTTGGTCGGCTTGGCCTTGGAGTTGGATCCGATAGGTCCGTGGTTGGCTGACGCGACGAGCTGGTTGGAGGAGAGTGTGGAAGCGCGGTGGTCGCGGAGCGTCTTGGCCGAGCGGGCGATCTCGCTCTTTCGGCGCCTCGACGACGCAGAACTCGCATGCTGGGCTGCCGGACATTTCGCGTCCGCGGAAGATGAGGCTGACTACTCGGCTCCGATTGAGAACTGCGTCAGCTGGGCTTGCGAACATCCAGAACTGTTCCTCGAAGCCGAGAGGTACGTCTACGCGCACTACGCGACGCTTCGTGCGGACCTCGACGAGATTGACGCATCCCTCGCCCTAACTCAGGTGAAGTTCCACCGAGCCATCGAGGAGGTGGAAGCACAACGCGCGTTTCTGTCCGGTGACGTCGAAAGTGCGGGTTTTGTCGGCAGACTCATGGCCGAGCTCGTCCAAGAAACAGCTGACGCGCCTGTGGCGGAGGTGATCTACTTGCAGTTTGGGCCTCTGGACGAGTCGGCACCAGTGCGGTTTGCCGCTGATTCGGCCGATTCCCTGCCCGACTTCGGGACGGCTGTTGTGAGTAGAATCGAAGAATGGGCGGGGGCCGGAACGCTGAGCGTGCTCTCTTTCAATGACATGCTCACCGTCGTACTTGAGGGGGCAACGGAGCGTCCGATTGTCGAAATCGTCTTGCCAACAGGCGATCCTCAGCGACTCGCCTGGCGCGACGCCGTCAGGGGCGCGCCAGACCGCACCGAGGTGGTAAGCCGCGAGACCGTTGTTGAGCTTCGAATCGCCATCTCCGGACTCGCCCCGCTCCGACTGAAACTGGAGTAGCTTGTGCTCCCGCCACGTTGCCTCCTGAAGTCAAACCCGGTCCTAGTTCTCGAGAGTGAGCTTGAGCTGCTGAAAGCCCAGACGGGTTTGCGACGGTGTGCAGCTGAAGTCCGACTGGAGCAACGCGCACGACAAGTCGGATTGCGACGTCGACTGCCTGGCTCCATTCGAGAAAAACTTCGCGCGGCGGGTTGCGATGTGGCAGACGACGAGGTGACGCCACCCGGAGTACTCGGGCTGGTTGTGGGCCCGCAGAACCTGGGCTACGTCGTGCCGCTAACCTGTTGGTTTCCGGATGACGCAGCGTATGGCAATGGGCCGAAAAAGTGGGATGTTCCGACGACGCTACCATTCGCCGCGGACGAGATCGTCCGACTCGTGGCCGAGGTGTGCCGGGTTCTGATTTCGCCCACCGTTCCCGAGAGTCTGACCGTCCGGTTCGAGGATGGCTTCGGAGGGAAATGTGACGGCGGCTCCATGACCATCGCGGGGCTGCTGAGCTTTGTCCGTAGCCTCAATCCCGACGCGGCGTTACTAGACTCCGCTGTCGCGGTCTGCGAACTCGAAGGCACATCGGGGATGATCTGTCGCTCGGATTCGGTGTCGGCGAAGCTCGACGCGTTTGTCCGTGAATTCGGGACCGGCACACTGTTGATCCGGGAAACGGGCTGCGCGGACTCCGCACGCTACTCGGATTACTTCGACGTCGTGTGGGAGATCAAGAGCGTCTTTGAACTCTCAGGAAAACTCAAAGATGCGCGCCTGCTTGGCGCGCTAGAGTCTCAAGGATGCCTCCGTCTCGCGGAGGTCCTGCGCTTGCTCGCCGAGTTGGAGGTCATGGTCAACTCCGACCACCGGTACAGCCATGCAGTAGACCTTACTGAGCGTGTGCTCCATCGCGATTGGAGTGCGGTGCCCGATCGCTTCCGGAAACGCGTAGAGTCGATTCAACTCGACGCACGACGGCACCAGGGAACATTGGACGCCGACCACAAGGCGCTGCTTGTCCGCCATGCGACTGGCGAACTGGATGATGAGGTTTTCGCTGCGACCGTGGACATCATCGCTATGCTCTACGACCAACATCGCTTCGAGGAGATGGAGACTACTCTATGCGCGAAGCGCGATGAGCTAGGGAACTCGCAGGTCCGGGCGTTCACGAAATCGAAGCTGCTCAATACCCTCGCCCGGTCCCGCGTGGCACAGGGGCAACCAACGGTAGAGTGGGAGCCCCTCTATCGGGAGTCACTCGTGCTTCAACAAGAGACTGCCCAGCGCACCCGGAACTACCTCATCCACGGTCTGCTCCGAGCCAGCGAATTGGACAGCGCAGAAGACGAGATCGCGGCTTCGGGCACACCGTCGAACGACTTTTCGCGCCAGTTCCTCGGCTTTTTCCGTGCCGAACTAGCTCGTCGGAGAGGGCTCGATTGGCTGGATGACGAGCAAGAGCGCCTCCTGCCACCTCCATCGGGAGTCCTGCCGGACAACTTCTACGTCACGGCTTTCTACCTGTTAGCCGTCGCCCGGCAGCCGAACATCGATTCGCCAGGGGCTCGCTTGCGCACGGCCGCAGACATCTTCTTTCAGTTGTCTGAGCAGGCCGGCACCCCAAGCGTCCTAGATCTTCTCGGGCACGTAGCCGCACTTGCCGCGGAGTCGATGCTCCCGGACGGCGACGGGGCAGGCGCGTGGCAGCGTCTGCTGACTTACTTCGACAACGCGCCTCGAACGATCGCGGGATTCTACGCGGACGTCATCGAGCCGAGAGATGTTCTCCCCTCGCGCGTTCACGTCGAACGAATCCTCGACTGCGTTCCCTACTTCTGAATGCTCGTCGGCAGCGATGTCTCGCTGTCGCTGTCTAAGGTGTCAGCAGTCGTCATTCGGGTCGTGCCCGATGGCCGACGAGCAGGCCGTGGGCGCCGCCACATGTCCGAGTCTTGGCGCTCGCGGTGCGACGCGCCCACCGGCACGCGACTTCGATTGAGTCAGCGCGATTGACGCAGGGAACTCTCGGGTCGATACTTCAAGCACACCTGAGACGCTGGGGCGATGGCTGAGCACGAGGAAGTGTACATATGGCCTTCTAAAGAGGATGTGGTGCGCCGTGCGGTCGATGCCGTGCTCAGGCGAGCACGCCCCGAGATCACGAAGGCCCTTAGCCAAAAGGCGGTGAAAGCCGTCGTGAAGAACTGTGTGCCTCGTGGCTTTCGGAACAGTCCGAAGAGTTGGACAGCGAGCGTTCTTCGCGATGTTCTGCTCCGACTGTCAGCCGAACATCCGCCATTGTTTCGAGCGCTCGTGACCCTGCACCTCGGTGCCCAGCAGCGCTTCGTTGGTTCACTTGTGGAGACTGCATACAACTGGTGGCCTGATGCGGCGTACAGGCGCCGGACCGATTTCCTCGCTCAGCGCTGCCGGCCAACGCTTCACGAGTGGGTCCTAGCGGACTGGGCGTCGCCGCGCGCGCTCGGGGTGTCGGCGCGACCCCTGCGATCTGCCTGGATTTCAGAAGGTCGAGTTTTGGTCGGCGATGGCGACCAGCTAGACTTGGACGGACTGCTGGCGCAACGCAACGAGACCGTGCTTGAGCTCGTTGGCTTTCGCCCACTCGAATCCGCGAAGGGCGCGGCAGAGGCAATCGAGGCCGTCCAGGAGTCGCGGTTCGCCGACGCGGCTCAACTTCTCCGCGAGGGTGCTCCTATCTACTCTGCGATGTGCGCTCTTTGGGCGGAAGACTTCGAGCATGTTGACGAGTGCATCGCGCGTCTTGATGAGACAGAGGAGAACGGTCGCGCGTTTGCGCTTGCGCTTAGACTCGGTTGCGCGTTCGTCCAAGAGGAGTTCGAAGCCTGCGTGGAGTTGTCCACTGGAGTTCTGTTCCAAGCGGTCGAAACGCCGGAACTGCGAGACTTTCCCACTTGGGCGCTGATTCGCGGTCTTTCTCTGTTTGCGGTCGGTAGGACTTCGGAGGCGGTTGCGGAACTCACCGACCCGCAGGCGGCCGTCCGCGGGCAGTCACCGCTCACCCTCATCGCGGCCCGGCAGATTCTAGAGCGGGCTGATGCTGATGTGCCTGATCGTCTGCGGACGGCGTCCGATCAGGTCGCTGTTTCGCGTTTGGATTTCGAGGCGGTTGCAGAAGGGTTTCGGATAGATGTGGCCGTCGAAATGGTCGAGACCGTGCGGGCTAGAGCCCGTCCGCGCCCAGTTTTCAAAGCCTCTACGAGTCCAAAGATCCTAACAAACTTCCGAAGCAACTTAGATGCGCTTGCGAAGGCGCGCGAACGCGTTTTCTCGGCCACGGAGGTGGGCGATTGGGCGACTGTGCGAACCGTTGGTGAGAAGGCCGACGCACTGCAGAACGACGCGGCTGCGCAGTATCTTGAGCTTTGTGCCAACCAACGGCATGACCTGCGGCCCTCAACGCTGTCGAATCTGGTCGCAGATTCGGAATCCCGCGAAGAGTTTTTCGCCCTCTGGACAACGCGCAACCAGGCCGAAGCCGAGAAGCGCTTCGATGAACAGGCAAGCGCGTTGCTCGCACTGTTCGACCAAACCGATACCGAGGTTCCAAGAGACTTCCATCGCATTGAGCGAATGGATGAGTTGGAGGCATTTGCTTCTCGGCATCGGCGAGCATTGGAACGTAGATTGGCCGTTGCCGAGCTGCTCGAAGGCCGACGATCAGCATCGTGGTTGTCGGAGCTTGATCGCGACGAACTATCCGCGTGTTCCTTGGAGGTCGCCAAGCAGTGCCCCCCAGAACTCATGCTGGCATTCTTCCACGAAGTCGAGATTCCGATCGTTTCGCCTGAACTACGTGACGCGGTAGTCACCGCCGCAGAGCACACACTGCTCGCACGCAGCTCGTGGCCAGGCATGTGGGGTGTGGTTGGCCGGTTCTTGAGCGCTGACGACCTCTCTGGACTCTTGGGTCGCCTTCCCGCCGAGGTCTCTGCGCAGCATATACTGCTCGAAGAACTCGTCTCGGTGTTCGACGTCGAGCCGAACGTCTTTCCGCCCCACCTGCGTGAGGCTATCGCGCTTCAAGCCGACATCACGAAGCCGGCGGCTGAACGTCTTCCCTTGCTTGTAAGCCGTCTGCGCACTTCGGCTGATGAGTACGTCGCCCAGCACGCATTTGATTCGCTCATCGAACTCCGCAGGTACTCGGACGCGCTTTACTTTGCTGCAGTCTCGGCGTCCGCCTATGAAATGCGATTTGCGCAGGCAGGCCTGATCGAGGCGCTGTTCCGTGTGATGCTTCAGGCTGCGGGGCGCGGAGACGTCGCCAGCGAGCGCCCGGAACTTGAGTCGTTGTTGATCTATCCAGAGTGGCTCAGTCCCACTCCTGAGAATTCCGTCACGTTTCTGTTCCTTGCCGCGCAGCTCGGTGCCGACGGTGCGGTCGACAACTTTAGGTACGCGGAGCGGGACGCGTATGCGCAGTGCGAGTCGGTCTATCCTGAGATCACGCGGCACCTGGAGTGGGCAGTTTCAAGCGGCCGAGCCTGGTCGGTGCTTCGGAGCGCGAGGCGACGCGCTGAGGCGCTCGTTTCAGAGTTTCGACACGACCTCGCCAAGGAGTCTTGCTACCCCGCCTGGCCGCCCGCGAAAGAGTACCAGAAACGGTTCGCGCCAGTGCTGGCGGCCGACATTGAGCGTGTGCTGCTGGGCGCCGCACCCGAAATGGTCCCCGATGAGTTGATCGACGAAGTTCGTCGTACGCGGGGACTTACAGAGGTGGAGGGCAGCGCGGCAGATGCGATGCTCCGCTACCTGGTGGGCCAGCTCACTCGTCTCACCGGCATCCGCGAACTCGCGGAATTCATTGATCCCCTAGCCCCAGTCAGCAGGCTGGACCTAGAGGTCAAACGCTTCGCGAGCACCAGCGCGCTGGCCAGGGACGTGTCGAAGCTGCTGTCGGACGGAGGACTGCAATGCGACACGACCTGAGTACAACCCTACGCGAGCGGGGTGCGACCAGCGTCCTTTCCATCACTGATCTGGACCCTGCACTGTTTGGATGGATCGGCGCGACCCACGTCGAGCTGTTCGTGCGCGTCTTAGATGTTCTCGCGGGGGACTACACCCATGAGGACGCGATCGCAGGGGCGCTTGAGGCCGGCGAGCGGTCGGCTGCGTTGCGACTGAGCGCCGGTGTGGGGGCGGCGTTGAGCGCTCCGCTGCGACAGGCGCTGGACGAGGCGTGGTCCGCGTGGGTCGTCGAGATCTCCGCCGACGTGGAACAGGCACTTGAAGTCGCATTGGACGGCCGGGCCTGGGGCGCAGACATCGACGATGAAGTTCAGGAGTGCGCAAGGTCTTTGCGCAGGTTCGCGCCACCGGAACGGCGGCCAGACGAAAAAGCCGAGGTCGAGCGGTGGATTCGAGTGTTCGCCGAAACCGTTCGCAGTGTCCAGGATCTTGCCGTTTACGCCGAGTTGGTAGGCGAAGAGATGGCGGACAGCTTCTTTGACGATGCTTCGGAGGCATGGGGGCGTCTCATCGAAATCCTGCGCGTAGGAGAACCCGCTGCTGAGGTGAAGGCTGCTTCCGAGCTCCTTGGATATCTGCCCACGCTCGTGCTGCGAAAAGATGCGCAGCTTGTGGATTCGATCGCGTCGGGCGACCCATTGTCCTACGTGCTCTCCGCCATGGCGGGCACGATCTTGAGAACGCGCGAGCTGGGTGACGCGGGTTCGAGGGCAGATTACCGACTGTCTGTCGTGGGGGAATCTCGGTTGGGAGCCACGTCACAGGTTCTGCTACAAGCTGTGTCGAAGGGGGATTCGGGCGCCGTCGGTCCTGCGGAGCTTGATGCGCTCGAGCGGAGGACCGCAATGTCAGGCTCACGGCGTGAGGCATCGCGCCTTTGGCTCGGGGCTGCAAAAGCCACGCGAGAACCGGCCTTGCGACAACACCTTCTAGGCCGGGGCTTGCTCGAAGAGGGATTGGCGGCGGCCGAGCGGGACGAGCGCCCGGCAGCGCAGTACCTGGAGGATGCGATTGGATGCCTCCTGTCAGATCCGGAGAATATGGCGCGGGCCGCTTCCGGATTGATCGCTGTCAATGCGTGGTCGAGGTTTAGAACCCTCGTCTCTCCGGATGCGAACGCCAGTATCACACAGTGGCTGGACAGTCCTTCGCGGATGCTTGAGGCTCTCGACCAGGCCGAGCTGATGAGTACGATCGGCATGCTGTGGATTCGGCTCGAGCACGACGACGTCGCGGCTGCCGTGCTTCACGCGGCCACCGCACAGACTCTCTCATTTGCATCAGTATACAGCGTGATCCCGGGCGTCGTGCTCATCCCCAGCCGACTGCGCCAGTACCCCGACCGGGTCTTTCGTCGTCTTCTAACACTGGTCGGACCGCTGCCGGGCCGCGAGGCGCTCGAGGTCACCTTTGGTGAGCTTGCAGATGAGCTGGCGGCTTTCTTTGAGACCGGAACCGGCACGCACGAAGTCCGCGAGGCGGCCGCGGAGCTTCTTCGCGAGTTCTCGAACTTCGATGATCCCACGGGCAATTTCCCAGCTGGCCTGATCGCGGCCGAATTGGAGGACGTCGTTCAGCTCGTTCTCGGCGGAGAGGGCTACGAATCACCAAAGCTCACGGCGGAGGTTCAACTAAGCAAGATCTATCCCGAATGGAAACGGCGGGACCTTCGCATCCCGGTCGTAGTCTCGAACTCTGAGAAGGCGGCACCGGCGCCCGACGTCGTCGCCACTCTGTCCTTGGACGCCAACTCGCCCGGGTCGCTCGCGGAAACCCACCAACAGGTCGGCGAACTTCGTCCAGGCGAAAGCAGGGAAGTGTCTTTCTGGCTGTCGCTCAGTCGGAGCCAAGCGTTCGATTTCACCAAGGAAGGCGACGAACTCAAAGGCAAACTCGAGTTCGGTGTCGGCGACGATCGAAGCCGGTTGTCATTTAGTGCCGCGCTTCGCCCCGCTCCGCCTCAAACGCCCGGAACGCCCTATGCCACGGGGGATCCGGTCGAAGGGACCCACTTCGTTGGCCGCGAGTCGTTGCTGAAGGAGATCCGCGGGGCACTGGCGGGCTCCGAAAGGGATCGTCCGGTCTTGGTCCATGGTATTCGGCGCATCGGCAAGACGAGTCTCATGAAACGGGTTGTCGAACACCCCGACGTGAGCCGAAACAATCTGGTGGTCTTTTTCGACGCCGAGGCACGTCCCAAGGATGACACGTCGTGCAGATTTCTGAAGGCGCTTGTGAAGACGATCTTACAGGAGCTCCCGACGCAGTACGCGTCGAAGATCGACTTTCGCGGCAGTGACTTCGATGAGGACCCGTACGCGTCATTCGATCTTTTCGTCCGGGCTGTGTCGAAGTCGGGAATGCGGCAGCGGCTTCTTCTCGTGATCGACGAATTCGACCATCTGGTATCACTCGCTGACGCCACTGAGCAGCGGCGTGAGGCAGGTGAGGCTGTGACCCCACAAACGGGGTTCGAAGTATCCGTGTTTGCCGCCTTGCGGGCCGCTGTCATGGTCAACAACGAAGTGAACTTGATGATCGGTGGGATGCCATCGCTCCGTGAAACGGCTTATGAAGACCGCCTGTTCGGAATGTTCGTCGAGTTCCGCGTCGGTCCGTTCACCACCGAAGAGGCTCTTCAAGTCGTTGCTCTCGGGACCCAGCGATTCACGCTTACGCCGGCTGCGCAGGAATATCTGCTTGCAGCGGCCGGACGACAACCGTACTTGCTACAGCTGGTCTGCCACTATTTGTATGGCTACATGCAAGGCGAGGCGCGAGATTTGGCCACCCTCGAGGATGTGCGAAAGGTGATAAAGAAGGACGTTCTCGCAAAGGACTACGTGACGTCATACCGCAACCTCGTCCAAGACGAGCTTGGTGAACAAGCTGGTCTTGGCGAGGAGGTGCTGTTGGGCATCGCCGCGGCGATCGAGAAAGTGTCCTATCGCCGATCGTACGTGTCGATACGTGAAGTGATCGGCGCTCTACGCGAACGCGGTGTGGACCGATCCGAAGAACAGGTGGGACAGATCGTCGACAAGCTCGCGGCCGCACGGCGCAACGAAAGGCCGTTGATCGAGCGGGCGAAGAACCACTCGAACCGAGTCCGACTCGTTATCGGGATGCTGGGCGATTTCCTGCTCCAGGGCAGATCATGAACGACAACCAGAAGGAAGTAATCAGGGAGCTGGCTGCACGGGGACCGCTCGAGTCAGATCGATTCTTGGTCGGGCGAGACTCTGACCTCGTCAAGATCGAGTCCTGCGCGGTCGGACCGGCGCAGCATAACTCCGCTTGGCTCTACGGGCCGCGCAACATTGGTAAGTCGTCGCTTGCGAAGTGTGTGTGTAGACGTGGCGAGGCCAGCGGGACACACGTGATCTGGAACGACGTTTCTGATCTCCGTGCGCCCGCGACTACGGAGTTCATCGAACGATCGCTCAGACAGGTGGACAGCGGAGCCATCGAGGGGGCGTCCGCGTGGGAACGACTCGACAGTCTCGCGCGAAGTAGCCGCGATCGGCCCGTTCTGCTCGTCTACGACGGCTTCGAGACACCCGCTCTCTGGTTGCTCGAGGACGACCAGAGGAAGTTGCGCCAACTCGTGAACGTACATGCGAAATTCGCGTACCTCTTCATCTCTCGGTCTGAACCAGCGCAGCTGATGGAGCGTTTCCCCGACAAGAGCTCGCGTCTGCTCGACCTCGTCGGACATCATCGCGTGGAGCCCCTGGACATTGGCGGGGTCGATGATCTCGTCGTGGAAGTCTTCGATACCTTGAAGGTTTCACCGCCTGAGACGCTCGCCGACCAAATCTGGGAGCGCGTAGGTGGCTTGCCGGTGGCGGTCCTGACAATGCTCCAAGCTGTTGCGATCGAGCTTTTGGCGCCGAAACGAGGCGTGGATCGCGTTCTTGAGCGGACGAAGTCCGAAGTCGAGTCGTGTCTGCTTGCATGGTGGTGGGACTTACAGCCGAGGAGCCGAATCTTCCTGGCCGAAGCGGACGATGGAAAGCCAAGACCGGACATCGCGACGTGTAGCGCGCTTGAGCTGGACGGGCTGATCCGCAGAGACCGCCCTGTGAGGCCGAGGTGGCTGGGCGAGGTTGGTCGATCCGAAGGTGCGCATGAGAAGAGGTCGCCCGCGCCCTCGCGGTCGATTGATCCGACGATTCGGCAGAGCCCTTTTGAACGAATTCACTCTCTCATCAGCCAGGTGAGCGAGAGAATCCTTACCGATACGGGCGCGGAGTGGTTCCGACCGACGGGCGAGCAGTTGAAGTACTACCACTGCACGCGGCCCGACTGCTCTGAAGCTGACTTCGAGAAGTTCCTCAGCCATCTGTACAAGATGCTGGTGGAGGCAACGAGCGAACATGCATCGGACGGGCGGCAATATCGCCTGCCAGCGCACCTCGTGGCGCCGTACAAGGGGCAGAAATCGTCGCCGACGCCCGTGTGGGATGTCACCACATTGCGGCACAAGTGCGAGCATCTTTCGAGGAGTGGCCAAAGTGAAAGTGACGCGCAGCTCGTCGCAAGCATTCTGGAACGATACGGATGCCGCCATCCGGCAACCAACGCAGACCGGGAACAACTCCGAGCGAACATCCTCGACGCCGTCGGCGACCACCTGGAAGACATCCTTCGATGGGCTTGTTCGTAAGACTGCCGACTGACGTCCGACCCGCGATGGCCCGTCGCAGGGGAGCCGGAGCTCCGTCGCCTCCCTTCGCCCAATGGGTACGCCTCGCCCGCGTACAGTTCGACCGCAGCGCCGCCGAAACGCCCACCAACGACGTGGAGCGCGAGCTCCAGTCGGCTCGGAGCAGGGTTTCCACAGTCCGCACACTGGCTGCCCGAGTCCAATGAGGAAACCGCTCGAGCACCGCAATGTCCACATCTGAGCATCTTGAGCCGCCGGGCATTCGTGGACGTCGTAGCTTCGTAGGGTGAGCACGATTGTGCAATGCCGGCAGTTTCTCTCCTCCAGTGTCAGCAGTCGGCGACCCGAGCGTCTCTCCCTCGAACGGACTCGAGTGAGGAGCGGTCATGCCGAAGCTGAAGCACATACTGAGCACGATGACACGACACGCCTCGCGCGCAGGGACGACGGCGATCGCTCGCAGCTCGCTCGTCGGATTCGCAGCTGCGCAGGCCGCCGACTCGGTGCGTTTCGCCGCAGGCCAGCTCGACGGTCCGAGCTACCGCCGCAAGACGGTGCGCAATGCGGTGGCGTCCACCGGGACCTTCGTCGGCGGGGTCGTCGGTTCGCTCGTGGTTCCAGGCGCAGGGACAGCGATCGGTGGTGCGATCGGCGGGATACTCGGCGACCTCGTCGCGCAAGCCATGCAGAAGGGGAAGTGACATGCCCGTGCTGAGAGTCGAGACGATCAGAACTTCTTGTCGGTGTGGGTCGGCCTGTGCGCGCCGTGCGCGCGGGGACCTGATCGTGCCGCTACACATGATACCGCTGTTCCCAGTCTGTCCCTCGTGCGGATCTCGATTGCTCGTTCGTGAACCGGTGCGCGGCTGGCGTACGACGAATTGGGTCGAGGTCGGGCGTAGTTGGCTGAAGTTGGTCCAAGAATAGAGGCTCCTGGTCAGTAGCCATCGGAGTTCGCGTCAGCGAGACAGTGAGTCGCGAAGGGAGCGAGTGTGGGCACAGTGAAACGACAAATCGAGCAGCAGGTCCGCCGAACGGATCGCCCCTCGGGCCCCGTGAACGACCTTGCGAGTGATGGCCCGATGGATGAGAATGTCTCACAAGTTCAACATACTAAGGCGGCGCCTTTCCGGGGAAGGGCGAGTGCAGACGGGATGATCATGTCCACCCAAAGCAAATCGCGCGCTTCGGCGAAACGCGGTGGGCAACGTGCCTCAGCACGGAACTCCGCAGAGCTTGAGAATGCACTCAACGAGTGCCGCGACGCCGCTCGGCGCGGGTACGCAATCGCTCAGACCAGCCTCGAGCAATCGGAAGCCGCCATCGACACAGCGACGGCGGCAATTCGAGAGCGGATCGACGCCGGTGGTACCGGCCGGGTGAAGACCTCCAGCGTCGCTTCGCAGCTAGATGCGCAGTTGGTAGTGGTCATCTCGGAACTCGGTGAGCTCCAGGAGGCTTCCCGACGCACGCTTGAGGCTCGGCGCGCCGAGCTGGACGAATTCTCCATCACGCTCTTCGGACGTACGGTCGCCGGCAAATCGACGTTGATGGAAATCCTCACACGGGGTGATGGGCGCTCAATAGGGCAGGGTGGGCATCGAACCACTCGTGACGTGCGTGCATACACGTGGCGCGGTCTTCGGATAACGGACGTGCCGGGAGTGGCCGCTTTCGAAGGCGCCGAGGATGAGGCCTTGGCGTTCGACGCAGCCTCGAAAGCCGACCTTGTGTTGTTTCTCATTACTGACGACTCCCCGCAGGCAGCCGAGGCTGAGTGTTTTGCGCAGGTTCGTGCTTTGGGCAAACCCGTCGTCGGCGTGTGCAACGCGAAACTGACGCTGAACGATGCGGACGACGTTCGACGTTTCCTGAAGAAGAAGGACGCGTTGCTGGATCGTCGGCGTCTGGGCGCGATCTGGCGCCAGTTTCATGAGTTCGCCGATCAACACATTGCGGGAAATCGCATTCGGTTCGTCGGGACGCACTTGCAGTCGCGGTTTCTGTCGGATGCCCCGGAGTACGCAAAGTTCAGCGTCGCGCTGCGAGACTCCAGCCGCTTCGATCTGGTCGAAGAAGTCATCATCGGTGAGGTCCTCGGACGCGGCCGCTTCCTTCGTGTGAAGAGTTTTATCGATGGCGCTGTGTCGCCCATGCTTGACGTCAGCTCACGTCTACTGGACTTCAGCGCGCAAAATGCCACCAGCGGAAGGGTGCTCCTCGAGAAGCGCCGCAAACTGCAGCGCTGGGCCGAACGCTTCCTGAAGACCGCACAGTCCCGCATCGACGCCTGCTCCGAACGTTGTGCCGCCCGAATCCGCGAGGAGATTCCCGGCTTTGTGGAACGGAACTTCGAGCGCGACGATGCTGGCAAGCGTTGGGCCGCGGTCCTGAACTCGCTCCAGTTGAAGGACCAGGTCACGAAGCTCCAGGGCGAGCTCGCCGCAGAGTGCCAGAAGGAACTCGAAGAAATCGCGCGTGAGATCGCCGTGGAACTTCGCCTGACGACGAGCTTCGCCGCTGACAAGCAGATCAAGATGGACGCCATTTTCGACGGGAAACGTGCGTGGAATTGGGGCACGACGATCCTGTCGGGCGCGCTCGGCATCGCGGCGCTTTTCAGCAGCGGCCCGCCCGGATGGATCGCCATGGCCGTTGGTGGACTGGGGTGGCTAGTGGGGCTCTTCCTCGATGATCGCGATGAGAAAGCTGGGAAACAGCGCAGGAAACTGTCAGCCAGGCTGGAACAGAATGCCGACAAGATCCGGAAAAGTGTCCGCAGAGAAATGCGTAGTTGGCTCACGAACGAGTTGGTGCGAAACCAGTCCGACGTGGTGTTGGGCGATTTGCAGACTGTAATCAGCGGGTTGTTTGGACTTGCCGATACGCAACGTGCGCTCGCGTGGACGATGAATCGCCAGGCAAAAGCGCTTCATCGAACGCTGGTAAACGAGGCGTTGGCACACCTTGACGCTTCTGCACTCGCTGCGAGGATCATCGACATAGCCCGAGTTCCGGGGCATGCGACCATGCTGGTGATCGAGCGGGAAACAACGATGCCGCAAGAGGTTCGCAAGGGCCTCGAGCGTCTGCTCGACGAACGCATCTGGTTCGTCATCAAGACAGAAGATGCGCAGTCGATGTTGAGTCAGGCCATTGGACGCGACTGTCCACGTAGCAAGATCCGGCTCGAAGAGAAGATCCGGGTTGCGCACGTACCGCTTGATGAACTCGACGCCGTGGGCAAGGCGCGAGTGAGACTTGCTCAACAACTCACCGAATATCACGTGATGAAGTAAGGGGAGGGAGCGATGACTAGTTTTGAAATTCATGACTGGGTTCGACGAGGCAATGAGCTTCTGAAGCGCGGTTCCGCCACGCTGGCTTCTGGCGCCTCGGACGAATTCCGGGAACTGGCGAGCCGCATGCCAACCCAGATGACCGACGGCGGGGATCGCGCTCTACGCCTAGTGTTCGCCGGACAGTACAGCGCTGGCAAGTCCTCTATCCTCAGGGCGCTGACCGGGCGCGACGATATCGATGTCGGCGAGGGCATCACGACCCAGGAGTCCCACGAGTACGATTGGGATGGGGTGAAAGTCATTGATACGCCTGGTGTCCACACGAGTCTGCGCCCAGACCACGACGCCGCCGCCTATGAGCAAATCAGCGCGGCCGACCTCTTGGTGTTTGTCACCACGAACGAAGGACTCGACTCGCACCTTGCGGCGCACTTTCGCACGCTCGCCATCGACCGGGACAAAGCGCATGAGATGATGCTCGTCGTGAACAAGATGCAGCGGGCCGCGGCCGGGAACACGCCTCAGGCGCAGGATGTCATCCGAGCGGACCTCAGTCGGCTTCTGACACCGTTTACGGCGGAGGAGCTGCGAACCTCGTTCATCGACACCGAGGCATTCCTGGACGCTCAGGAAGAGGACGAAGAGTTCAAAGAGAGTCTGCTTCGTAAGAGCGGCTACGCACAGTTCATCAGCAACCTGAACGCGTTCATCCGCGAAAAGGGGATTGTTGGCCGGTACACCTCATCGCTCTATGTGCTCGAACAAGTCTTGCAAGAGGCTCTGGCGTCCGAGCCTGGCGGCGACGACGACGTCAATGCCCTCGAAGAGCTTCTGCTACAGCAGCGCCGAGCAGTTCTCGACACTCAGCAGCGAGTGCCACGGGACGTGTCGGACAAAGTCCAACGCGCGGCCGCAAAGTTTCGTGCGAGCGGCCGTGAAGTCGCCGACCTCATCCATGCCAACGCCGATTCCGAAGACGTGAACAACCGACTTCAGGTAGCGCAGGCGGGCGTTCAGACCGACGCTGCGGCGCTTGCTTCCGAAGTCGAACGCGTAGTTCAAGAGCATCTCATTGAGCTCGACCAGAGGCTGCGGGAAGTCACTGAGAGTGAACTCGCGCGCGAGCTTCTACCGCGTCTCGTCGCCCGCATGAAGCTGGAGATGGAGCGGGTGGACGTTGACGTCGACACGCTAGGAAAAGCGCAGAAGGGCGCGAATGCGGGGCAGCGGCTCGGCGAGTTCCTCGTTCAGAACTCGTTCAATTCGAGCGCGACTTCGTTTGGTGGTCTCTTCAAGCTAAACCAGTACTCGGGGACCAACGCACACGAAGCCGTGAAAGTCCTGGGGAAGTTCTTCGGTAAGTCCTTTAGACCGTGGGAGGCGGTGAAGTGGGCGCGCACAGTGGCCAACGTGGGACGCGCTTTCGCGGTGGTGGGCGTGGTCCTGAGTTTCATCTTTCAGGTCAAGGCAGACATGGACGCGGAGAAGCTTGAGGCAGACCTCCTCGAGAGTCGGGCTGCCGTAAGGACGGGCTTCAACGAAGCGGCCCTTTCCGTTGACATGCACTTCGACGAAGTCACGAAGAGCTTCGTCGCGTCGACCCTGGCTCCGCACCTCGCCGGGATCGACGAGCAGCTCGCAGCGCTCCGCGCGATGCGAACGTCCCAGAGCGATCTGTTCAGCGGTCTCGTTGGGCTGTTGGAGGACACACGTGCGCTGGTGAGAGAAATGCACGAGATGCCAGAAGCTTAGCTCCAGTAGTCGATTTAGCCCGGCGCGGTTGAAAGAGGGAGCAACAGCCCCGTGCTCAGCGCCGCACGAAGGCTTCGAACGGGCATGACTCTTGGCGGGGGACGAGGAGCGACCCCGTGCGTATTCGGATCTGTGACGATTTGCGGTCGATCGTAAGTTGCCTCGTCCCCTCGTACGGGAGTCGCATCGCAAACGTTGGCAGTTCTCCGGGATTGACCGCGACTTCGGTGACTGTGAGTTCGTGGGCATCGAAGAGGAGTCTTACAGTGGAGGCCGAGCCGGCCTCCCCGATCGCAACTTCAAGCACCAACGGTATTGAGTTGCGCTCGAACTCCAGTCGGAAACTCGTGTTCGTCCAGCGACCCTTGTCGAAATCCAGGTCTGCGCCAGACTCCAGCGCCTCCCAACCGTTCCAGTCGAGGGCACCGTCTCGATCCGGATCTGCAAGCAGGATTTTTGCGGACTCGAACATCCCAGATGCGAGCTCGCGGGCCTGATCGATTGGCGCGTCGTGCATCATACTCTGGTCGATCACATTGCGCATCATATTGAGGATAGACGGGGCGGACTCCCTATTCGTCCGTGGCCTCTGATTCGGCGCAGCGCTCTTCGGATCATCTTGGAGGTCCTCGTCCTCTGCTTCAGTGTCAGGGGAGGCACGGTGAGCAAGCTCGTGATCGCTGAGATCGAGCGCCGGTAGGCTAAAGCGCCGCTGGATTGCCTCCAGCATCGCAAGTTCGTCGGGCGTGATGACGCCGTCAGCTCTCGCCGCTGTAAGCGCAGTCTGGAGTACATCGGCGGCTGGTACAGGAGAATCCGCCGGCACCCTCACGAGGTGCCCCACAACTTCCTCGAAGTGTCTGGCGATCTCGGTGGCGTTTGGATCAAAGGGACCGAGTTCAGGGTCTGCCGACTCGAAAACCGGCTTGCCGCCTGGGAACTCCTGAAGCAGGTACAACTGGTTGTCTCGCGCCACAAAGAGCGGGGACAGGCTGAACATCGGCCGACCGTGCTGGGCCAGGACCAGCGCTCCAGAGTGCACAAGATCTGGTGGTGCTTCAACGTGCTCGCTCGTCTGCAAACGAGGTTTCGTCGCGCCGAGAAAATTAATCGTCTCAACTTTCCAAGAGGGACCCTTGTCCGCTCTCTTTACGAACATCGGCACAGAGCAGTTCGCGATGTCCAGGGCGTCAACCACCTCTCGCAGTGCCCGTTCGAGAATCCTCGTGAGACTGATCTTCTCGGTTTCTGTGAGACCACGTCCTCGGGGATGCACCAGATCGTTGCGGAGTTCAACGAAGGCGCAAAGCGCTTGCTTGGCGGAAATTTTCGAACTCTTGCAATCGTGCTTTCGCCTATAGAGGTCGAGTGCATGGGGTAGTTTGAGCTTCTGGTCGAGCGGCACGGCGAAGGTTGGGTCTGAGCCGAATGAGCCTTCTACTGCGAGGAGCGCGTCCTTCCACGTGCCAAACGAGGCCCTCCATGCCAACGCTCCCAGCGCTCGGTCGATTGCTGGATCGCGAGGGGTGGGCTTGCGGTTGAGATGTCGAGAGGCCGAGACCAGTGTTAGGAAACGCACTGTTCGCTCTGTCGCCGCGACAAGGTGCGGAAGTCGTTGTTCTGTTGGTTCCTGAGCAACCCGTGCGAGCGCAAAAGCGATAGGTGAGGGAAGTGGGGCGATTTCGTTCGGCATGCCTTGCTCCACAGCCGGGCACTCTGAGCCCGTACTCTTAGCAGTCCCAATCGTAGGATCCTGTTGCTATCACGTTGGGAAGTCCCGGGAAAGCGCGGGGTGGCGACTTTGGACTTCGTTTGTCAGTACGCCGTGCGGCGCTCGTCGATAAGTTCGAGGGCACGTTTGCTGGAGGCTGTTGTGCAACGAGGCGACCACATCAAGATTTTCCGGCTGCGAAAGCCCGCGCTCCCGTACTCTCACCACGGCGTCTACGTCGGCTCCGGCCGAGTCATTCACTACACGGGGGAAGTGGGCTCCAAACGCGGCGCCTGCGTCGTCGAAACGTCGCTGGAAGCTTTCCTCGATGGTCAGAATCGAGACCACGTCCAAATGGTCGGATACTCTGGGAGAAACTCATCGGAGGTGGCTGTCTGCAGAGCTCGTTCTCGAATCGGCGAGGCGGAGTACTCGCTTGCGTTCCAGAACTGTGAGCACTTCGCCACGTGGTGCGTCACGGGAACTGCTCGATCAAAACAGACGAGGCTTGGCGCGGCAGTTCTCGTCGTGGTCGCGGTTCTCTTCGGGAAGTTCCGCGTCGGCTAGCCAGTCCAGTTCTGGGGCGGCCATGCTTTGATGCTGTGTACTTAAGGAGGTCGAGCAATTCCGCCGCAGCCAGCGGCTCGTGGACGCGCTTGGCGCACGGAAACGGCTGAGTTTCATGCCCGCCTCATGTCGAGAGATGCGTCGATTGTACGTCAACTTGCGCGCGCAGCGGGAGGCGTTTCGCCGATCAACGTGCGGTGTCGATCAAACTCGGTTTCCTGACCACTCTTGGCTGAACTGCAGCACGCGCAGCAGGCTGCTCAGCAGCGCGACGAGGTCGTGCCGGCTCAGCGTTTTCGGAATGTACGTTGGGTCCGGCTTCGCGTGCGCGGCCTCGTTGCCGAACTCGCGGAGGGTGTGGCAGTGCGCGACGATCCATGGGGCAACCGCTCCAGTTTCGCGCAAGTGTTGTTGGATGTTCTCGTACAGGGAGAACACGGGCTTCTTTCCATTGGCCAGCAAGATGGTCGACACGAGTTCCTCGACCAGACGCCGGCCGAAACCACCGACGGATTGGATGCACACATCACCGTCGCTTCGCTGCAGCGCACGTCGGAGCGGGGTCAGTGTCCCGTTCTGGTCGAACAGATCCAAAACGCGCGGATCGTCGAGCATCGCGACAATCTCGTCCCGGAGAGCGCCCGCCACCTCGTCTCCCGCCGTATCGAGGTACTTCCGGCCAAGTGCCTCATCCATCGACTGGCTCCACTGGTCGCTACTCGAGTCGTCGTAGGCGTACAAAGACACACTGACCGTGGTCATTGAGCGCTGCAGCCACGCTGCGGCGTAGCGAATCAGCGACTCCATCGAGCTTCGCTGCGCGTAGCCCCGACGGCCGCCAATGAGCGGGATCGCGATGGACGAGAACCCGTTGCCCTGGAGTTCGAGCGCAGCTACGGTGCCGAAGATGCTCCAGATCACGCGGTCGTAGTAGGCAGCGGCGTCTGCCTCGGACTCATGCTTGTTCGCGCCTGCTAGCCGGACGAGCAGCGTCGTGAAGGGCGGACTCCCGCTCTCCCAGTCGCAACGGTACGTTCCCGAAGCCCCGCCGGGCAGAATGATGACGGGCTCCAGCACAGGGCCCTGCAGTTCGTGTCGGGCCGCGACTGCGCGGATTGTTTCTCCGCTGGGCGCCAACTGGGCGTTGGCGTGGCACGACAAGACCACCGCGGCGCATTCAGACGCCGCGATGTCCCCCTGGACGAGGACAATCTGCTTGAAGCCCGTAGCCCCGTCTACGGAGTGTTGATTCACGATCGTCGGCATCTCGAACTCCCGTCTGAGCAGCGAACCTCGTCGTAGTGGATCGCAATCCGCAGCGCCACCGTCGAGCACGCCGCCACGCGCCCTCGTTGGGGATGCATCTCAACAAACTGTCAGTAGCCGTATCTGCGGCCGTCATATCCACGACGCATTCGATCAGCAGCCCCGACGGAAGCAACGAACTATCGCGGTGTGATCGGAGCGACGAAGTCGCCACCTTCCGACGAGGAGGGCAAGAGATCGTCGTTCCGGCCCGGCGAGGATAGTTCGTTGCTTCCGCCGGGGTGTTCTGGGAGTGGAGATGGGTTTGCGAATCGTGCTGTACATCGTCGAGACCGGCGAGATCGCCGGGACGGTGAACTGGGATGGGATGACCGTAACATTCAATGACGACGAGGCTTTCGACATCGTGTTCGGCATTGTCATGAGTGAGGAGGGCCAATATCTGAGGCCATCCGATGGCGCCGCGTTTGTCGCTGCCCTCGTGCCGTACTGGTCGAGAAGCTCGACCTATCACGCTGTCGCTGAGCACACGTGACCGCCACCATTCAGGCGGGCGTCGTCGACCGACTCGCCCTCACGCTAGAGCAGATCGACGCGCTCCTGCCCGTGGACGACCCCTAGAACTGCGCCCCGTCAGATCGAGTCGGCACACCGGACAATCGCGAACGCTGCATCCTTCGCCTCGGCAACGACCTCGTGTTGCAGTTGGCCAAACCGGTGATGTGCAAGATGGTTGCGGGCCGTCGTGAGAACTTGGAATCGACTCTGCCAGGCGTCTGCAGTTTCGCCCAGCCAGGGCGCGCCAAGTACCTCCCACGCTCCGGCCATGAGCGTGTGCAGTTCCATCAGATAGGCGTAGCTCAAGAGGTCACCGTCGGTGTCCTTCTTCTGCTCTCGGAGAGCGCGCATGCCCTTCAAACGCGGCTCGAGAGCGCCCAGCACACCAGGATCGTGTCGCCAGTTCGGGCCGAATGCCCGGTCCAGATGCGCGGCGACCTCGCGCCTCGCGTCGGTCTCAGCCGCGGTCAGAAGGGGCCAGACCTCTTCGGTGACCGCGAGGTCGGGCCGATGACGGAACAGGGGGTCACTGCACGCTCGGCAGATCTTCGGTGCCTTGCGGTTCTCGGCACATCCGAGGTGTGTGCGGTGGCGACACTGACGGCAATGGAACCGTTGCAGGACGAAGAAATCGATGTCGCCAGAAATTCGCAGATCACAAACGCGGCACGTCTTGAGCTCCTCGTCGTTCGCAACTTCGGGATGAGCTCTCCGCCACTGCACTTCCTTCCAGCGTTCCCGGCTGTACCGCCGGAGCACTTCGAGCGTCGTCAATCGTGCGATTCGTTGCATATCAGTCGTCCAACCATTGATTTTCCGGACCTCCGTGGGCGATCGGCGCCCATCGGGACCAACAACTTCGCGAGCATCGGCACGTGTCAGTAGGACCAATGAGTCTCGTCTTCCGAACGAACATTTGGAAGGGAGGTGACGATGAATCCGAGACCAGCCGACCTTGTGCATGTTGTGAGCGGGGCCGAATCCAGAGCCCAGTGCGACGAGTCGCAGCATGAACATCGAGATTTCCTCTGGATGGGCGTTGTCGACCTTGCCGATCGCGCGGTATCTTTCCGATCACGCAGTCTAGCGTAGGGGTTCGCCGTGGCGAATATCAAGGAGCACGAACCTTCGGTGAGCCCGGGGTTCGAGTCCAAGTTGTGGGATGCCGCAGACCATCTGCGTCAGAACCTCGGTAGCGCCGAATACAAGGACGTTGTGCTGGGGCTCCTGTTCCTCAAGCACCTCGACGATGTGTTCGAGGAGCGTCGCGAGGCAGTGCGTGCGGCGGTCGTCGACCCCACTAGCGACTTCTACCTGCCCGACGAGGGACAGCGGCTGGAAGCGCTGCCGAACCTGCTGGAGCAGCGAGACGTCTACACCGCCGCAAACGTCTTCTGGGTGCCCGCCGAAGCGCGGTGGTCCCACATCCATGGCCAGGCCGAGCAGGCTACGATCGGGACGACGATCGATGAGGCGATGGACGTCATCGAGCGGGAGAACGACTCGCTCGAGGGAGTGTTGCCGAAGATCTATGCGCGGCCAAACCTCGACCACTGCACCGTTGGAAAACTCGTCGAGTTGGTTGGCGACGTCGAAGGTCCGAATGGGAAGCTCAGCGACCTGTTCGATTACTTCCTCATCCGATTCGCTTCGATGGGGGACAGAGGCGCGGCCGAGTTCCACACCCCCCGCAGTGTCGTCGACCTGATGGTCGCCCTCGTTGCCCCATCGGCGGGACGTGTCTACGACCCGTGTTGCGGGTCGGCCGGCTTGCTGCAAGGCGCAACACGCTTCGTCGAGCAGCACGGTGGGCGTCCCGCGGACCTTTCAATCGTCGGGCAGGAGTTCGACGTGATTACGTGGCGACTAGCCCGTATGAATCTCGCGATTCACGGTCTCGAGGCCAACCTCGGTGCGCGTCCAGCCGACACCTTCGCCCAGGACTTGCACCCAGATCTCAAAGCGGACTACGTACTCGCCGCGCCGCCGTTCAATCTGTCGGCATGGGGCGGAGAGGTTCTGCAGGACGATCCGCGGTGGATTCACGGTGTCCCACCGGAGACGAACGCCAATTTCGCTTGGCTTCAGCACGCCGTTCACCACATGGCAGACAGCGGCCGCGCCGCGTTGGCACTGACGAACAACTCGCTGTTCTCCACCGAAGAGCGAGAGATTCGGCGCAGCCTCCTCGAAGCTGGACTGGTGGAGTGCATCGTCGCTTGTCCCGCCCAGATGTTCCAGACCACTGACATCCCGGTCTCGATCTGGGTGCTCCGAAAGGCGGCACCGACGGTCGAGGATCGGGAGGTGCTCTTCATTGATGCGCGCAAGGTCGGTCGTACGGCGTCGAGGTTTCAGACGGAGATTGACGACGACATGATCCACATCGTCGCGGGTCTCCTTACTGACTATTGGCGGAGCGGCGACGATGAGTACCAAGACTTCCCGGGTCTCTGTCGGAGCGTTTCGTTGTCGGAAATCGCGGCCAACGATTTCGGTCTGATCCCAGCGACATACGTCGGCCCCGACCCTAGCGAGCAGACTCACATCGAGGCGGTCGCGACTCAGCTGGAGGTCATCGTCGGAAGAGGCGCATCCGCTAATCTGGTGGCCCCCGAGGCGCATGTTCGCGCGCGAATCTGCGAGGAGCTGAGATCGCGCCTCTCGGATTGCAACGTCGTGTCCATCGACGCGAGTCGGCGCGATTGGGCGGAGCTAGGTCGTCTCCGCGACCAGCTGGCGCATGGTGGCGTACCGAGCACCGTTCTGCTCATTGAGAACTGGCGCCCAATCACCGTCGGGGATCATCCGGAGGTCTGGGCGAACTGGCTCTCACTTCTCAATTCTTCCCCCAAGGTCGGCATCGTCGTGTCGACAAGCGAGCGGATTGCGTTGCTGCAGTCCGACGCCACACAGGTCTTCATTCCCAACAAACTGTTGAGCGGGACTCGCATCGTGGATGCCGATCGTCATCCATCCCGCCACCTCAACAACTGGTTTGGACCCGCGAGCTCTCTGAGCGGCCTTGGGGAAGATCTAGATCGGAGCTACCGAAATGTATGGGTAGAAGAGTCCGATGTGATGCTGAGGACGTTCGGACGCCTTGCTGACGATGCATACCAGATCTTGGAGATGCGGACAGATGGCCTGGACGAGGAGGAAATCGCCCAGGAGCTGAACATCCCCGAGGCGGAGGCCGCGCTTCTCCTCGCCTCGGCACAAGCTCAATTCTCTCGAGCCTACGCCGAGGAAGTGTTCAACGCGTTTGGGGATGCCGAGCCGGTCCAGGAAGAGGGTGTGGACGAAACGTGGGAGATCTTCCTTCGCGAACTTGCAGACGAGCATCCGTGGCTGGGTGATGAGCTGGCTGAGCTGGGGTTTCGTTTCGATGGCGACACTCCTTTCGCATCATTCTTGGACCGCCAGAATCTCGAGCCCACTGACTTCGTCGTGATGCTGTTTCGCCCGAGCGACATGCGGCGGATGTTTGGTTCGTTCGATCCGGCACTCGGTGTGAAAGGAAACCTGCTGACTGAGTACGGGCGGTTTCTGGAAAGGCAAATTGCACTGCTGGCAGGGCTAGATCCATGATTCGGCCCTCCCAGCGACTCTGGAGTCTCCTACTCGAGATCTCGACGAGAGAAGATCTCGAGATCGACCTCGCTGACGATCCCGATTTCAGGAACATGCGCGGTGGAATCGAGTCTCGCTTTGTCGAGTGGATCTACACGATGCGCGAACAACGGGCCCTCGTCGACCGGTTGCGCAAAATCCTGAGGCCGTCCGACGCGCGACGACTGGCCAACAAAGCCGGGGTCAGTCGAGAGGCGATGGAAGGCCTCGACCCCGCTGGACTCTTCCACCTCGTGCTCGAGCGACTCGGAATCCCCGAGCCTCGCCCAGCCGGCGGACTCTTCGACGGCGTTGAACAACTGCAGGCGCTGCGCGACGCCATGAACTCGTGGATGGCGGGCGAAGAAGTAGAGCCGCCTATCGATCCCGCCCGACGCGGAACGGAGAGATTGCTCAAGCTCATCGTTCGCTTCCTGTGGGACTCAGGCCAGGCCGACATCTTGCGCGATGTCGCGCAACAGGGGCTCCAAGGCTTTAGCCCAAGAGAGATAGATCAAAACGGGCGCTGGCTGGACGGCCTCGACATCGGGTCCAGCTCGTATCTCCTCCGCGCGTTCGAGCTGGAGCGGCAGGAACGCGAGCGACCGCTGCCTTTCCTGATGCATGAAGAAGTTTGGACCGCGAAGACCCATCGGCGTTTTCTGGCACTCGCCGATGCGCTCAACGCAGACGTGCACGACCGGTCCATCCCGGAGCGTCAGCGTAGGGAGCGACAGGAGAAAGCCGTTAGGATGGTCTGCGAGCTCATCGATGATGGAGAGCTGGCCATCCCTCGTACCGTACGCTTCTTTCGACGCTACCAGGACGGCCCCGTCTACCATTTGGAGGGTTACTCCCTCGGGCCAGATGGCAAGCCGGAATGCCTGCAGTTCTTCGAGGTAGAGGGCGAGTTCGACTTCCGCTGCGACCACATGTTCCTCGCCGCGACCAACCCGTCCGCTGTGAACGCATCGATCATCGAGCTGGTTCCCTCCTTCATGGAGCCAGTATGAACATCAAAGCAACATCCGCGCACGCCTCAGGAGTTAGCTTGGCGAAGAAGGAAGAAACAGAACGTTCGGGAAGCCTCGGGTTCGAGTCCAAGCTGTGGGATGCCGCAGACCATCTGCGCAACAACATGGATGCGGCTGAGTACAAGCACGTCGTGCTGGGGCTGCTCTTCCTCAAGTACATCGAGGATGCCTTCGAGGAGCGGTGCGACGAGGTTCGTAAGGCGGTCAAAGACCCCGACAGCGAGCTCTACCTGCCCGACGAGGCACAGCGGGAGGACGTGCTGCCGACGCTGCTCGAGCAGCGCGACATCTACACCGCCGGGAACGTCTTCTGGGTGCCCGAGAAGGCGCGCTGGTCCTACATCCAGGGGCAGGCCAAGCAGGCCACGATCGGTAAGACGATCGATGAGGCGATGGACCTCATCGAGAAGGAGAACGACACGCTGAAGGGTGTGCTGCCGAAGATCTACGCGCGTCCGAACCTCGACAAGCACAGCCTGGGCAAGCTGATCGACCTCGTGAGCGGCATCGGCCTCGGCACCAAAGAGCATCAGGACAAGGACACGCTCGGCCGCGTGTACGAGTACTTCCTCTCCCGCTTCGCTTCGTCCGAAGGCAAGGGTGGCGGCGAGTTCTACACGCCGAAGAGCGTCGTCAAGCTGCTGGTCGAGATGATCGAGCCGTTCAAAGGCCGCGTCTACGACCCGTGCTGCGGCTCGGGCGGGATGTTCGTGCAGTCGTTGGACTTCATCAAAGCCCACGACGGCAAGCGCGACCAGGTGACCATCTACGGCCAGGAGTCGAACCACACCACCTGGCGCCTCGCGCGCATGAACCTCGCCATTCGCGGCATCGAAGCGAAGCTCGGTACGAAGCACGCCGACAGTTTCCGCGAGGACCTGCACCCTGACGTGCGGGCCGACTACATCCTCGCCAACCCGCCCTTCAACATCTCGCAATGGGGCGGCGAGGTCCTGCAGGATGACGTGCGCTGGAAGTACGGCACCCCACCCGCGTCCAACGCGAACTTCGCCTGGGTGCAGCACTTCATCCACCACCTTGCCCCGAACGGGACCGCCGGTTTCGTGCTCGCGAACGGTTCGATGTCATCGATGCAGTCCGGCGAAGGAGAGATCCGCCGCAAGCTGGTCGAAGCGGACCTCGTCGACTGCATCGTCGCGTGTCCAGGACAGCTGTTCTACGCCACCGGCATTCCGGTCTGCCTGTGGTTCCTGACGAAGAACAAGGCCGGTAACGGTCATCGAGACCGCCGTGGCGAGACGCTGTTCATCGACGCACGCAAGCTTGGGCGGATGGAGACCCGTGTCCATCGTGTGCTCGACGACGAGCACCTCGAGCAGATCGTGGGCGCTTATCACAACTGGCGGAACCATGACGGCGAGTACGCCGACGTGCCGGGCTTCTGCATTTCTGCAAAGACGGCGGACATCGAGGCCCACGACTGCGTACTGACGCCGGGGCGCTACGTGGGCGCCGAGGACCTCGACGACGACGGGGAGCCGTTCAACGAGAAGATGGACCGACTGACTGCCGAACTTTCTGCGCAGATGACGGCGAGCATCGAGCTGGACGCACTGATCGGGGACGCGCTAGCGGGGCTCGGATTCCATGTTTGAGCTTCCGGATGGTTGGAGGTGGCGGACTGTGTCGCTGATTGCAGCGAGCGACAAATATGCCTGCGTTGGTGGTCCGTTCGGCTCGAAACTAAGCCGGCGACACTACGTTGATGTACCCGGCGTCCCTGTCATCCGTGGCAAGAACCTCGGTGATACCGAGAGCTACTTCCATGATGAGGACTTCGTTTTCGTCTCCCGCGAAAAGGCCAAAAGCTTGGAGTCGAATATGGCCCATCGAGGGGACATCGTGTTTACGCAGCGAGGCACGTTGGGGCAGGTTGGCATGATTCCGAGCGATGCTCGATTCGACCGCTACGTTGTTTCGCAGAGCCAGATGAAGTTGACGGTGGATCCCCAGATCGCGGACGCTCGCTTCGTGTACGCCTACTTCCGCTCGCCGCGTGCGCTTGAATTCATCCAACAGAATGCGATCGCGACCGGGGTGCCACACATCAACCTTGGCATTCTTCGGGAGTTTCCCGTGCCCGTTCCACCGATCGAAGAGCAGAAGCGGATTGCGGCGGTGCTCGGGGCGCTCGACGACAAGATCGAGCTCAACCGGAAGATGAACCAGACGTTGGAGGAGATGGCGCAGACCATCTTCAAATCGTGGTTCATCGATTTCGATGGCGAGGATTACCGACAGGTCGCCTCTGAGGTCATCGCCACGGGCATTCTAACAATCAGCGATGGATATCGGGCCAAACGAACGGAGTTTGCTGACGATGGCCTACCGTTCGCACGGGCAGGAGATATTCGCGACGGAATTCGCGTAGGCAACACTGACTTGGTGGGATGGCGAAGTGTTGAGAAGGCGGACCACAAGGTCTCACGTGCATCCGATGTTGTCTTTACGTCGAAGGGCACGATCGGCAGATTCGCTTTCGTGACTTGGCGCGACCCGAAGGTGGTCTACAGCCCTCAACTTTGCTTTTGGCGATCGGACGATCATGAGCGCTTGAACCCGTACTTTCTGCTGCTCTGGATGCAGAGTGGCGAGTTCCTGCGCCAAGTTGCGGCCGTCGCTGGACAAACAGACATGGCGCCGTACGTCTCGCTGAGAGATCAAAGGCGCATGTTGGTCGCTTTACCTCCATCGGATGCTCAAACTCAGCTTGGCCGACTTGTTGCCCCGATGTTCGAACGTATCGCAAACAACAGGGCCGAATCGGACACATTGGCTGAGCTTCGCGACGCGTTATTGCCGAAGCTCATCTCCGGCGAGATTCGGGTTCCTGAGGCGGAAGAACATATTGAGCTGGCGCTGTGAGCACAAACGGGGGCGACGTGACGACAAAGCGGAAGCGGAGGTTCTCTTCGGTACGGATTGAGCTTCTGCGGAAGTCGCGTGAGGCAGCACTTGCTGCCGTGCAGGTATTCAACAACCCAAGCATCCAGTTCAAAGCGGAGACCTTCACCGTTCTCATGATCATCGCATGGACGTATCTCATGCACGCCTACTATCGCGGTCTTGGCGTCGAGTATCGGTATTATGAGCGGCGGGGGAAGGTTCGAAGATTCCGCCGCACAAGGCACGGAGCATATGTGCACTGGTCGCTCTGGGACTGTCTCGAAACGGAGCATTGTCCACTCGGCAAGGATGTGAGGAATAACCTGCGTTTCCTGATCGGCCTTCGGAACGAAATCGAGCACCAGATGACCGACCGCTTGGATGATCTGCTCAGCGCGCGTTTCCAAGCTTGTGCTCTGAACTTCAATAGCGCTCTCAAAGAGCTATTCTCGGACGAGTGGGGGATCGATAAGCATCTAGCCGTTAGCTTGCAATTCGCCGAGTTGAGCGAAGATCAGGTCGAGATGTTGGACGATGCGCTCGACATGCCGGGTCATATAACGAAGTACATTATGGGGTTCGACCGAAACCTGACCGACGCGGAGTATCAGAGCGCAGAGTATTCGTATCGCGTGGTCTTCGTTCAGAAACTCGTCAACAATCGGAACCAAGCCGATCGTGTCATTGAGTTCGTCAAGCCGGACTCAAAACTCGGGGAGCGGATAAACGCGGAAATGGCGGTCATCAAAGAAACGGAGCGACCAAAGCTCCTTCCAACTCAGATCGTCGAGAAAATGCGCACAGAGGGATACACTGGGTTCAAGATGCATCATCACACCGCGCTCTGGAAAGCCCGAGAGGCCAAGAACGTAGCTTTGGGATATGGAGTTTGGGTCGCGAAGCAATGGTACTGGTACGAACGTTGGGTTGACGAGGTCCGAGCTCACTGCGCCGATAATGCAGGGAGGTACGAATGAGCATTTTCGAAAGCGACATCGAAGAAGCGGCGATCGAGTACCTGCAAGAGCTTGAGTACGAGTACCTGCCGGGACCCGAGATCGCTCCGGATGCTAGCCACCCTGAACGGCAGTCCTACGCGGACGTGTTCCTCGAAGGCCGACTTCGCGCCTCGCTACGGCGGGTCAATCCGCACCTGAGTGCGGATGCGCTCGACGAGGTCGCGAAGCGGGTGCTGCGCGCGCCCACGGCATCGCTGGAAGAGAACAACTTCGCGTTCCAGGACCTCGTGCGCAACGGTGTGCAGTTCGAGGTCTCGGCCGACGGTGGCGGTACGCGCGGTGAGCATGCGTGGCTGTTCGACTTCGACGATGCCGCGAACAACGACTGGCTTGTCGTCAACCAGCTCACGCTCATCGACGGCAAACACCACCGCCGCCCCGACCTCGTGATCTACGTCAACGGCATGCCGCTCGCCGTGATCGAGCTGAAGAACCCGGAGGACGAAAACGCGACGGTCGAGGCAGCCTGGAATCAGCTGCAGACGTACAAGTCCGAGTTCCCAGACCTGTTCAACACCAACGAGATTCTCGTCGTGTCGGACGGCACGGAGGCGCAGCTCGGCAGCCTCACCGCGGGCATGGAGTGGTTCGGCCCTTGGCGCACCGTGGACGGCGAGTCGCTCGCCTCGGACGCGCAGCCGCGGCTAGAGGTGCTGCTGAAGGGGCTGTTCGATAAGCAGCGGTTCCTCGATTACATCCGCCACTTCGTGATGTGGGAGACCGACGACGGCTACGTGAAGAAGCTCGCCGGGTACCACCAGTACCACGCCGTCAACAAAGCGATTGAGCAGACCGTGCGCGCCTCGGGTGAAGCCGGCGACAAGCGCATCGGCGTCGTGTGGCACACGCAGGGGTCGGGCAAGTCGATCTCGATGGCGTTCTACACGGCGAAGCTCGTGCTGCAGGACGCGATGGAGAACCCCACCGTCGTCGTTATCACCGACCGCAACGACCTCGACGGGCAGCTGTTCCGACAGTTCGGCGCAGCGAAGGGGCTGATGGAGACCCCGGTGCAGGCCGAAGACCGCGACCACCTCAAGGAGCTCCTGCAGGTGGCGAGCGGTGGAATTGTCTTTTCGACCATCCAGAAGTTCGGGACGGCGCAGAAGGGCGAGCGCTACCCAAAGCTGTCCGACCGCCGAAACATCGTCGTGATTGCGGACGAGGCGCACCGCAGCCAGTACGCGTTCATCGACGGTTTCGCGCGCAACCTGCGCGACGGCCTGCCCAACGCGTCGTTCATCGGGTTCACCGGCACGCCGATCGAATTCGACGACAAGTCGACGCCGCAGGTGTTCGGCGACTACATCGACACCTACCCCGTGGCCCAGGCCGTCGCGGACGGCCGCACCGTGCCGATCTATTACGAGGCCCGACTCGCCAAGATCCAACTGTCGGAGGCGAAGAAGCCGGTCATCGACGAGGACTTCGAGGAAGTCACCGAAGGCGAGGAAGAGGCGTCAAAACACAGGCTCAAGTCGAAGTGGGCGAAGCTCGAGGCGATGGTCGGCAGCGAGGAACGCATCAACCTCATCGCGCGCGACATCGTCGAGCACTACGACCGCCGCACGCAGATCCTCGAGGGCAAAGCGATGATCGTCGCGATGTCGCGCCGCATCGCCGTCGACCTGTACGAAGCGATCGTGAAGTTGCGTCCGCAGTGGGGCTCGGACAACGACGAGGAAGGCGGCATCAAGGTCGTGATGACGGGCTCGGCGAGCGACCCGCCGAGCTTTCAGCCGCACGTGCGGAACAAGTCGCAGCTCAAGGACATCGAGAGGCGGTTCAAAGACCCAGCTGACCCGTTGAAGATGGTCATCGTGCGCGACATGTGGCTCACGGGCTTTGACGCGCCGTGTGCGCACACGCTGTACGTGGACAAGCCGATGCGGGGGCACGGGCTGATGCAGGCGATTGCGCGGGTGAACCGGGTGTTCCGCGACAAACCCTCGGGTCTCGTCGTCGACTACCTGGGGCTCGCCGACCAGCTTCGCCAGGCGGTGGGGCGGTACGGGGGCACGAAAGGTGAGCGACCGACGATCGACATGGACGAAGCGCTGCCGGTGCTGGAGGAGAAGTTCGGCGTCGTGAAGGACATGTTCCACGGCTTCGACTACACGCACTATTTCGAGGGCACCAAAGGCGAGCGGTTGCGCGCGCTGTCGGGTGGCGTGAACTACGTGTGCGGTCGCGACGTCGCGCCGCTGAGCGACAAGGAGCGCGAGCGCCTGGCCGTCATCTTCGGGTCGTGGGGGCACCATCGCGTCAGGCAGCACAAGGACCGCAACGTCCAGATCAGCGAGGTGCTCGAGACGCTATCGTTGCTCGAGAACTTCATGGTGCTCGAGCTTGGTAGCGGCAACGAGCTGCTCTACGAGAACACAATCCATGCGCTGCATCGGCTGTTGGTGCAGCCGGGGCCGGAAGCCATCGAGCTCCAGAGCGCGGCGAAGGAACTCACGCTGCAGATTGAGCCGCTGGTCGGCAAGCTGATGGCGCTCGTCGACCCGGAGAAATGGGAGGCGATGAAGAAGAAGGGGCTCGGGGCGCTGTTTGCGGAGCTCACGAAGGCGGGCGCCAACCCGTATAGCTTGAGCCTGTCCGAGAAGGACTTCATCGCTCGCTCGGGCGGGGAGAACTGGACCTCGTTCGAGCACGCTGTGCGCGACGTGATGGAGCTGCGTCTGGATGCCGCGCACCGGGCGAAGGAATCGGAGCCTGGGGCGTGGCGAAGCGCCTTGGCGGTGATGCTCGTGCTGGCCGACCACAACCGCGCGCGCCTGGCCGAGTTCGAGCGCGTGCAGCTCGGCACGGTGGATGGGAAGAAGCGCTTCATGGAGGCGATGGCGAACCTGACGAAGGCCGCGGGTATCGCGATTCACGACGAGCGCGCGCGTCACATGGTCGACGAAATCGGCTACTTCCAGACGGTGCAGAAGAACATCAAGAAGTACATGGTCGGCGGCAGCGGGAAGTCGTCGTCGGAACTCGACAGCGCGATTCGGCAGATCGTCTCCGAGGCGGTCTCGTCCGAAGGCGTCGTCGACATCTTCGGCGCCGCGGGCCTCAAGAATCCCGACATCTCGATCCTGAGCGACGAGTTCCTCGAGACGATGCGCAACGGCGAGTACAAGAACCTGCAGCTCGAGGTGCTGAAGAAGCTGCTCAACAACGAGATCAAATCGCACTCCCGCGAGAACACGGTCCAGTCCAAGAAGTTCTCCGACATGCTCGAGCAGGCGCTGTTCCGCTACACCAATCGCAGCATCGAGACCGCGGAAGTCATCGCCGAGCTCATCGAACTCGCGAAGCTGATGCGCGAAGCGGACAAGCGCGGCGAAGACCTGGGCCTCGAGACCTACGAACTCGCGTTCTACGACGCCCTTGGCTTCTACGAGGACGTGAAGGCGGTTCTGAGCGACGAAATCCTCGCGGACATCGCCCATGCGGTAGTGGATACGATTCGCAACTCGGTCACCATCGACTGGACGCAGAAGGAAGCCGTGCGCGCGAAGATGCGTACTCGGCTGCGGATGGTGCTACTGCGGAAGGGATACCCGCCGGACAAGCAGGAAGCCGCCGTTCAACTCGTGTTCGAGCAGGCTGAGCAAGCGTGTCGTGACTGGGGTGAGGCGGCATGACGTCCGATGGGAACGATGTCGGGGAGGACGGCGAGCTGGAGAAGCAGATCGATGACGACGCACGCGAGCCGCAGCTGGACTCCGATCGTCTGCGCGAGTTGGGCAAGAAGAACCTCGATAGGAGTCCGAGAGACGTCTGGGACCGCATGACGAGATTCCCTGAGGCCGCGATTCACGCCATTTGCCCGCCTGTTGTGTCCGAGTTCGTTGTCGCGCTGCTTGAAGGTATCGACGTGGGGAGCGTGCTGGACCCGTGTGTTGGATGGGGGACCCTGCTGAAGCCGGTCGTAGAAGCTGTTCAAGCCGACAACTTCGTTGGCGTCGGCGAGAGCCGTGTCGCTGCGCTCGAGTTTCCCGCGCGAGGGACCGGGGAGTATCGCGAAGGCGGCTGCGACGGCGGCGCGCTCCACGCAGACGAAGAATTCGACCTCATCGTTTCGGCGCCGCCATTCGGAGTGTGGACAGGGTGGCCACGTTCCGTCGAAGTGGGCGACTCAACGAAGGTGGTCGCCCAGCTGCTTTCGACGACCGCAAACCACCTCACAGAGGCGGGCTTGGCGGTCTTCGTCGTCACACCGAACTTCTTTTACGCGGGGCATCGGCCACTTTCGCTGGCCGTCTCCGATCACCAACTACACGTTCACGCAGCGTTCCGGCTACCACGCGGTACGTTTCGTCCCCTCAGCGAGATCGAGTCATACGTTGTTCTGCTCAGGCGAGGCGAGGCTCCACCCGTGGTTTTCGTCGCCGAGGCGTCTCTGGACGGGCCAGCACTGGCGAACTATCGGTCCGAACGTGATTCTGGTGCTCCAGAACTCGGTGCTCTGCTTGAACTCGAGACATTTCGGGGCCTGCAACCACTCATCAGCGCACGAGCTTTGGACAAGCTCGGCAGGAGAACGGGGTTCACTCCACGGTACCTACGCGATTTGTGGCTGAGCGTCGAGCGTTGCCCCGAAGACCGCCGCGAGCTTGTAATCGGCACGAATTCGCTGTTTATCCGGACTACCGATCCGACCGCTGTGACCGATCCGGCGGCGCTTCCCAACGGTCGACTCCGTGACTGGTACCAGATCGATTTGGACCCCAACAAAGCCGACGCGAGGGTGCTCGCGGGATACTTCAATGGTCCGCTTGGTGGGCATGCGCTCGTGAGTCACACGACAGGCGCTACTGTACCTCGGATTTCGAAAGCCGCGATCGGTGACCTCCGGGTTTTCGTCCCCGAGGTTGATGACCAACTCGCGGTCGTCGACCTCGACGCGAGGCTTCGAACCCTGGAAGAAGAGGTCGAGACCCTCCGTGCCAAACTCTGGAGGAACCTTGATCGCGCCTCCGAGGTCGACAAGGAGTTCAGCGGCCTGAATCGCAAAGACACGTTCACCAGTTGGCTGGACACGCTGCCGTTTCCGCTGGCCAGCATTCTCTGGACGTATCACACGTCGAAGACGGAGCCGTACAAGGCGTACCAACTGCTCGACCACTTTTTCGAGGGTCTGACACAGTTTCTAGCTGTGCTCCTGCTCAGCGCAGCTCGCCGCGACGAGGGCTTCTTCGACAAAGAGTGGAAGCCTATCAGGGAGATGTTGGACGGCCGCGGGTTGGCCCTCGAGCGCAGCACCCTCGGGACGTGGGTCATTGTCTATGAGCGGCTCGCGAAACTCATTCGCGGCGAGGTCAACGCCGAGTCGAAAGATCACTGGATGCAGATGTTCGCATGCGAGGACCTCGGGCTTCTGCAGGCGATCGTGAGCGGCAAGATGGTGCAGCTGGTGAAGCGGGCGAATGAGTTTCGGAACGACTGGCGCGGTCACGGTGGCGTCGTCGGCGTGGCCGAGTCCTGCCAACGTTCGCAGCGATACTACGACATGCTTCTCGACTTTCGCTCACTCGTTACCGATCGCTGGGCGAGTTACCCGCTGCTCCTTCCGGATGTCGCGCGTTGGAACGATGAGTATCACGTGACTGACGCGGCCATCATCATGGGATCTCGAACACCGTTCGACCGGACCGAAATCAGCGTCAAGCGGGCTATGACCTCTGGTCAGCTCCACATGGCGTCGCGAGAACTCGCCACTGCGTGCAAGCTCCTTCCGCTGGTACGACTCGGACCGGCTGCGGCGGATGAGTTCAACGCCTGCTACTTCTACAATCGTGTTGAGAGCGAGGGCCAGCGTTTTGTGTCGTACCACTTCGTAGAGAAGTCAGAGATCTTGGAGTCGTCCGCTTCACTCATTGCACTGCTCAGCGAACTCTCGGCATGAAACTCAACGATCATGGCGACGGACTTCGCGAGGGGAGTGTTCAACAGATCGAATGGGCTGAGCGTCAGGTTGCTGAACGACGCGAAGCCGCTCGTACGCCCTGGGAAGGCTGCTGGTGGTGTGTGGTCGCTACGCGATCCGCATCCGGCCGAGAATTCCGACGAAGACGGCGACGATGCTCCCGCTCATGACGACCGCCTTCCGGACTTTGGTCACTTCGCCCATTTCCGTCGCCGCACCACTTTGCGAAGTGCGCGCAGTTCATCGGCAACAGCTTGTAACCGGAACGGCCAATCGAGGTTTTGCCCGCATGTAGACTAGCTGGCGTTCCTTCGCCGGCGCAATCGTGGACCTTGCCGCCCTCCGCGAACGAACTGATCGAGCACTCTCGTATCCGGGCGTCACGCTCCGTGTGACCCCAACGATCAACGACGCGTCCGCGCTCAACGTAGACCCCCCAATGCCAGTACGGACTCCGTTCCACGTTCGTCGCACCTTGAGGTCCCCTGTGACGAAGCCGTGCTCATCGCGTCGAGAGAAGCTCAGTCGGGCATTGCTGGCCATGATCATCTCCGGTGCTCGGGACTAAGCTGAAGACGTTCGACGGGCAGCTTGATGACACAGCGGCCGTGTGGTGGTCGGGTATCATCTGCGGCGGTTCGCTCAGGACTCCCCACGACGCCGAAACGGGCGCCCGCAGAACCAGCTTTCGCTCGCGCATGAAAGATGTCAGCGTTGCGCAGCACCGTCGTCAGGTGTCGAGGACTGGCAAATGCCCGCAAAACAACCCGACTCAACGTCAACCGACCTGGCGTTGCGCTGGTTCGCGCCGCAACCGGTCGCGTGTGCGTACGCCCGCGCGCAATGCGGCCTGTCGGGTCCACACGAGAAGCTCGGCTATCGTCTTGGGCTTGTCGAGGTCGTACAACGGTACCTCTTGGCCGTGCTCGGAGCCTATCACGCGGGACGCGGCTTCGAAGCGGGGGCACGGCTCAAGCGGCTGTTTGGCGAGAAGTTTGAGACGCCATCTCTCGGCGACGTTTCGCTGGCTCTCGAAGAGGTCGCTCGCCGACTTGCTGAGGAGGAACTGCCGGACGAGATCGAGGTCCTCGTCGCTTTGCTTTTCAGTCGAATCGAGGGCGGACAGCGAGTTCGCACAAAGTTCGCACAGGACTTGCAGTATCTGAACGACGTGCGCAACCGCGGCGTGCATTCACCTGGGTCGCCGGTACCGCACTTTCCGGCGGTGCGAGAATTGCTGGAGGAGACGAAACCCATCGCAACGGCCGTCTGTCGAGAGTTGCGTTGCCTCAAGCACCTTCAGGTGCTGTTTATCGAGACTATGCACCCGCGCCAAGACGGCTCGACGTTGATGCGGGTCTTCGAGTTCATCGGACAGCACCCGGATGCCCGTGATCTCGTCTTGCCGGAGCAGGTTCTAGGGCTCCTCCCCCGGGTCCCATTCGTGCTGTTGACGAACGGCGATATCCTGTTTCTTACGCCATTTGCTATCGTGGCACAGAACGAGCTCTACGGCGGTGCCGAGTTGCGCCTGCTCGATCGCTGGGACTCGGCAACGAAGACGTTTCTGTTCAGCGACGTCCACGGATCGAGCCGTCGCGCGGCGCCCGAGGATCTTTTCCTGCCCGCGAGCACACCGCGAGAATGCCTCGCACTAGCGCCAGATGTGTTCTTGAGGGCAGGCGCCCTATCGGCGGATGCGGTGCGGAGCCTGACGTGGTCGGTTCAAGACGACGTGCTTCCTCAATTCGACGGCTACAAGGTGGAGCACCGTTTGGGCATGGGGGCGAGCAGCACGGTGTACTCAGCCCGTGAGGAAACGTCGGGCCCGTCACGCGGACGCATCGTTGCGATCAAGGTGCTGCATTCATTGGTCGCGGGCGATACCATTCAGCGACGCAGGCTCGAGCACGAGTACGAGATCCTAAGTGACCTCGAGCACCCGGCCATCGTGAAGGTGCGAAAGTTGATCTCGGCGCCGTCTCCGGCGCTCGTGCTGGAATACGTCGAGGGAGAGGACCTCCAGTCGATCGTCGCGCGTGAACCACTCGACGTCGCTCGAGCGGTGGAGATTGTCGAGCAAGTTCTTGGTGCATTGCGGGCGGCTCACGCACGAAATGTCGTTCATCGTGACATCAAGCCCTCGAACGTCTTGATCGACGCCGACGGCCAAGCACGACTGATAGATTTCGGAATCGCCGCTGCGGAGCGTTTGCCACGGCAAACGCGGACGCTGGATGCGGTCGGTACCTTTGGCTTCGCCGCACCCGAGCAGCTCAGTCGGGCTTCACGTCCAGGACCCACCGCAGATATCTTTGGCGTCGGTCAACTGTTGGCATTCTTGCTCACGGGCGAGGTTCGGCGTTCGGCTTTGCCCGAAGTGCCGTCAGGGTCGAAGCGGTGATCCGCAAGGCTACTCAGGCCGAGCCGGGCTGGCGGTTTCAGACCGCCCAGGAGATGCTGGATGCGTTGGCAGAGCGCAAGACCGGGGCGTGGGACGGCGCTCCCGTGCAGCCCGGCGATCTGCTCAATCAGAGTTACGAATTGGTCGAGCCCGGCGGCATCGTCGAGGGTGTCTATGTGTTCTCCGGCACCGAAATTGCGACGGAAACGCCGGTGAGTATCGCGGTCGCTCCGCGGTCCGCCGAATTCAGAGAGCGGCTGCTAGTCGCGGTGAGCGCGCTCCAACCGGAGGTTCGAAGCGTTTTGGGGACGCCGAGGCTACTGCGAACGGCAGACGACATCACTTTCGCCGTTCTCGACGGCGACGATTCGCGGGACGCCGTACGAATGCTGATGGGCGTACGCGTCGCTCCGGCACCAGATCATGAGGCGCTGTTTGAGAGCTTCTTGGCTGAGTCGCTCGGCGACCGCCTACTTTCGGCAGCATCGGAGATTGCCCGCGACGCGGTCAAGGAGTCCGGCGATTGGTTCAAAGGCATGCTGCCAGTCGTCGCCGCGGGCCTTGTGAGTGGCGTGATGAGCGGGCCGAAGGACGTCGCCAGCCTCGCGCCGAGCGTCACCGCCAAGCCCGAACCGCGCCCGTGGATCAGTGCAGTTCACACGGCGTTCATCAGGGTGGACGCTGTTCGAGAACACGTGGCCCCCGAGCGCCACCTGGTCTCGCTTGCCGCCGCGTTCGAGATCGTACTCGCGTTGGTTCTGGTTTGCCGGGCAGTGGCGAATGCGGAGCATCCTGACGCACCAGGTCGCGACTCTCTCGGTAGTCTGTTGCGCCGCGCGCGAGCTTGCGGCTTGCTGGACGGCGTCCCCGAGGTGGTGTCCGTGCTAGAGTCGCTGGTGGCTACGAGGAACCTCGTCGCCCACGGCGCGAGCGATTCGCTGGTTCTCGCGGAGGACGACCTCGAGGCAGCTCGAGCGTGTGCGGAGCCATTGCTCGATATTGCCAACAGGGTCTCGCAGAGCATCGCAGCGGCGAAGCTAGAGCCGTTGGTGAAGGAAATGTCCGACGGTACCTGGGCCCTGTTGATGCTCCATGGGAGCGCCGCGCGATACGTCGCGCTCGATGGTTCGCAACATGACTATCCTCCAGATGCAAGGGCGCTAAACTGGCTGGCGATGGATATCGGAGCCGCCGCCCGCGGCAGCATTGGGAGCGCTCGCTCTCAATTGCTCCGACAGCGGAGTCAGCTGATTCGGGATCTCATGGGCAAGAAGGCGTACTGCGGGAAGCTGGTCCAAAACCCCCAAGCCCGTTCGGGAAGTTATGTCGCTGAATCGGAGTTCCTGGTCCTGTCGCCGGCGGGCGAATCCGTGCTCATCGTCGAGTCTGTGATGACCGCCAGTGTTCGAAGTCGAGAAGCCCAGCGCGATCGACGACGCGGGGAGTTGTGGCTCAACGCAATGGCGTTCGAGGTTCCCTATCTTCTCGTGACGGATGGCGAGTGTCGGTTGTACTACTCCGTGGATTCGAATGAGGGCCTCGTGCTGCTCAGCGACGACGAGCGCATCGTAGAGCAGTTCGGGCGTCGCCGCTCGTAGCGGTCCACTGCGCCTCCATTGGCACAGATGGCGTGGATGGAGGATGCGCTGGCCGTCGTAACAGGTCCGAAGCAGTCGTGGGTAGCTGCTGGGGAAGCGCCTCGCCAGGCGCATCGAAACAGCTTTGATGAGGCGGCGCAGGGGCTCGATGCGGGAAACGCGAAGTGTTGTCAGTAGGTCGCGCGCACTGCGTCTTGGATGTGAACTTGGAACGGAGGCACCCATGAGCAATTGTTCACACGAGATGTTTCGCGACGCAGATGTCATTCGCACATCGGCGGATTGGCTCGACATTGAGCCTCCCGAAGAAGAGGACGACGAATGAGGCGATGTCGGACGCGTTGGGACGGCACGCCAGTGAAGCCAGTTTTCTCAGCAGACGAAGGCGCTCACGCGTACGTATGAGCGCCTTCGTGTGCTGAGAAGCGCGGCTCCAAGCTCGGAGTCGGTACTGCAGCCGACCCAAGCCTTCGCCCCCCGACTTCGTCCGCGACCCGAACGGAATCTTCGGTGATCCTGAAGTGCGACAAAGTTGTTCGGAACCGGCAGAAGGTTGTCGGTGGAGGAGGAGACTGAGGCGGTCTAGTTCCCCACGACGCCTACTTTTGGAAGAATCTCCAGACTTCATCCATATACGGATAGCGGTCCGCGGTCCCGCCCATCTCACCGGTCGTTACATGGCACTGAGCGAGCGCGGCGCCGCCGCACGACCAGTGCGAGCAATTTCCAAAACGTTGATCGTTGCTCAGGTACTCGCAGCCGACGACTTCGCGGGCGACCACCGGCGGCCAGCCTTGGAAACTGACCGTCGTGACGAGTTCGGGAACCCGAGGTAACAATTCGCAAGCTGGCGACGCGTCGGTCGAAACGGTGGCGATCCCCGCGATGTAGAGCGTGCAGGCAAGCTCGCGAATGAGTTCGCTCGAAGGCCCACGTCCTACCGCGTATACTCGTTTCAGGTCGACGCACGTCGCTTCAACGGTCGAATCAATCGCCTTCTTGACCGATGCCATGTCCCGGGATGTTGCCGGTCCGATATCGAGGCTGATGAAGGATTCTTGGTCCGCGACACGGCTAATCTCCACCTCTCGGGCACCGAAGGTCGGAAAGCGATCGGTTTGGGCAACAACCAATAGGGGGTGCGGCTCCGCCGGGTTGTAGTCCTTGGGCAGGCGCAGCCCATAGGATCTGCTCGTCGCTCCATCGCGAATAGTGAACGAATGCGACTTTATCGGCTCCTTCGACCCGCATCCCGTAGGTGCGAAAGCCAGATCCGCGTCGGACCTCTCAGGACCCATGAACTGTTGGATGAGAAGCATCGCGCCGAGCGCCCCGACGACAGCCGCCGTCGCGACGTAGGCGATCTGCCTCGCCGCGACGGCGCGTGAGCGACCGCGTCTCTTGAGGCGCGGGCGTGATGCCGGCTCCGGCTCACGGAGCGCTGGTGCCTCGCTCGCGGTCCGATCGGGAAGAGGCTCCAGGAGTGTGTCGCCCGACCGCAGGACATCGGTGCCTTTCGCCTCAGGGAGCGCGACCGTGGGGCTGGCGCCCTCATCACGCAGCGTGTCGTTTTCGAGCATCGGCCTACCGTCGCCCGTCGTGATGTCGCGTACGACCGTGGGAGTGTCCATCGTGTCGCTCTCGAGCATCGGCATGCCGTCACGCGTCGTGATGTCGCGCACGAACTCATCGAGTTCGACCGTACTGTCCAGCACTCGTGCGAGGGCCTCCAACACCTCGTCAGCAGACTGGAACCTCTCTGCCGGCTCGCGTGCCGTCATTCGCTGGATGGTGCGTTCCAGCTTGCTGCGCACGCCGACCATGGCGAACTCGTGGCCTCGCCGAAGCCGGTGGACCTGGTCGACCCAGCGGTTGCCGCGGAACTGAGCGTTTCCCATCAGCATCTCGAACGCCACGAGGCCGAGCGAATACAAATCGCTGGAGGCGGTCAGCTCTACTCCAAGGAGTTGCTCTGGTGACATGAAGCGGGGCGTGCCAAGCAGCTCCCCTGGCATTGTCAACCCCTCCTGCTCAGCCTCTTGGGGACGCGCGATGCCGAAATCGAGCACCTTGACGGAGAAGGGGTCGCGGCGGCTTTCGAAAATCCGAATGTTTCCGGGCTTGACGTCACGGTGGTAGATGCCCAACTCGTGCGCCTCCGAAAGAGACTCCAAGACCTGCCGGATGATGTGAACCGTCGTCTCGGGATCCAGCGTCCCGCGTTGATGAAGCATCTCGGCGAGGTCCACCCCCGGCACGCGTTCGAACACCATGAAACGCTGTCCGGTCTCCGTGGTGCCATGGGCGTAGAGCTGGACGGTGTGTGGATCGCGCAGCTGAGCCACGATTCGGATCTCGCGCTCGAAGCGTTGGCGAAGCCCCTCCGACGCCTCGAACTCGGACAGCATCAGCCGCTGCGAGGGATGGGTGACGTCGAGCAGCCTCGGTTAGGAGCGAACCGACGGAGTCCGAAATTTCTTCGGCCGGGAGCTCGGCCTCGATCAGTGGTTCCATCGCGAACGTGCCAACGTCCCATCCGATGATTCGATAGAAGGCCTCCGTTGGTAGTCCCGACTCCAGATTGACCGAGGCATGGACCACGCGGCCCTCACGTAGAAAGAGGCGTCCAAACTCTCCCCGATGGTGAATCGAGAGAACGCCGGACTTCCTGGATGTCTCGAAGAGAGTAAGCAGGTCAAGTACCGAGACCTCCTCAAGAAGGCCACTAATCCGCCCGACAAGCTCGGCGCCCGCCGTGCTGTCACCATCGTGGATACGCCACGCACGTTCCTCGGCGGTCTCCACGCCCGCGCTTAGCGTTAGGATGTTGGTCCCGATCAGGATTCGCTGCCCAGGCGTCAGCTTCGCCTTCACGATCTGCGTTCCGTTGAGGAAGGTGCCGTGTCTGCTACCTAAATCCTCGAGCCAGACCTGCCCGTCAGCATCGACGCTCAACGTCGCGTGCCGACGCGAGACCACGTCTTCGTTCAGTCGAATGTCTGCCGCACTGTCGCGACCGAGGACATAGTCGCTGCCGCTCACCAGCGGAATGACCCCTCCCTTGTACTTCCCGCTGAGAAAGCGCAGGCAAGTCCCGCCAGTCGCATCCGCGCACTCCCCACACACGCCGTCAGGCGGCAGGGCCGCACGGCAGACAGGACATTCGCTGCGCTCGTCTGGAATCATGCGCGCCACAGTAGCGAGCGTACCGAACCGCCGTCCAGCCCGCCGGCCCGGTACCGCAAACGGTCGAAGTCATTTCGCTCCGTCATCGTGCGCTATCCGTTGTCGAAAAACCTTGGGCGCTACATCGCATCGAGGATTCGCTGGCCATCGCGTAACAGTTCCGCAAGCTGCGGTGCATACGTGTCGGCGCTGTGCCCGCCGAGCCCCGACTCGACGAGCCGTCCGAGACTCTGGCCCACTCGGCGGTTGCGCTCGAGTACGGGATCTTTTGAGTGATACAGGAAGAGCGGCGGTGCCTGCAGTCCTCGCACGTCCATGTCGGCCGCCAGACCATCAGCTGCCAATCCGCCGCCCGCAAACACCGTACTTAGGTGCTGCACGCCCGTGAAGGCGAGGCGAGCGCCTCCGCTGAAGCCGGCGACGAGCGTCGGGAGCTCATCGAGAGCGCCCAAAATCTCCAGATCGACATGTTCGACCCAGCGCTCGGCCGGTTCGTCGCCCTCGACCATCGTGGCGAAAGGCAGGTCGAAGGGGGCCGTGATGAACACGAAGCGAACCGGCAGTGCGCAGTTCGCGAGCGCATCGTCGAAGACATCGATCATCGATGTTGCTCGGGACTCGTAGACCTGCCGAGTGATGCCCGATCCGCCAAACAAAACGAGCATCCACGTGGGACTCGGCGCGCAGTCGATGACGTCGAAGTGCGCGGGCCGCCGCAGAAACTCGCTGTCCGGCACCACGTGTTTGGTCTTCCGCGGGAACGCGCCCATTGCAATCCACGTCGTTGAGGTGGTCCGAGTCTGTCACATGTCAGTACTGAACTGCACGCCCGTCTTCAGCTTGTCAGGAGGAGGCCATGGACAAACCACGCTTGGACAAGTTGCTCAGCGCCGCACCCGGAGCGGAGTCGCGGGCCGTGGTCCTGATTCGCGGCTATCTTTCGGAGCGTTCGGTGGGCCTCGACAAGAACGCCAAATGGTGCGACGCGATACGCCGGGCGGGCTTCGACGGCGCCATCTACCTGTTGTGGTGGGACTCTTCTCGGAAGCGTGCAGTCGGTAAGAACGCGTTGGCGGGCTGGCACTGGCGGAAAGTGCAGCGCCGAGCGAAGCGCGTGGGCCGCCGGTACTTTGCGGACCTGTTGAGGGCAATTCCAGCTGACGAAGTCGTAATCGTAGCGCACTCGGCGGGCACGCGCGTGGCCTACTACGGCCTGACGGGCCTCAAGAGGGTCGCCGCCCGGAGGCTCTCTGGGGTCGTGCTGACGGGTGGGGCGATTGGTCGCGACCGCGATTGGGCGACGGTGGCACGCGGGGTCTCGGGTCCGATTCTCAATCTCTACTGCCCGAAGGATGCGGTGCTGCGCGTCGGTTATGGGGCCGGATGTCTCTGGAAGAAGAAGCCCATCGGTCGCGCACCAATTCCCTGTGCTGCCATCGTCAACATCGACATCTCAGGGTACGCACCCACACGCGGAACGCTCGAGAAACACAAGAATCACTGGGCCCACGTCAACGCGTTTCACCGCGTCCCCGCAGTCGAAGCTCTGTTCAAGCCCTCCGGAATTGGAAGGACGCCGTGAACGACGGTATCGGATGCATCGGAACGATCGCGATCACTGCCTTCCTCATCTTCGGCTTGGGCTTCCTTCCGATCGGCAAGCTCGGTCCTTGTTTCCTGCTCGCTCCCGGCCTCATCTTCTGGATGTTGGTCAGCGGGCCGTCCTCGCGTCCGTAGCAGGTTGCCGCTGTCAGTAAGCAGCTCCGTCGACGTCTATTGAGCAACGAGGAGGAACTATGGCTGATTGGACAGAAATCATCTGCATTCTCGACCGCAGCGGGTCGATGGGTGGGCTGGAAGCGGACACGATCGGCGGCTTCAACGCATTCGTGGAGCGTCAGCGCGCCGAACCAGGCAGGGCACGACTGTCGCTCGTGCTCTTCGACGACGACTACGAGATGCCGTGGGCAAACGTGGACGTTCAGAACGCTAAGGAACTCGACGAGCACCTCTACTTCGTACGTGGATCAACGGCGCTGTTGGATGCGGTCGGTAAAGCCGTGAGCGCGGTACGCGGACGGATCGCCGCCGAGCACGTCGACGAACGCCCCACCCACGTGGCGGTCCTGATCGTCACGGACGGGTACGAGAATGCGAGCAGGGAGTACACCCGATCGAAGATTCGGCGACTCGTCGCAGAAACCCAGAACGAGGGATGGGAGTACGTCTTCCTCGGCGCGGACATCGATGCGTTCCACAGTTCGCGTCAGCTCGCTGTGGCCGGAGGAAGCACGTCGCGTGTGGTGAAGTCCTCTGCCGGCATGCGTGAGGCGTACAGCAAACTCAATCGTGCCGTGAGTGACATCCGCCGCACCGGCACCAAGGGAGACGTTGATGCGGACCTGGGCGACGACGATCTCATCTGAGCTCGAGAACTACATGCATGTGCGTGCAGATTCCGAGACTTCATTGAGCTACCCTGTTCTTTCGAGTGTTGCTATCTCTAACAGCCACCAGCGGATAATTATTCGGCGCAACTCGGGGGAGCTTTGGGGAACGCGGTAGAGATCGACGGAACGGATGCTGCGGGCAAGACCACCATCTCGCACTCCGTTGTGATGCGCCTCATCCAACGGCGAGTCGCGTGCAGCGTCGTTCCGCCCGCGAAGGCGCTCATCGACGGATTCGAAAAGACTTTCGAATCGGTGGATGTCATCGGACAGGTGGAACTTGAGGCGCGCGGCTATCTCGCACGACGCGCATGGGTCGAGGAGCGAACTGGCTTCTGCCTGATTGACCGCGGCCTCGTCACGTTGGCGACAAGTTGCATGGCCCGACTTCGGCTCGCTGGGGTTGACGATGCAACGTCCTGCGACGTGGTTCAGGAGATGTTCGCCACGAACTCGCGGGACACGGATCTTCGATATCTGCTCGCCGCAGCGGAACCATCCGAGAGCATCGCGTTGTTCTGGGAGCGTGAGCCGGTCAAGGTCTCGTCCGACTACTTCGAGTACCAGGCGTTATTCGTCAGGCTGATGTCCGAGCATCCGCCGGCGCGATGGCGCCTCGTTTTCCCGGCCGACGGCAATCCCGCGCAGGTCGCCCGCGACCTCGCCGCCGACGTGCTGCAGCTCAGCAATCCAGGCGGTGTCTCGTGAAGCCGTCCGAGCGGCTCAACGGAGAACTGCTGCAGCTCGCGCACGAGCTCAACGCCGCGTTGTTCATTACCGGCTCACAGTACTACGCGGGGCGCGGAAACGACTTCGACTTTCGGCTCGTCGTGCCGGACCCGCACGCGGTCCTTGGTCATCCGTTTCTCGTCGCGTACGCACGACAGCTCGGTACTGCGGACGCCGATGCGGACATCGTGGGCCTCAAGTTCGAACGGGACGGACACTTAGTCTCGTTGCAGCTGATGAGCAGCGCGATCGTGACGCAGATCTGCGCTTTCGAGGACGTGCAGTTGCGCGTCCTCCGCAGCACAGAAACTAGCGCGAGCAATGACGTCTACGGTTTCGAACGCGCGTTTGAGGTTGAACAGCCTCACCACCAATTGGCGGCAGACGCCTGGCTCGTCGAAATTGTTCAGTCGGGTCGAATCGACGGCTGTTTCGTCACCCAAATCTACCACAACATGCTCATCGGGTGTCGCGTTCTGCGTGACGAGCATGGCTTCGCCGCGTCTCGCCAGACCTTGCTTCGCGGGGTAGGCGACGCGATCCAGGCCGCTGGGCTGTCCATCGATTCCGGGCTGGCGCGGCTAATGAGACGGAGCTTCGCAAGGTGGACTACGACGGCAAGAGACGAGGTTCTCTCAGCCTTTCGTGCCGCAGCTCAGTAGCGCCTGCGACATAATCTCGCTCTGTGTCGTCAGTACGCTCCGGCGCCGCCGTCTACTCACTGAACCCGGCGTGGAGGAGACATATGACGACATCTGCACTCTCACTTTCGACCTTCGATGCTGACTTCTCACACGAGGAGTTTACGCGGAGCGAGCACGTCGACACGTGGTTCGATATCGAAGCGGGAGATGTGCGGACCACTGTGCTTGCAGCGCTCGACGTCGCGGAGGTCTCGGCGCTGAGTTTTGACGGCGCGGTCGAGGACGACACGGCTGCCGACATGGACTGGTTCCGAGATACCCTCCCGGAGTTCAGCCACAGCGCGCGGCAAATCTCGACGCCGGCTCCCGCGCGGGTCATCAGCGACGAGTGTTACAGCGTTCAGATCGCCCTGGGGCTCGTAGCTAAGGTTGGTTGGGAGCCGGCGAGCATCGACGCCCTCACCGCGATCTTGGAGACCTCTAGAAATCCCAGGGCCAGCGCGAAGCGCCTCGCCGAACTCGCCGGGCTGGGTGCAACGGTGGCCGAACTCGAAGTCGCGCACCAGGTTCGCGAGCGCTGGACGGAGTTCGCGCCGACGGAGGAGTTCGTGACGCAACCCTGGCGCGAATCCGTGCGGTTCAGTCCGAGCAAGCGGCCGTCCTGGAAGGTTACGTTGGAGCTCATCTGGGCGTTCGGGTCCGTCCCGTCGGCGGACGAGATCCTCGTTCTGGTGGAGGAAACCCATGAAGACTGGGCAGCGGAGTGGAGCCAAGCCCTGCAGGCGGGACGATTCGCGCAGAAGCGCCCGTCCGAGTTCTTCTCGACCTACTGCCGCCGACGGTTCGCGGGCCTGCTCGACGCATCGGAACCCGGTGCCTCGCTGAGCTGGGCGGGCGACCATATCTACAATACCGGAGGTCGGGCGTGAGCAAGTCATTGGTTCCAGTCGTCGGGTGCTTCGTCTCGCTGGGTGCGCAGCCGCAGCGGTATCGCGTTCAAGCGCACTCCGAGTATCGCGGCGACTTGCGACTCGAGATCTTCAACGGCGCGGAAACGCTCCACGTCGAACCCGCGTCGGTCCGAAACGGATTCGTCCGAGAAGACGTGGTTCAAGACGTCCCGTTGTCGCGGGTCAAGACCTCGCTCGGTGAAGGCAAGGTTCTCGGGACCCGCACGCTCGGGTACGCCGAACAAGTGTTGGTCGAGTTCTTCGAGTCAGGTCAACGGGTGTGGCTGCCGTTCGAGTCGCTGCGCCGCATCCGTGGGCCGGAAGAGCGGCTGGCATCAGGGACGTTCGCTGCGGGACTGGCAGAGCGCTTCCGCCTGAAGAATCTCGCGCTGGCACTGCAGCACTGGAACGAGAACACCGGGGCGCTGTCGCACCTCGAGATCGACCCGCTGCCGCACCAGCTCCATCTCGTTCACCACATCCTGGCGAGTGGCAATCTGAACTGGTTGATCGCGGACGACGTGGGCTTGGGGAAGACGATCGAGGTGGGGATGATCCTCGCGGCGCTCCGACAGCGCCGGATGGATCGACTGCTCATTGTGTGCCCGGCCGGGCTTACTCGCCAGTGGCAGGAGGAACTGGCGACCAAGTTTCGGATGGATGACTTCGTGATCTACGGACGCGATGTCCACGTCAACGACCCGTCACATTGGCCGCTGTATCCGCGCGTCATCGCGTCAATGGACATGCTGAAACACGAGGCGCATCTGTCGAAGATATCCGAGAGCGGAGACTGGGATGTCATCGTGTTCGACGAGGCGCACCATCTGTCGCGGCGGCAGTGGGGTCAGAAGCTCGATTCCACCGAAAGGTACCGCCTCGCGGAGCGGCTGCGGGCGCTGACTGACCACGTGTTGTTGCTGTCGGCAACACCGCACCAGGGGCATCAGGACCGGTTCGTGGCTCTGCTGGAGCTGCTACGGCCCGAGTACCGCGACGAGCTGAACACGCTGGCGTTGAATTCAGACATCCTTCGCGAGTGCGTGTATCGGAACCGCAAGGCAGATGTGACGGATGCCGAGGGTAACTTTATCTTCCGCGGCCAGCGCTCACATGTTGTCAACGTGCCGGTCGGAGAACTGGAAATCGAGTTCGACCGCTTGTTGCAGGACTACGTCAGACGGGGATACCAGGCGGCTGAGAACGCAGGTCAACAGGGGGTCGCGATCGGCTTCGTGATGACCACGTTTCGGAAGCTCGCCGCGTCCAGTCACGCCGCGATCCTCGCCTCGCTGCAGCGACGCCAATCGGCGCTGCTGGACCGTCTGATTCCCGAGAGCCGGGTGCAGGAGGACGAGCGCTTCTCCGGTGAGGCCGAAGAGGCGGCAAGCGCTGGCAGGAATCCGTTCTTCGACGGCGAGCTGGCGATGCTCGAAGGTCTGATTTCTCTGGCTGAGCAGCTCCGCGATGCGGATCAGAAGCTTGCGACCTTCCTCGACAGTCTGTTGCCTGAAGTTCTCGCTGCGAATCCCAGTGAGAAGGTCCTGGTCTTCACAGAGTATCGCGGCACGCAGTCCTTCTTGGTCGACGCGCTCACCAAGCGCTTCGGTGCCTCGTCCGTCGATGTGATCCACGGCGACTTAGGCGTCGACGAGAAGCGCAAGGCGGTCGCAAACTTCACGGACACGGCTCAGTTCCTCGTCTCGACCGAAGCGGGCGGCGAGGGCCTCAATCTTCACGAGCGTTGTCACGTCCTCGTCAACTACGACCTGCCGTGGAATCCGATGCGATTGGTGCAACGCGTCGGCCGACTGTATCGCTACGGGCAGTCCGAGCCAGTGGTCGTCTTCAACCTTCATGCTCCTGGCACACTCGATGCGCGGGTGGTTCGAGGGATGTACGAGCGGATCGAGCGTGTTGTGCTCGACCTGGCGGAACTCAGCGACGAGTTTCACGACGGGCTTCACGAAGAGATTCTCGGCGACATCGCCAGCCTCGTCGACATCCGTGACATGTTCAGTGCCGGCGTGGAGTCCGAGGAACGGAGTGCAGAGCGAATTCAGTTGGCCGTAGATCGCGCCCGCGATGCGTACGCGCTCCAATCCAAGCTGCTCGGTGCCGTACGCGGTTTTGATCCGCAGGAGCTCGCCGGGTCGCTCGCCATCGGGCCTGAGCACCTCCGATCGTTCGTTCTCGGAATGTTCGGCGTGCTCGGCTGCGAAATTCGTGGCTCGGTGCGGGACGGGTTGGTGGTGGACGTGATGCTCACCGAGGCGCTGGCTGCGCGGCTGGGTCGCCCTCGCGCTTGTCGGGTTTCGTTGGTCCGCCGCTTTCAGTCCGACACCGTCGAGATGATGGACTTCACCAGTCAGCTCTTCCGCCACCTCATCGAAGCAGCGCGTCGCCACGACTTCGAGGGCTCGCACGCGTCGATCCTCATGGACGAAGGACGGACGCTCGTGACGGGCATCCTCCGCTGGCAGGACGGCCAGGGGCGGGTGATGCGCGAAGAATATGTTGCGGCCCTGGTCGAAGCATCTGGCCAGGCGACCCTGAACCCGCCGTCGGTCTCGGCGTGGATGGCGGAGATACAACCCGATGGAGCTGTATGTGATGACACGCGCGAGGAGCGCGTCGGACTGATCAAGGCCGGCCAGGCGGCAATGGATGGCAGACTTGCGGAGCGGAGTAATCGGCACCTGCACCCCAGTCAGATGTGGTTGTCCGGCGCCGCGAGCGTGCGACCGGCGACGGGTTCTGTCAGTAGCTGCGATCCCGCGCGTCAGGTTGTCGAACCCGATGGAGGAAGACGCCATGACGAAGACTGAGAAGAATGTCGCTCGCATCATTCACGGAGCGTCACTGGCCGCCGCGGGAGTCGGCGGGGGACTCGCCCAATTGCCGGGCTCAGACGCGCCAGTCTTGGTCGCCATTCAGACGACGATGATCCTCGCGATCGCTGAGGAGTTGGATGCCCCGATCACCCGCGCCACAGCGGCGGAGATTCTCCTCACCGCATCGGCCACGATGGGTGGTCGCGCGGTCAGCCAGGCGCTGGTTGGGTGGATTCCGGGGTTCGGCAACGCGGTCAACGCCGCCACAGCCGCGGGACTGACCGAGGCGATTGGCTGGGCGGCGCAGGCGTACCTCGCCGACGCGTGACGTCGTTGCTCGGGTTGTCGACCTGCTGCGCATTGCACTACCGTCATGGTTGATACAAAGCATCGGAGGGAACCCATGGGCACCGTCACGCTTGGCCGACTCATTGAGGATCGGCCGGGCGCTACTACGATCGGCGAGCACGATTCTATCGCGGCCGCGATGGAGCTGATGCTGGAGAACGACTTCTCGCAACTTCCGGTGGTCGAGGGTGACCGGGCGATCGGACTCATCACGGCGCTGGGAGTTGCTCGCTGCACTCACCTGATCCCCGAGGCGGTCGGGCGGCTGCGTGTGTTTCACGCCATTGACCGCTTACCCGCACGGGCGTCGATGCGCGAGACGATCTGGAGAGGACTCGACATCATGAGGGGCGCGCCAGCGCTGCTGATCGAGGATGAGACCGGTGCCCTGCTTGGGCTTCTGACCGACTACGACTTCTCCGCATTTCTGCGTGCGCTCACCGAGGACGCGCAGACCATTCATGACGTGGAGTCGACGGTCAAAGAGTTGGTTGAGAACCACTACGCAGAAGACCCCGACGCGCTGCATGAAGCCATCGCTCGGCAGGTCCGTGGCACGCTACGGACCTCGATGGGCGCCGTGAGGCGTGTCGTAGATGCGTGCGCAGGGGGCGGCGACGTGACGCAGAAGGCGTTCGAGGATGCGTTCGAGCGGCACGTGGTTGGTGACGTCACCGTGGAGTTCGACGGGCTTTCGTTCTCCGAGCACATCTCCCTGTTGATGAACGGCGCTTGCTGGAGCTCGTACGAGGATGATCTCGGACTCCCCAAACCGGTCCTTCAGGGGCTTCTCGACGGCGCTCGCGAAGCTCGAAACCGGGTGGCTCATCATCGCGGAACGCTTTCTGTCACCGATCGGGCTGGGCTGAAACTTTGCCTCAGAGTCCTCGAAGGCGCGCCGCAAATGGACATGACGGTGCTCCACGAGCAGGAGCCGGCGCTGCCCGGCGAGATGGTGTACACCTCGTCGGGGGAGGACGGCGCCGACGCTTACCTGCGGCTGGCTTCGCTTCTACAGGGGGTGCGCGAGGATAAGGCGACGTTCGCCTTCGAACTCGTCTCGTCGTTCATCGATGGTGGCCTGCCCGTCGAGGCGCACCAGCATCGGTCCTGGTGGAGCAATGATGACTCGAGCCCCCAGGCGGATGTCTGGCTCGAGGCGGGCTGGCGGGTGGCCCGAGTCAACATGACCGCACGAGCCGTGACCTTCCGACGCAACACGGCCAGGAATCAGCAATACATAGCGGCTTTCGGCGCAATCTTTCGAGAACTCTCCGACTCGGGGAAGTGGCCTCACAAGCTTCCGTCGCCCGACGGCGAGAGTTGGAGCGCAATCGCGGGACTTCCCGAGAGGGACTCGACCGCACGAATCGTCGTCGCCTTCAGTCGGGGCGGCGGCTTCCGTGTCGAGGTCTATATTGACGCCGGCGAGGCAAACAGGAACGAAGCGATACTCACTGCGTTGAAGGAGCATGCGCATGAGCTCGAAGCCGAGGTCGGCGAGATACTGGACTGGCAACACCTGGAGACCCGTCGCGCCTGCCGGCTCGCGGTCCACTACCCGGAGCCGGTAACCGGGACCGCTTCGGAAGAGGACCTCAACGCACTAGCGCGTTGGGTTGCTCGGGTTGCGCCTGCGATGCTTGACGCAATCGCGGCGCGCTATGGGGCAGCGACCGAATTGTGAGGCCCCACGCCGGAATGCGGCCGTTGGCGAACATTTTTACGACACGATAGTCAGTAGGGAACTGCGACCCCGTCTCCAGAGCGAACCTTGCTTGGAGGCACTATGGGACAACGTCCCGGTGGAGAAATCGCTCGGCGGCCGCTGCACTTCATCTGGATCGCGGACACCTCGTCGTCGATGAGTGGCAGCAAGATTCAGGCGCTGAATCAGGCAGTGCGTGAGGCGCTGCCTCACATGCGCCGGGTCGCCGACGACAACCCCCACGCGGACGTCCTCCTGCGGGTCCTCACGTTCTCGAGCGGCGCGCGATGGAACGTTGCAACGCCCACAAGAGTCGCCGACTTCGAGTGGGATGACCTGCAGAGCAACGGATACACCGACATGGGCCGCGCGCTCGAACTCGTCGCGGCGGAGTTGGATGTCGAGGTGATGTCCAATCGAGCTCTGCCACCGGTGCTCGTCCTCCTTTCAGATGGCATGCCGACCGACGATTTCGGGCAGGGTCTGCAGACCCTGATGGCGCAACCCTGGGGTAAGAAGGCTGTCCGTCTGGCGATCGCCATCGGCAAGGACGCGGATGACATCGTCCTCGGGCGATTCATCGGCCACAGCGAGATCCAACCGCTTCAGGCGAATAGTCCCGAGGCGCTGGTCAGCCACATCCGGTGGGCATCGACCGCCGTGCTGCAGTCGGTCTCCTCACCGGTGAGCCGACTCGCTGGCTCAACCCAGCTGACCGGGAACGTCATCGTGCCATCGCAGCCCGCAGTGGAGGCCGACGATGTCTGGTGATTCTCCACCCATGTGGACCGTTATCGGCGGCTCGGTTCGCGGCGCCGCCCACGTGCGCAAGGACCTCCCGAACCAGGACGCGTGGGGCGCCTGGCAGACAGTCGGAGGGCAGCCCGTCGCCCTCGGAGTTGTCGCGGACGGACATGGCAGTTCGCGTTGCGTACGGAGCGACGTCGGTGCCCGATTCGCTGTTGAGGTCACTCATCAGGTCGTCTCAGGGCTCGCGAGAGAGCTCGGTTACTCGCCATCTGAGGTGCTCAACGACGTTCCCGAACTGCTGGTGAGCGGTTGGCGCGAGAGGGTCGCGAACCACTTGTTGCAGCATCCCATCACCCACGATGATTTCCCGGAGTCGTTGCCGGTCGCGACACGTCGAGATCTCGTGCTCGACCCAGTCGACCTGTACGGCACGACGCTCGTTGCATGCCTCGCCACGCCGACCCACCTCATTACGATTCAACTCGGTGACGGCGATGTGTTGGTTGTGACCGACAAAGGACGCTGCGTCCGAGTCGTTGACGAGGATGCCGACAGCATGGGCAACGAGACTCACTCGCTATGCGAACTCGATCCTCACGTCTTCCGCGTTGACGCGCGGAGACACTCGCGCGATGGCCTGCCACTCTTGGTGCTCATTTCGACGGATGGCGTTTCCAACGCATTCCGCACCGACGAGGACTTCTTTCAGCTGGGCACCGACCTGGCGCGCGAACTCACGAGCCGAGCGATCGAAGAGGTAGTAGCGGATCTGCCGGGTTGGTTGTCGGAGTTCTCCTCGCAGGGTAGCGGAGACGACGTCACGCTCTGCCTTCTGGTTCGCCCCCGTGTGCGGCCCAGGTTTGCGGCTCGAATTCCCGATCTCCCTCCAACGCGACTGCGGCGTGCTGACTGGGAGGGACCGTGACGAAGCGAGTTCAATCGCGTGGGGCTCCAGATGTCGTGCGAGCCGACGGTCAGCCGGTGCGCGTGGGTGCGAACCTTGGAAGCGGTGGACAGGGCGACGTCTACGCCGCCACAGTCGCCGGCAGTCCGGCGGCGTTGAAGTGGTACCACGCGCAGTGCGCTACGTCGCAGCAGCGGCGACGGCTCGTGCGCCTGGTCGAGCACGGGCCGCCAGGTCCAGGTTTCTTGTGGCCGACCGAATTGGTCGAAGGCCGCGAGGGCAGGTCGTTCGGCTATCTCATGCCGTTGCGACCGAACACGTACCACAGTGTTGTGGAGCTGCTCGCCGGCAACATCGACGTCTCATTTCGCGCTCTCGCTAACGCGGGGACACAACTCGCGAACTCGTTTCTCGACCTGCACTCGCAGGGTCTTTGCTACGGCGACATTTCGTTCGGCAACGTGTTCATTGACACTCGAGACGGCAGTGTCCTGATTTGCGACAACGACAACGTGGTGCCCGACCGAGGTCGCGAACCGGCGATCCTGGGTACGCCGCGGTTCATGGCCCCCGAGATCGTGCGTGGCGAAGCGATCCCGTCATCGGATACTGACCGCTACTCACTCGCGGTCTTGCTCTTCTACATGCTCATGGTGGGTCACCCGCTGGAGGGCGAGCGAGAAGTCGCGATTCGCTGCATGGACCTTCCCGCGATGGAGCGGCTCTATGGTCATGAACCGCTGTTCGTCTTCGACCCCGATGACTCTTCGAATCGACCGACAGACGGCGTGCATGACCATGTGTCGGTGTACTGGGGAGTGTATCCGCAGTTCCTACGGGACCTGTTTGTCCGGGCGTTCACAACCGGGTTGCGTGTGCCCTCGGCGCGGGTGCGCGAGAGCGAGTGGCGTCGAGCATTCAGCGAGCTACGTGACGCACTCTTCGAATGCCGATGCGGCGCCGACAACTTTTATGACCGCGATCGACTTCGCACAGCCGGGTCGTTGGGCTGTTGCTGGCGGTGCGGAAGTGCGCTGTCACTGCCACCCCGATTGAGACTGGATGATCGTGTCGTGACGCTGACGAGGGAGACCGTGCTGCTCCGGTCACACCTTCAGCCGGCGGTCGCACAAGCAGACGAGAAGATTTCGGCTTGTGTTGAGCTCGATGCACGGGGTCGATTCGTGCTGCAGAATCTGACCGGAGACACGTGGAACTCCCGCGCGACAGGCGGGCAGCTCGATACGATTCGTCCTGGCGAGGCTGCGGTTCTGACCGACGGCCAGTTGATCCTGTTCGGGGAGTCGACCGCGGAGGTTCGACTGTGAGTACGAGATTCGAGTTCCGACAACTCATTGACTTTGCTAACGTGTTTCCAAAGCACGAGAGCTTCATTTCACTCCAGACAGGGGGAGTACGCGCCGCATCTCGCCGCGCCGTCCGCTGTGCTGTCTGGCTGATTGCTAGGGGACGCCAGCATGGCTAAGAATCCGCGGAAAACGAGTCCTAGTAGCGCGAAGAGTGCGGTGGTTTCGGCCGAAGTCACGCACGTGGCAAGTTCGCCGGATGTGCGCGAACTGACGTCCGACCTCGAGAAGAAGTTTGGTGAGGGACTCTCGCAGTCCTTCGACCTGCTAGGCCGTGGGCTACTGACGGCCCTGTCAGAGACCCGCGGTGTGGTGGACCGCCTTCAGGCGGAGTTGCGAGCCCAATCCGTCGAGACGGGAGCGGCCGTCGGAAACAGCGAACGACTCGCCGAGACTCTGCGAACGCTTAGCAAAGAGTTGAACGACCGGCTTTCGGATGAGCATCTGCGAGAGCGGATTGAGCAAGCAGCAGTCGTGGCATCGGCTGGGCTCAAGATGGAGTTTTCGGAGGAGCTGGAGCGGCTCAAAGCGGAGCAAGAGGCACTCAGCGGGAAGTACGCCAGGGTCTCCCAGGAACAGGGTTTTCTGGAGGACATCGTCGATGAAAACCGCGACATGGTGCGTCGATTCAGGCCGGGTCACATCGAGGTACTGGAGCAGAAGCTGAGTGCGCTCGAGGACGAGAAAACAGGCCTGCACGAACGGCTTACCGAGGCGAACTCGAAGCTCGACGCCGCACAGCGGCACAACCACATCCTGCGATCTCAGGACGACGTCGGCGAGCGCGAGGAGATCGGAGCGAAGCTCGAGAAGCTCGCCAAGCTGCGGGAAGAACTGGACTCGGCCGCCAGCATGCGCGCGGAACGTGACGAGTTGCGCGAAAGGCTTCAAGACTTGGAGAAGCTGCGTGAGCGCTACGAATCGAGCCAGAAAGCCGTCGAGCGGGACCGGCAGCTACTCGCAGATCTGCGCGAGGAGCGAGCGACGCGGGAGGCGCTGGCCGAGAAGTACAGGGCTGAGAAGCATGAGCGTGCCGAGCAAACAAAGAAGGTGCGCCGGCTCGAGACTCAGGTCGAACACCTGAGACAACGGAGCGGCACCGCGGAGACCAGCGTCGGCGAGTTGGAGCGCGAACTGGAGTCATTCCGGGACGGCGAGGCGCAGGTTGAGGAAAAGCGTCAGGAGTATCTCGATAGCCTTCAAGAGCAAAAGGAGCGCAAGACTGCGATCGAGGAGGAGCTGGCGGGTCGCACCAAGCAGCTGACTGAACAGGCCGAACGCGCACTGGCAGCCGAACGGGAGCAATTGCGGGCGGTGGTGGAGCGCGAGTTGAAGCGCGAGCATCAGGCTGAGCTCTCCGAACTCGACCGCCTGAAGAAGGTGGACGAGCAGTTTGGCGCCCTCTTGGATGACTATCGCAAGGCGACGGAGGAACGAGTCACGTGGGAGCGAGACCGGGCGACACGTGCGGCTGCAGTCGCTGCGGAAGAGGAAAGAATCCGGCAACTTCAGGACCAATCGGTGGACAAGGACGTGGCCCTGAACGAACTGAAGGACGATGTCGCGGCTCAGGAAAAGGCGATTGCCGAGCGGCGAGTAGATCTCACCGAGCTAGAGGCCACATTCAGCGCGCAGGAAGAGCGTTACCAGAATCGCCGGGAGGAACTCGAGAGCGACTACGAGGAGCGAAGGGCTACGCTCGAGGCACGGTACTCGCAGAATCAGCAAGAGTTCGACGATGACCACGACACGCGCATCGCACCGATCCATGCCGGCGCGTTCGATCTCAAGGACGTCAAGCCGATGCCGAATGGGATCTCAGAGTCTCTGTGGCTCGACGGCATCGTAGCCAAGATTGAGGCAGCTGACTTCTACTTCCCGCGCCGTCTGGTCGACGCGTTTCACACCTCGCTGAAGATTGCGACGTGGGCGCCGTTGACGGTTCTCGCAGGTGTCAGCGGCACTGGGAAATCTGAGCTTCCTCGCCTCTACGCCATGTTCGGTGGATTGCACCACAAGATGCTCTCCGTGCAGCCCAACTGGGATAGTCCGCAGGACCTCTTCGGCTTCTTCAACTACATGGACAGCCGCTACAAGGCGACCGAGTTGCTGCAAGCGCTTGTTCAGAGCCAGAAGAGTCCGGACAAGGGTGGGTTCTCCGATCAATTGCTACTGGTGCTGCTCGACGAAATGAACCTCGCGCGGGTCGAACTCTACTTCAGCGAGTTTCTCAGCAAGCTCGAGGCCCGACGAGGGCTCGAGGCAGAAAAAACGCCGTACATCGGCGTCGACATCGGGTCTGGGTTCGATGAGGAGCAGGTCGTACTCGGAGACAATGTGCTGTTCGTCGGCACGATGAACGAGGACGAGACCACGAACACTCTATCGGACAAGGTGCTCGATCGCGGCAACGTGATCACGTTTCCGAGGCCCACCAATCTCCGCAGTCGCGCACTCGGGCAACCCCTTCAGTCCGTTCCCGGGCGCCTGTCGGTCGACACATGGAAGTCCTGGTCAGTGTCGCCAGACGCCGGGTTGCCCGAAGATGTTCGCCAGAAAATTGGCGCGTTCATGGATGGGATCAACGCAGGACTCTCGGAGGTGCATCGCGCCATGGGGCATCGCGTGCTGCAGGCCACAGAGAACTACGTAGCGAATCACCCTGACGTTCGAGCATCGAAACTCAGCGAAACCAACGAAGACTGGCAGCGCGCGCTGGGTGACCAGGTTGTTCAGAAGGTGATGCCCAAGCTGCGCGGCGTCGAGACCGATACCCAGCGGGGCCGGGCGTGTCTCGACGCGGTCGAGCGTCTGCTTCATGAGAACACACCGGAACTGTCGGACGACTTCAAAGCCGCCCGTGAGGCCGGTTACGGCTCGTTCGTCTGGTCGAGTTCCGCTTACCTGACCCGAAAATGAACCGACCTGCCAAAATCGTCGGCACGCCGCTGCAACCGTGGGCGACTCCGCCGCCCGCGTTATCACTGGCGGGACTGCCAATCGACGGAGATCTGCCTCGTGCGCAGCATCACTACCTGCGGTCCGTTCAGGATTTCGAAGACCTGATCGCGACCGTATCCGTGTTCGATCGCCGCAGCTTCGACGCGCAGCCGCGGACGAGTTCGCCGGTCCTCGCCGCACTCTCCGCGCGGCTGAGGGAGCCGGGCCCGGTGGTGTGCCGCGATCTGCTCCTGCGCCTCGCCGAGTCGGCGACGGACGCGCTCCGCAAGATTGCCGCAAATCCGAGAGTGCGGATGAACCGCACATACGAGCAGATGCTGCCGGCGAAGGTCCGCATTCAAGACACCCACTGCCTGATGCGGCTCGCGCGGGTCCCTGGACGTACCCTGCGGGAGAAGACGAGCGTCGCGCGGAAGGTCCCTGCCGTCGTGCGCTACCGGTCGGTCGACACGGCTGAAAACAGACTCGCCAAACGCGTCGCGTTGGAGTTTGGAGGGGCTGCGCGCGCCCGCCTGGAGCAGCATCGAACTCACGACGCACTGCCGAGCACCGGAGTCGAAAGACTCAAGTCACTTCTTGCGGCGTGCCGGTTGTTCGAGAACGACGACTTTTGCGACCTGCCTCCGAGTGTGCGGGCAGAGCCGAACAACACGCTGCTTGCGCACCCCGACTACAACCGCATTTGGCTCGCCTTTCGCCAAGTGCGGCAGCGCGAGGCTCTGTTCGGCTCTCTCTGGAGGAACACGCACGCGTGGACTCCAATATTGGCGACGTGGGCTGTTGAGTCGCTGATCGCCGGCGCAGAGTCTGTTTGGTCGACGGAGGCGATCGTCGGGACGTCCTTCAAGGACCAAACCCACCCGTTCTCCGTTCAGCATGGGAGCGTTCAATTCGTCGTGGCGCCGAGGGAACGAGAACCCCGCGTGGTCACGGTTCGGTCCGGGAAAGACCATATCAGTGTCGAGATCGCGGCTCTCGTTGGCGTACAGACGCTGCGCAGTTCGTATCGCCAGACGTTCACGTTTGCGTTCGAGGTACCGGACCACATTCCGCAGTCGTGGGAAGCTGACCGAGGCATGCCCCTGGAGGTCTTTGGCTACCATGATGCATCGGATCAGCTGGATGTTTGGGAGGGGGCGTCCGATCGCGTCGGCTTGCGCGACCTCGCACAGTGGATCTGCGAGCGCACTGGCTTGCCCGTCGAGCCGCGACGTCGTCTGGATGAACCGTTCCACCCGATGGAATGCGCGGGGGTCGACCTGTTCGCTCCGGCCGTAGTGGTGGCGTCCGCGCGATCAGCCAATCTTGTCGACGAGCCAGCGCTCGCCGCATCGCCAAGCGGCGAGGCATCGGACTTTTCGGCGCCAACCGTACTTGGGTCCGCAGCTGGACTTGCCGTTGCAGGTGAGTGGTCCATCACAGCGGTGGACGATTTGATGAACGGTCTGGGTGTCGACCAGCAAGACTCCGGACAGCTTCGGACTGGACGAGACATTGTCAGCCATGTCCTAGGAGACAGCACGGACCGCTCGACCGAGCTCGCGTTCGCCACTCCAGACGACCTCGATGAAGTCGGCATGCGCTCGCTTCGTTCCCTGTTGCCGGCGAAGAGCTGGTTGGTATGGCGCTCCGTTGCCGCTGCGATGGCTTGGCGGCAAACGGTGGGCACGGAAGCGTTGTCCGACGGCGACAGTGTGCTCGTGATCGATGCTGGCACCTGGACATGCCTGCCAACCTTACTCATCGGACGGACCGAGCCCGAAGGGTCGGGCGATCGTTGGTACTGGGAGCGTCGCAACATCTTCGAGGGGCTTCCGACGAGTCTCGGTGCGCCGGACCTGCGCGATACGATGTCGAAGCTCTCCGAGTTGGTCTGCGGCGCGTGGGCGGGAATTCCAGGTACGGCGGCGACCCGAAGACGGTTGGAGCATGATTCAAGATTCTTCGGGCACCTTCGAACGATGGGGGAGGGGACGATTCGCGTGCCTTGCGTCGATGAAGATGGCCACCTTGCACTGGCGGCCGCTGAGATATCGCGTGAGTCACTCGCCCAGTTGGCGCGGCATGTCGAGGCGCAGTACCGGGCCTGGCTCGGCGCGTTTGTGGAATCGCGCGCCGTCGCAGACTTGCACCGCCATGTGGGGACGGGTCGGCTTCACGTGCTTCTCTCCGGAGCGCCGTTCGGTCTGCAGATCGCGACAGCGCTCCGGAATGCAGTGCACGAGCACTTCCCGAACGCAGAAGTTCACGTGCCAGACGATACGGCGACCGTCGCGGCACGTGGTTGCGCCGTGTTCGTCGAACGCCACCGCGCGGGGCTTCCCACATGGCGAGACATCATCCCCGACCTGGCATTGATGGTCGCGACGTCTGCTGGAGAGAAGCGAGTTGCGCTCCTCGACAAGAGCCAACTCGCGAAGGGCGTCCGACCCGGGCAGGTACTTCGGCACCAGTCACCCGAGACCTTCCAACTGCCCGCCCACGTCAATCATTTGGACCTCCCCCTCGCCAGCGGAGAAGCCGAGGGCCGACGGCGCGAGATGCACACCGTAGTTGAGCACGATTCTTTGCCGCTCTCGAAGCCCGTCGAAGTTCGGCTCCACGTTCACTATCGCTACGCGGAAGATTCTTTTCGTGTCTTTCTGCGCCCAGTAGGAGATGCGCCGTTCGCCGAGATCGAGGTGACGTGGAGTCGCGGCGCCGTTACCGGCGGGGGACCGAAGGTCAGGAACCTTGCGCCGCGGTATCCGGCCGCGATCGGCTGGGAGGACGCCGGCCCACTCGCCGCCGAGTCCGACGCGCTGCTGAAGCAACTCGGCACGAAGTTCCAAGTCTTCGAAAAGAAAAACAAGAGTAAGATGTTTCAGCGGATCAAAGCGGACCCCCGTGCGGTCGTTGCGGAGCTGAAGGATCTCACACGGGTTGTCGACGATGCCGCCACGCTGCTTGCTGGACTCGTTCCTCGGACGCGTCGGATCGACGAAGTGCCCGCCGACGTCAGGATACGACTCGCTCGATTCGCCGAACTGTTATCGCCTCTGGCTGGACTTCCGAGGTTAACGCACAGTGGACGGAATCCGACGAAACAACGGGGCAGTGGCTCAACGCGTGAGCGGATTTGGGGGATCGAAAAGCTGCTCCAAGAAGCGAAGTCCCTCGCGGGCCGGCCGATCGACGACCTCGAGTCGAGCGCGTTCACTGCGCTGAGCCGGCTGAGGTCATTCGCCCCATTCGGTGGGGTAGATTTCCTGCAGGCCGCCGTTGATGCGGGCGGCGCGGGGTCTGACGTTTTTGAGCCATTGGGACGGATGCTCGGAAGTCCAGTTGGTGCCGATCGGGCCGGCTCATACTCGCGACTGCTAGTTGAAGCGCGGGAATTCCTCGAGTCTGGGTCTACGCGGGGGGACAAACTGCCGGGCGTTCGTCATCGTCTCTGGGCGATCGGGACGGCGTTATGGACATCAGAGGGCGCGGTGATCGCTTTGACGTCTGAGCAAGCGCTCCTGTTGCTTCAGATCTGCCAGACGGTTGGTCAACGCCTTGACGGCGAGTGGCGCAACGAGCGGATCGCAATTGAGTTGTTTCACGAATGGGGCCTCGTTCTGCTGGCGCTTCTGAGGCGTCGCAACCTCGATGATCCGGCCAGCGACTTCTTGCACGCTGAGGGTGCGGCGAGTCGTGATCTCGCGGACCTTACTGAGCGCATTGATCACGAGTTGCGCCAGCGCGGAGACGTCCGGGCCCCTCGTATTGGTTTCGAAACGCTGGACACCGACACGACGCGGTCTTCATTTGCCGCGCTCGTTGCGGACACACTGAGGGGCCACCGCGTCGCCCTCATCCAACTGAAGGAAGACTGATGGCCAGAAAAGCTCGCCACAATTTCTTGAACTGGCAGCTCGGCTTCACGTGGGAGTGTCCAGTCGATGCAGAGGTGGTTCGCGAGGACAAGCTCTTATCGAAGCTTCTGGCGCGCGACCGCCCATTCCGTGAGTGGGTGACTCTAAGTGACGGCAAGGTCGTCACCGCGACGTTTGGTTCTGGCACGGTGGCGCTTCGATTCAGCAGGCACTCGGACCGACGTGAGGTGCGCGAGTGGCTTCGAAATGCGCCCGAACCCGTCCTATGCCGCCTGGAGCTGGCCGCCGCCGAAGCAGGCCGGATGTCAGGAAGGCTCGCGATGATGCGGACGGCTCTACCAGCGGTGTTGGAGCACGCCCCTTGCGTGCTCCTCGAAGAAGGCATTCTGACCGACGTTTCAGTCAAAGCCCTGGTGCAAGAGGCCGGCATTCCCTTGGGCGACCAGAACTGCGTGTTGGTTGTGCAGACGCCGGTGCGGTTGCGAACGGAAGAGCAGGCGCCGACGGATGAGGTCAAACTCTACTTGCACGGTGGCGGAATGCTGACGTGTCAGATCATGGGGACTGGCGAGGAGCAGTATCTGCACGCACGGGAGTTTGAACAGACCCCGAACCGGGACCTCGCGAACGTGAGATTCGTCGCTTCGCCGAAGCCATGTTTCGTGACCTCCGTGGGCGAGATTCGAGCAAGCCCGCTCGACGTGCTCACACCGGTCACCAACGATCATCTTCGGGCATGGATGGACTATGAGCACGCTGCTCGACGCCGGAAGGAAGCGATCCTCGAGGTCAGGCAGGCACATCCACTCGAGTATTCAGAGATCGTGAGCGGGCCGACATCCGGGCGCGGTCAGAACAATCTCTACCAAGTCGCTCTCGTCACTGCGGAGGACGCTCTCGAGCATTGGGTGGAAGAGGGTCAACGGCCGCGCGACGGCGTCTGGAAGCTGGACGCTTCCGCGTCCCTATACGATCTGGGCGGGCGACCTGGCGAGCTGAACGTATCGCTGGCGCAGATCCGGAAGCAACGGGACGGGCGGATCGTGGGAGTGCTAGAGCTCGACTCGTCGGTGACGCCGCCCGCAGCGGGAAAGCTGTGTGCGAAACCACATGATGGAGATAAGTCTCAGCACGGTCGACGGGACAACGCGATCGAGAGACTGCGCAGTGGACGAGCCGCGAACCCCGACTTGCTGCGATACCTGCTCTTCCCGGAGACGATCCCGCGGATTCAGAGCCAGGACCGAGCGCACCGCACCCGACCCGGAGGAGCAACGCTCAACGAGCAGCAGCGTCGCGCTGTGGTTCGTGCGGCCCGCGAACCGGCGATGCTGCTGATTCAAGGGCCCCCGGGCACGGGCAAGACAACCGTCATTGCCGAGATCATCCACGCGTTGCGAGGACGTCGCCGCAGCGCCGCGGTGGACGACGAGCAGGGGCCACTGCGCGTCCTCGTGTCCAGCATCCAGAACGATGCCGTGGATAACGCAGCCGAAAAGCTGTCGAGCCAGGACGTCTTTGTCGATCTTCACGTCGCCGACAGCGAAGACGCTGTCGCGCACGCGTCCGCGACCGAGTTGCGATCGCGAGGAGTCGCCGAGAAACTGTACGCTGAACTGTCTGCCGTCCCAGGATTTCGAAGCTATGAGCGGCTATGTCAGCTGAGCGATCTGGTCCGCGGACTTGCCCCGCGGCTGAGCGTCCCTGACAGCTCCACGGTGGCAAACATCGAGGGAGCCTTGGGTGCCCCGGCGCTCCAACAGGAACTCACGGAGGGGCTCCGTGAGGAACTGGGCCGGCTGCTCGCGGCGCTGAAACTGCTCCTACGCGAGCGGGAAGAGAACGAACAAGCGCTCGATCCGAAACCAGATCCGTCGGTGGGAAAGTCGGCAGACCTGCAAGGCGCGATCGACGCGCTCGTCGGGGAGACGTCGTCCCTGACGATGGAGAATCTGGACCACCGTGTGATGCTGATTGGGAACCTCCAGAAGCTGCTAGACCACCCCAATCAGCAGTTCGATCTCGAGGTTGAGGCCCTCAGGTCCGCCATTCTCGCCGTTAGCCGCCTCGAACGCGCACGAACCCGAGGGGGCGTAGATGAGCGTGCTGAGGCCGCGTGGCTCGAAGTGCATCGCGAGAGTAGTGCCGCCCTGAAGGCCCCGCAGCAGCTCAGCCAGGACGGCAACGATGAGTTCCAGCGATGGGAGCGCGAGGCGGCGGAGTGGCTCGAACGTGTGAACGCGCATCTCGAAGAGCGGTTCGAGCAACACGCGACGTCGGAGGCCGCCGTTCGCTTCGACTGGATCCGTGCGCTCAACGACCGCCCGATGACGATGCCGGAGGTGATTCGGTCCTACGCGCCTGTGACGGCGGCGACCTGCCAGAGGTCCGACCGCTTCAAACACACGACCTACGACGTCGTGATCATCGATGAGGCGGGACGCGGAGGGCTGGATGTGCTGATTCCGATGACCATGGGACGCTCGGTTCTTCTGATCGGAGACCAGAAGCAGCTGCCGCCGCATGTCGAGCAAGAACTGGAGCGCGAACTTGAGGAGGAGCTCCGTCGTCAGGTCGACCTTTCAACCGCCTCACTCTTTTCGTTCCTATGGGACGCGTTGGGCGGCACCACGTCGGCAAACTGCGTTGCCCTCGATACACAGTATCGAATGCACCGTGATATCGGCACCCTCGTATCGCGCTCGTTCTATGAACCGGAGGTCCGGCTCCAACACGACTGCGATGGCGGGCGAGATGCTGCACGCGCTCCCAATTTCGGGCTCTTCGAGGGCGAGCCCTTCGTCTGGGTCGATACGTCGGACCGCTTGCAGAAGGGCGATTTGGGTGAGTGGCCGTTCTCCGAGGAAAACCCTTGGGACGCCGAACTTGTCATTTCGATTCTCTCCGCGTTGGACGGCGAGGCTCTCGCCGCGCTGGCGGAGCGAGGGAAGACTCGGCGTCCCATAGGCCTGATTCCTTTCTATGGCGCACAGAGGTCTCGGCTGGAGCAGGACCTGCAGCGCAAGCTCCCGAAGCTTGCGAAGTTCGTCGAGCTTGGCACGGCCGACAGCTTTCAGGGCAAAGAGTTTCCGCTCGTGATCCTCTCGACGGTGCGCAGCAATGCGGACGGCCGCGTGGGCTTTCTCTCGCTCCCCAATCGTCTGAACGTGGGGATCTCTCGCGCTCAGAGCCAGGTGGTAATGCTCGCCGACAGCAAGTGTCTGACCCATCCCGAACGCGGAAGTGACCCATTCAGGTCCGTCTGGCGAGACGTGAATGACCCAAATCTGCCCGGACGCGTCGTCCCTTCACTCAAAGTCTGAAAGTCCCGAGGTTTTGATGTCCGCACCTTCTGAATCACTGCCACGAACAATGTGGTTGCCCGTTCCAGTCCTCGCGGTACCGGTCAAGGTAACGCTGGACGCTGCGAGTGGGTTGGACGACCTCGCAAAGACAATCCTTAGGCATGCCACGATTCGACCCCGCCCGTCCGTCGATCTCTCGGAGCGGGTGGGACTCCCGGTGGACTTGGTCGATGCAGTACTGGCTGAGCTGATGGATCGGGGTCTGGTCGGCATTTCGAATGGCGTGTTCGCCGCCGCTGCCGGCACGGCGAGTCGACTGTACGAGGGGGAGGTTCACGCAGGGTGGGCGTTCATCGTCCCGCGCTCGGAGCCCGACATCGTGCCGCGACTTTGGATCGGCGCAGATCCTCCACCTGCCACACCGCGATCTTCTCCGACGGAATCGCAGTTCGAAATCGCAGGGGATTTCAGTGACGTCGTTCGGGACTATCTCCACGAGTCGCGTCCGGCGGGACCTGACGATGTGACCCTTTCGCAACTACTTCGAAAGTTAGTCGGTTCCACGGAGGTGGAGGCCTATCCGTGGCCCCCCGAGCGATCATCCGTTGGGTTCGAATCTGATCGCGACAGCCCCGGGGAGCCGCTGGACTTGCCCGATTTGGGATCGTCGCTGCAGCGCCCACGCGTGATGGGACTCGACGTTGACCAGCACGCCCGCAGCGTGGGCCACCGATTCCGGTACACCGTGCTTTGGAGTCAGGTCGACTTTCTGCCCCGTATCGCGGGCCCAGCCGCGACGCTTTTCCACGAACCGGAGTTGGCCCCATCGCACTTTGGGCCGCGGCCGATCACCAACCTCGTTCGGCCCTGGCTCTCCGGCGAGTCGAAGCTCCAGGAGCTCGTGAAGCACGTCGACCAGCACGCTGATGCCATGCGGGAGGAGTTTTCAATTGTCCTCAAGCTCGCGGGCATCAAAGATGCAGCTTCCCTGGAGAAGGAGGTTGACGCGCATCAGGCTCGATTGGAGCGAACGGGCGGGACGACTCCTTCCGATCGCGAACTGTGGGGAAACGTGATGGATGAGATGCGCGATGCATGGCGGTGGACAGTCATTGCGCAGCGCGAGCCCGCCCACCTCAACGTCGCCCGTGACCGGTATGCGCACGCCGTGGAGGATCTGATTCAAGCCTTGAGGGATCTCGCGCTGCCACACCTACGCGTGTGGTCGGAGACCTTTGAGAAACTCGACGATGCCGATCGCAAGAGGCAGCAGAAAGAGCGGAGCAATAACGGGTGGTTCAGGGATCGATGCGGCCTGGTTGGCTTGGGTCAAGATCTCGGTCCATCGGCTGAACACCTCGTTGGGGCACTTGGAGCGCTCCGCAAACTCCCCAACGAAATCGCCGGCACACATCAACAGTCGGCTGGTGCGAACATCACCCTCTGGTTGCTCCCCATCTTCTTGCTCGACGACGAGGACGCGAAGGCGTTCGCCGCGCCGATAGAGGCCGCGACGGACAGAATGCCGCTGCTCCTGACGGCGCTCGATGAACTGCGTGAACTGCGAAACGCCACGTTCCACAAACGTGCGGACGTCCCCGATCTCGAGAGGGCGGGGCGAAAGTTGTTTGAAGTTTGGGCGAGTCTTGCCAGCGGGTACGACGCCCGTGAATTTCGTGTTGTCGGTCAGTAGAGCTCCGCCCGTCCGTCTACAGCGAGGAGACGTAGGTTGTACTCGGCGCTCAAGTTCGACCCTGGTTGCTCACACTAACGCCGCGGAGGTCGCTGATGGAACGCAACGCTGAAACTGAAAATCCTGCGCTGCCGAACTGGGGAAACTGATGGCCTCGAAGCGATTTAGCTGGGAACCGTTCTCGAAGAAAGTGCTCAAGGCTCTGGCGAAGGATGACACGCGCTACTTCGGCGCGGGCATCACGGGGCCGCTGGAGTTCCTTCAGCAGAATGCGTGTCCACCGTCCGAGCCATGGGTCGGGGTCAGACGTGACGTCTTGTGTGACGCGTGGCTGCCCACTTATCGGGGGACCGAAGACATCGTCGATCGGCTGATCGACGCCGGAATTGGTCCCACCAGCCGTCGACCGGCGAGCCGCGCCGGATGCGTCGACTGGATCCGTCGCGCTCGTAGTTCTCGCACCCTGACGCGAACACTGAGGGATGCGCTGCTGCACTTTGGCGACGAGGGGTCGAGCAACACCGGACTCAACGACGAGTGGGTTCCAAGTTTCGCGGCCCTGCGACCAGTCGAGCAGGAGGTCGACTCCCGCACGCCTCATCCATATCAGCAGGCCGGGTGGGAACGTCTGAACGCCGAACTCGGCGCGTCCGACGTGTCGGGTCGCTTTCGCGGACTGCTCGTGATGCCGACCGGGTCGGGCAAGACATTCACGGCCGCGCGTTGGCTGATAGAAGCTGTCATCAACCGCGGCGGCAGAGTCCTGTGGCTTGCGCATCGCCATGAACTGCTCGCGCAGGCTGCAGCTGAGTTCCACCGACTCGCCGTACGCGCTAACGTCGAAAAGCTTCGCGTGCGGATCGTATCCGGAGTGTTCTGTGCAGCGACGCAGATCGACCCGGCCGACCATATCGTCGTGGCATCGATTCACAGCCTCGCTCGGCGCACCGATGTGTTCGACGACTTTGTCGGACCTGACACCTTTGTCGTGATCGATGAGGCGCACCACGCACCCGCGAAGACCTATCGGGACCTCGTTAAGCGGCTAGACGGGCGCAAGAGGAGCGCGCTGCTTGGCCTAACGGCCACGCCTACTCGAACCGCGGAGTCCGAACGCTCGGTTCTGACGACGCTCTTCGAGAAGGTTGTCTTCAAGGTCGAAGTCGGTCCGCTGATAGAGCAGGGGTTCCTCGCACGTCCGATCCCGGTGACCGTCGGCACCGGCCTGGACGCTGAGGCCAACGTGTCAAGAGACGACCTCACGCACATCGCGCGTTTCAACGACCTGACCGAGGAATGGAAGAAACGCCTCGCCTCGTGGGAGGCGCGGAACTCCATTATCGTTCAGCACTATGTCGACAACGAAGCGAAGTACGGCCGTACCATCGTTTTCGCACTGAACGTTGCACATGCTGCGCTGTTGGCGGACTTGTTCAGAGCGCGGGGTGTGCGCGCTGACTACGTGGCCAGCCACAGCCCGGACGGCCACGCTCGACCTCAACGGATAGGTATCGAGGAGTTCCGTCGCGGTGAAGTGGACGTCCTCATCAACGTCCAGATGCTCACGGAGGGCGTTGACGTACCCAACGCCAAGACGGTGTTCCTCACACGCCCGACGATGAGCGAGATTTTGATGCGTCAGATGGTTGGTCGAGGGATGCGCGGCCCGAAGTCGAACGGCACGGATATCTGCTATCTTGTTTCATTCGAGGACCACTGGGACCGATTCACCCAATGGGCCGATCCATGGGCCCTCTTGCCGGATCTCTTCGTGGAGTTGCCACCGCCATTGCCGCCGGCACCCAAGAAGGGGACGGTCACCGACCTCGTGGACGTGCTGCCATGGGCCCTCCTCCAAGAGTTCGCTCGCGCAGTCAGACGGCCCGGTAGCGGGACAATCGATGTCTTCGAGGCAGTGCCGTGCGGATGGTTCCTGATCGACATGGACGGCGACGAGGACACCAGCGGTCAACGCCACCTGTTCGTGTACGAGCACCAGATGACGTGCTGGGATGCCCTGGGTTTGGCGCTGATCGACACTCATGAGGACTGGTACAATGTCTTCTTTTCGGATTGCGATGTTCCCCGGCCTCCGGAGGGCGACGTGCTGGCGTTCGTCACGTATCTCTGTGAGTGCGGTGAAGCGCCGCCGTTTGTGCCGTTTGCCCAGCGAAGCGCCAGCGATCCGTGCGCCGTAGCAGCGCGAATCTACAAGCAGGACCTTCGCCACTCTGAGACTGAAACGCTCGTCACGGCTGTTCATGCGGCCGAGCGACTTGCGCGCGCTGTTTACCCCGAGCTGCTCATGTACAAGGACGCAGTGTACGACGCGCTCGATGAGCTCAAGAATCCCGGCCGTGCGCGCCGCGTGAAGTCGATACCCGTGTTTGCACCGCTGCCGAACAACCCCCTGTCGCCGGGTCCCCATCATGACCTGCAAGCGCTGTTCAGCCAGATGCTGACCGGGGCGGAGCCGATCCTTGGATTCCGTCCGTCCGACGAAGTCGAACTGCGTTGGACCAAGCGGATGATCAAGAACAAGTTCGGCGAGGCGATGATCGACGACCGCGAAATCGTGCTCAACAAGTTGCTCGACAGCAGCGACGTCTCCGCGGACACCCTCGTTTTTCTGCTGTGGCACGAGCTGCTTCACATTCACCTGCGAGCAGGTCACACCCAAGAGTTTCGCCGCCTCGAACGCATGTGGCCTGGGGTCCTCGACGCGGATCGCGAACTCGACAATCTGTCTCGCTCGTTCGACATCACCTACTGGTAGCATCGCGCTCCGCTACGCCACCGCAGTCATCTCGCCACGGCCTAGGCGGTTCGTGTCCACGCATCGTCGAATCATCAGCCGGCGGCGACCTTGGCCTCCTGAAAGAATCCACCCGGCATAGCCCTATCGAGCTGCCAGACAATGCTCATCGGACGTTCAGACTCGTGGCTCGAGTACTGCACGGTACCCAAACAGAGATACGGTACCGTGAGCCCGCCGACGGACTTTGTGTGGCGCACGAAGAGGACCACATTCGTACCCATCGACGCATGGTGAATGTAGCGCTGGCCGGTGTCGGAGTTGGCCCGAGTCGCGCCCTGTGACTCCCAGTGGAAGCGGGTCGGCGATATCGGGTAGTCGCGGTAGAGGGTCGACGGCGAGTACTCTTTCTCGCTCTTTTGCAGCGTGACGAACAACAGGTCGGTCCGCGAGTTCTTGTCGAAGTAGACGCCGGTCTGTGGCTCGACCACGCGGTCCTTCGGTGTCATGCCGAAGCCAGCGGTGATCTCAGACAGCGCGTAGGTGCCGTGCGTGCGGATCACGATCGGCGACCCGTCGGGGCGCTCAATGCCGAGATCAAACGAACGGTGGCGCAGGCGGTCTTCCTGAACATCGAGCAACTCGAGCACCTCCCGTCGTACGGCATCGTGGCGCCACAACTCGGCGAGTCCGTCAGCGCGCTCGGCGAGACGGATCCGGCGGTAGAACACGCTAAGCAACATCAGCTGGTACAGGCCGTCCTCGGAGTCGACGGAGTAGGGCGCCGGCATCGTCTCGGCCTCCAGCATGGCTCTCAGCCTTCCGATGCGATCCCGGTCGTCGAGGTGTTGAAGGCGTGCAACTGCACGCAGGAGCACGTCTTCACCACTAAGCTCATCGGGCCACGGTAGATCTGCGCGCCGGCGTAGATCCGTCCAGGAGCGGGCCTGATTGCTGTACAAATCGACGAGGTCGAGGTTCGCCTCATCGAGGAATGTCTTCAGGACGACATGTTTGCCATGGGTCTGCGCGGCATCGTCGAGTTCCTCCACCAGGCCGCGAACTCCGCTGCCGAGCGAGCTACGGATGTTATCGATGACATGTTGCTGTGATTGACGGTCGAGGTGGATCTCGCAGCCAGGTGGGAGATGGGGAAATCCCTCTTCGACGGCCTCGAGGACTGACCGTCGCGTGCCGCCAAGGATGCTCCGGTACTTGGTGTCGAACCGGTAATGTTTGTTCGCGTTGCCGATGAAGTCGAGCACCGTGAGGCATGGTTTGTCGGCCGCCAGTCGAAGTCCTCGCCCCAACTGCTGCAAGAAGATCGTGGCGCTGTCCGTGGGCCGCAGGAACAGCACCGTATCGACGTTTGGAACATCAACTCCCTCGTTGAACAGATCGACCGCGAAGACGCAGAGGAGTTCGCCGTCGCGAAGCTTCGCCAGTGCTGCGTATCGATCGGTCGCATGGGTGTTCGCGGATACGGCCGCCGCGGGCAGTCCCGCCGCGCAGAATGCGCCGGCCATGAGTTCCGCGTGAGCGATGGAGACGCAGAACCCCAGCGCTCGCATCTGTGTCGGGTCGGTCACGTACTGCTGAACCGCTTGAAGAATCCGCTTCGCCCGAAAGTGGTCGCCGGTGATCACCTGGTTCAACTGGCTCCGGTCGTACCCATTTCGTGAGAAGCGCACACTCGAGAGGTCGGTTTGGTCCGCGACGCCGAAGTACTGGAACGGGGAAAGCAGTGCCTGATCGAGCGCCTTCCACAGGCGTAGTTCAGACGCGACGCGGCCGTCGAACCATCGCCTGACGTCCTTGCCATCCATCCGTTCTGGAGTCGCCGTCAGGCCCAACAGGAATCTGGGTTTCAGATGTTCGAGGAGACGCACATACGTAGGGGCCTCGGCATGGTGGAACTCATCAACAACGACGACGTCGAAGGCATCGGGCTCGAAACCATCGAGTCGACCCTCGTGCAGCGACTGAATGGACGCAAACATGTGATGTGTGGTCGTACCCAGACTGGCATCTCGCATCACCACGCGATACGTCGCTTCGCTTTGGTCCAGGATTTCCTTGCGATGGGCGACGAAGAGCAACCTCAGCGGACCGTGCTGCTTCACCAACCGTTGGTAGTCGAGCGCCGCCACAACAGTCTTGCCCGTGCCCGTTGCGGCAACGACCAGGTTTCGGGAGTAGCCGGCCTCGCGCTCCGCGGCGAGCTCCTCCAGGATTTCCTCTTGATGTGGCCTTGGATGAACTTGAATCGCTGAGAGCAAGAGTGCGTGCCGGTCCCGCACTTGTGAGGACACGGCCTCGTCGAAACGGTCCCCGTCCACGGCCGGGTCGTACGGCACGAATTCAGAGTCGTCCCAGTACTGGTCGAACGTCGTGCGAAACTTCGCCAGGATTGTGGCGTTGTCGATCGCCGAGACCCGTACATTCCATTCGAGGCCGTCCAGCAGCGCGGCATGCGAGAGATTGGAGGAACCGATGAATGCGGTAGAAAACCCCGTCTCTCGGTGAAACAGCCATGCTTTGGCGTGAAGTCGCGTGTTGGTGGTGTTGTACGAGACTTGGAGTCGCGCGCCCCATTCCGCGAGGGTGTCCAACGCTCGACGCTCGGTCGCCGACATGTATGCCGTGGTGATGACTCGCAGGCCGCCCGGTCGCCGCTGAAGAAATCCGCGTAGTTCGTCCTCCAAGACGCGGATCCCGGAATGCTTGAGGAAAGCGCAGAGCAAGTCGACCCGGTCAGCGGACTCGAGTTCCTTCCGCAGCTCGCTCCCGACTCGCAGCTCACGATGTCCGTTCACCAAGAGGTCCGACGCTGTGAGCGGAATGGCGGGTCGAGCAGGCGTTGAGCCATCGGCGTTGGTGATTGCCAGCAGCCGCGATGCCGGTTGGAGAAACGCGTCACCAAGCTCGCTGTCAGCCAACATGTTCAAGACGCTGTTCGCCAGCTCGACTTGGGCGTCGGTCCCCTGTTCGGTCCTGCCGGCCGCCTCGAATGCGCGGACAAGATGAGGCCTCAGCGTCTGCGCCAGCGCATCGGCCAGAACAGCTGAGTCGTATGCCGTGCGGACGGCGCGCTCGTCGAGTAGTTCAGAGACGGCCGCCGTGACGACGGAGTCGTACAGCCCGGGTTTCAGCGGGTTCCCCATGACTCTCTCGGCGAAGGTGCCTGAGACTCTCGCACCGTGTTGAGGCAATGTGAAGTGTGATGGACGGGAACCCGCCCGCGGCATGATGCGTTGGGCGCGCCGTCGTGGGGCAGGCGGGGCCTATCGTAGGTAGTCCGGCCGAGTGTTGGGGCCTGCGGGGATCGCGGCTTCGCGCATGAGCGCCGTCGACATGTGGAGCTGGTGAAACCAGGCCAGCGCCAGCTTGGCCCAGTTTACCTCGAGGCCGGGGACGGTGCGAAGCTGGGCGTCGATGAGGTGGGCGCAGGCGCCGTCGTAGTCGGCATCGAGGGCGAGGCGTACGCCGGTCCAATAGTAGAGTTCGGCGGGTGAGCCCTCGCCGCCTTCGTGAATGGCCGCGGCTTCGGCGGGGGTCAGCTGACCGGCGACCAACTTTCCGAGTGCGGCGTACCAGCCGGTGTGGCTCGCGAAGTAGTCGTTGGCCTGCTGAACTCGGCCCGGGTCTGGGTTGGGCTTGGAGAGCTCGAGGGCCAAGCGATAGGTCCAGACTGCCGGCGCGTGATCGCGATGCTCGGGGATCGGCACCTCCCACAAGGACTCATTCCAACCGGCGGTGTAGCGGTCCGGGAAACCGACGTCGCTGGGGAGCCGTTGCTTGGGATCTTCAAGGCCGAGTTGAGCGGCGAGGGCCGCCGCGACCACCGACTGCATGAGCGCCAAACGCGCGTTTCGGGGCACGAGCATGCGCAATACAAACAACGCGCGGTCCGGGCTCCCGAGGCGCTGGAGCTGACGGGCGACCAACTGCGGCCACGAGTGGAAATCCGCGTTCGCCGCGGCAAGGGCGCGAATCGCACTCTCGAAACCATCGCGAGTCTTGTGGTGCATCACCGCGGCAAAGGACAGATGCGTGCCCGTATCATCGCCGACGTGGAGGGCGGTTCGCCGCGCGGCGACGGCGTCCGACGAATGCAGCCACAAGGCCCGGACTTCTTCGATTGGCACCCAGTAGAGCCCAGGATGCTCGGCCTCGAGCTGTGCGCGCCGGCGCTCGAACTCGGGTTGGTCGCCCTTGGCCAGTGCGACCCAGGCAGCCTCGGCGAGGACCCCGGCCTGCTTGGACTCGCGCAGAGGGGCGATGATCGATTCGGCCTCGTCGAGTCTGCCGAGTGGCCGCAGGTAGCGTGACCGTCTGATGGCCTGAAACAGGAGTTCGCTACGCCCGATCCCGCTCGACGGATCGGGCACGAACTCCTCGACGACCGGCAGCGCTTCGGCATAGCGCTGCTGGGTTTGGAGGTATGTCGTCAGGGCTTTTCGCGGCGGCCACCTGTCGGGTCGAAGCTGCACCGCGCGTTGCAATGCGGCCTCGATTCGTGGCTCCTCGCCCGCGCCAGTCGTCGCATAGCCCATGATGAGCCGCGACAGGTCGGACGGTGGGGCGGTGGCGATTCGAGCGAACAACGCGTCCGTACGCCGTTCGAAGACCGCGTCAACCGCCCCAAGGTACGGGGCGCTCCACGGCTCCCCGTCCAGGGCCTCCTTTCGATATGTCTCGGCCAGCGCGACGTCGCCGCAGCGCAACAAGAAGCGCTGCCACGCGGACAGTGACTCGGGTCTTCGGTCGCTCGCCTTGGCGACCTCGATGGCCAACCGGAGCGGCTCCGGGCCGCTGCAGTAGTCGATCCCGTCAAGCACGTACGTGGCCATCGGAGCGAACGGGAGCTCTCGAATCAGTTCGACCGCCCGCGACGGTGACACGAACTCGGTGCGATGGATCGTACCCACCGTCGCGGCGACATCGTCGAGCGAGCCGCGACCCCTGTGGGGGGGCGCTACGCGCTCGTCCTCGGTGCGGTTGAGATGCTCCATGAACAGACCGTGGCCATACGCCGCGTCCACGAGGGACGAGAAGACCGCTTCGGTCAGCCACGGTCCGTCCCCGACTTCATCTGCACTCTTCGACCAGGCGGCGGCGCCGGGGAGCGGCTTCGCCTCGACGCCGAAGTACCCGGGGTACTGGTTGACCGTCAGCTCTCGAAGCTTCGCCCCCATCCGTGCCGTCGGCCACGGCTCGTCGGCGATTCGCGCCCAGTGGTCCGAGACGAGCGGCCGATGGGCCTGTTGGGCGTAGGATGGCATCGCGGCTGTTCCCCGCACGACCAGAGTCCGCTCCAACCCACTGGTCGGCTGTGCGGCCTGGAGGGTCGCCGTGTCGCCGTGAACATAGGCCCGAACGATATCGTTGGGGTCGAGCGCGCTGGCCGCGCGCATTGCTTCGCCTCGATAACCCATCGCCGTCAGCAACAACGCAGCGCTTCGTTTCACCGGCGCGGAGTCGGGCCTCTCGCGCTGAGCCAAGGCGAGTGCGACGAGCGCGCGGGCGTGCAGGGGATCGCCAAAGCGGTCGAACGTCGGCGAGACGACGGCGAGCTCGCTGAGCAGGCTCGCGGCACGCAGCCGCTCTTCGGTCGTGTCCGCCCAGCTCGCGTCCAGCGCGACGAGTCGCTCGAGGGCGTCGACACTGTGCTCGATGGCACGGTAGTCCTGAGCGGTGCCCGCCCCCTTCGAAGGTGGTGCCGCCTCGGTCAGCGCTGCAAGCCAGACCGCGGCGCGAGCGTCGTCCGCAGGGCGCTGCATCGCTTTCGCACCCGGAAGTTTCTCGAGTTCTTCGGCCGCGAGCAGCCAGCGCGCGTCGGCCCGGAGATGCGCGGCCTCGCGCCAGCGCACACCGTCGTCAGCCGCGCGTCGAACCGTCAGCCTCGCATCCTGGATCCCTTGTCCGATCCAGCCGCCGGCAAAGTAGACCCCGAGCGTCGTCCCGATCGCCACGATGAGAGCGCCCTTGAATAGGCGAACGATGGTGCCGGTTCCTTTCGACATGAATTCCCCCACGCTGAGTTGAACTTACCGAGGTTATCCAGCACATCGAGGGCTGTCAATGGACTGGAGCCACTCGTGGGAGCGGGGCGATCTTGGAACCGAGACCCGAGGCGGGCCACAGACCGTGGCTCAGTGCTACGACTGGAGGCAATGAGCCGCGCTCCGCGACGCGGTCGTCAGTTGATGACGGGCAGACAGCAGCCCTGCAGGCAGTAGAAGTTGCTGGGGCAGTCTGCGGCGATCGTGCAGACCTGCTCGCCGTCGTCACAGGTGTGGGACGTTCCGCCCCCGCCGCCCGTGCCGCCGCCGGTGCCGCCGCACACTCCGCTGGAGCAGGTGGTGCTGCCGAGGCAATCGCCGTTGATGGTGCAGGTATCGCCGCCGCCGCCGGAGCCGGAGCCGCGGCAGGTGCCGGAGACGCAGTCGCCGCCGAGGCAGTCGCTGTTGGCGGTGCAGGCGCCGCCGGCGCCCGTGGTGCCGTCACCGCCTCCACCTCCGCCTGTGCCCGTGCCACCCGCGCATTTCCCGCTGAGGCAGTAGGCGTCGGCGAGGCAGTCGCCGTCGACCGTGCAACCACCGCCGATGCCGCCGCCGCCGAAGCCCTGGCACTTACCGGACACGCAGTCGCCGCCGATGCACTCGTTGTCACCGGCACACGTCTGTCCGTCGCCACCGGCGCCGCCGCCGGAGCTGCAGCGGCCACCAACGCACTGACCGGAAGCTGCGCAATCGCCGTTGGCGACGCACGTTCCGCCGGCGCCACTGCCACCTTCGCCGTTGCAGGTGCCGTTGCGGCAGTCACCGCCCGCGCACTGGCCGTTGTCCGTGCATGTCGCGCCGCCGCCGCCGCCGGGGATGATGCCGCCGCCACCGCCGCCGCCGCAGCTCCCGGCGAGGCAGACGCCGGTGCCGACGCAATCGCCGTTGGCGGTGCAGGGCTCGCCCGCTCCGCCGCCGCCGCCGCCCGCGCAGGTGCCGGCCGTGCAGACGCCGCCGAGGCAATTCGTGGCGGACGTGCACGGATCGCCGTCGCCGCCGCCGCCGGGCGTGGTGGAGGTGCCACAGACGGCCGGGAGGTCAGCGACGGTCTTGCCGGCGCAGAGCTCGCAGACGCCGCAGTTGTTCACGCACTCGGCGGCCTGGACGCAGCGCGGGCAGGCGGTTTCGTCGTCGAGCTTGTCGAGCGAGCACGAGGCGAGCAGCCGGACGTACTCGGTGGTGCCGCTGGGGGCCCGGACGGCGCAGCAGCCGAAGCAGTCGCAGCCGTTGGGCGTTTGCGGCCGACAGTTGGCGATGCACTGTGCCGAGACGTCGCAGTTGTGGCAGTCCGACGAGCTCTGGGGGTTCTCGCCGTACAGGCACTCGGTCGCGTAGGCGCAGCCGTCGTTGCCGCCGCCGCTGTTGCCGTCGAAGAAGCAGTCCTGGCAGTCGTCGATGTTGTCGCCGGGGATGCCGGTCGCGAAGCTGCCCTCGTCGTCATCGTGGGGGCCCGTGCATTCGCCGTCCGCGCCGTCGGCGAGGCCGTCCCCGTCGTTGTCGATCCCGTCGTCGCACTGGCAGGGCCCGTTACAGAACTCGGTGCCGCTGCCGGTCCCAGTCCCCACGGTGCTGTTGGGAGTGGGGTTGGTGGTGCTGTTGGGCGTGGGATTGGTGGTGCTGTTGGTGGGATCGTCGGCGCAGGCGCCGCTCACGCACTCCCCGCGACACTCGGTGCCCGAGGTACACATCGTCCCGTCGACGCCCGACCCGGCGCCGGTGCAGACCGCGCCGCTGCAGCTGCCGCGGCAGTCGGAGTCGTCCGTACACGCCTCGCCGTCGAAGCCGGTCGATCCGCCGCCGGTGCACACGCCGCTCGCGCAGGCTCCCATGCAGTCGGCGTCCTTCGAGCAGCGGTCCGTGTCGAACCCGTTGCCGCGGGCTTCGGTGTCGTCGCACCCGCCGCACGCGGCGCCAAACATGAACATCGTGACCGCTGCGATCGAGAGTGCCGCGAACCATTGCTTGAATCGGCCAGTAGCCATGTCGTTCCCACGGTTGGACCGTGCCGCCGATGTCGGCTCACGGTGAGTCTTCCAGATTCGTACGCTTGTCCCAGAGGCTAGAGCACTC
>JBFIHF010000002.1:0-71100 GCA_041601915.1 Bradymonadaceae bacterium
GCTCGAATTCTTCGCGATCTGCCAGGCCCACATCCTGGGGCACCTGCACATCCCCGACGCCCTCACGCGATCCGAGCTGGGACCGGTCATCGCGCGTGCAACCCGTCGCCGTCCTAACGAGCGGTATCAATCGGCGAGCGAGTTTCGCGAGGCACTGAACGCGGTCCGGTGGGACAAGCTCCCGCCGCTCGTCAGCGCACCCACCGCGGAGTCGCTCCCCCCGGACCTCGAACAGACGATTCAAGATGCACCGGCGATCACGGCGATGGTCGCCAACCTCCGCGATCAGGAGCGCACGAGTCTCTACGCGAGGCCCGAGGCGCGCTCGCCGGCCGGATCCTTTCCGGCCGCGACTCCGCCCGCGGCCGCGCCGTCGTTGCCGGGACCCGCGGTAGCACCCGCGCCCCAGCCGGCCGCGTCGACCGACCAGCGCGGCCGACGGATGCTCTGGCTGGTCTGGATCGCGGCGGCAACGCTCCTCGCCGCATTGAGTGCCGGCGCGGCGGTGTACGTCATGCGAATCAACGCCGCGCCGGCATCCGATCAACCTCCGGCGAGCCAGAGTTCGACGACCGCCGAGCCGGAAACTCTGCCGCGACGGGCCCCCCGGATCGACGAGTAGCGTTGCGCGCCCGCGCCAAGGGGGCTAAACTTCGCGAGTCTCGGTCGTTCGCGCGGGCACCTCGAGCGCGCGAAGTCGGGCACCCACGACCACTCGCCTCCCACTTGTCGCCGAGATTGTTTGATGGCCGCCTTTCGTGTCGAAGACCGCGATGAACTGCGCGAGTTTCTCGTCACCGATCGGTTGGCCAACGCGTATCTGCTCGGGAATCTGGACCCGGCGTACTTTCAATTCTGCAAGTGGTTCGGCATGCGTCGCGCCGACGAGTCGCTCGGAAGCCTCGTGTTGCTGTACACGGGGCTCAGCCTGCCGGTCGTCTTCATGACGGGCACGGAGCCCGACTTCCATCGCCTGCTCGAAGACGTCCGCGAGGACCTGCCGCGACGGTTTCACTTTCACGTGCTCGATGACCAGGTCGACTTCGTCCGCCAAGTCTTCGATCCCGCCGCATCGCAGCGCATGTTCCGGATGGGGCTGACGAGAGAGCGATACGAGCAGACGGTGCGCAAGCCCGTCACATCGAACGTTGCGCGGCTCGGGCATCGCGACACCGCCTCGATCATGAAGCTGTACTCGCACTACCCCGATAACTTCTTCGAGCCCTATCAGCTGGAGACGGGCTTGTACTTCGGGGTCCGTGACGAGGAGCTCGGGCTGTCGAGCATCGCGGGGATCCACGTCGTCAGCGAGGACCACGATGTCGCGGTGATCGGGAACTTCGTGACGCATCCTGCGCGCCGTGGTCAGGGACTCGCGAGCAGCTGCACCGCCAAGCTCCTCGACGAGCTGTTCGAGACGGTCTCGCTGGTGGCGCTCAATGTCCAAGAGGACAACGCGCCGGCGATCCATCTGTATACCGCGTTCGGATTCGAGCAAAACAACGTGTTCTTTGAGGGCCGTACGACGGCGGAGTAATGAGAGCGTTCGTCGCGGGAGCCACAGGATATGTGGGCCAGGCCATCGTGCGGTTGTTGGCGAGTCGCGGCGTAGAGACCCTGGCGCACATTCGCCCGGACTCCTCGCGCCTCGACGAGCATCGGGCGATGTTCGAGAGTCACGGCGCGATCGTGGATGTCACGCCATGGGACGATGCGGCGATGACCCAGCGCTTTCAGGCCTTCGAGCCGCACCTCGTCTTTGCGTGCTTGGGCACGACGACACGTCGTCGACGCACGGCCGCCGAGCCCGCCAACGAAACGTACGAGGCGATCGACTACGGGTTGACCGCGATCCTGGTCCGCGCGAGCGCGGCGCTGAGCGCGATGCCTCGCTTCGTCTATCTGTCATCGGCGGGGACCGCGGCGAACAGCCGCTCCAGCTACCTCGCGGCGCGCTGGAAGGTGGAGACCGACATTCTGGCCGCCGAGCTGCCCTACACCATCGCGCGTCCGGCGATCATCAGCGGGCCGAACCGCACCGAGAATCGCCCGGCCGAACGCTTGGGGGCGTTCCTTGGTGATGCCGTACTGGGGGTGGCTGCCGCGATCGGCGCGCAGAAGCTGCGCGACTCCTGGGCATCGCTGAACGCCGAGGAGCTGGCCCTCGCGCTGGTCGAGTTCGCGATGAGCGCCGACGGTCTCAACCGAGTGCTCGACGCTGGTGAGCTGCGCGCGCGCGCTCACGCCGTCTAGGTCGACCGCAGGGTGCGTAAGATCTGCTGCGCCCGCGCGAATCGGATCTCGCCGGACTCGACGAGCAGCGCGACGCATGCGGCGACTTCGTGCTCCGCTGCACCGGCGCTCACGGCCACGGCGCGGGCGTGGAGGGCCATATGACCGCGCTGGATACCTTCGGTGGCGAGGGCTTTGATCGCGGCCATGTTCTGAGCAAGTCCGACCGCGGCCATGACGCGAGCGAGCTCTGCGGCCGATTCGACTCGCAGGATGCGGTGAACGAGTTGCACCGTGGGGTGGATCTTGATCGGACCGCCCACAATGCCGACGACGGCGGGGATCTCGATCTCGCCGACGAGGTGCTCGTCATCGATGCGCCACGTCGCGAGCGGCCCGTACTGGCCACCGCGCGCCGCAAACGCGTGCGCGCCGGCCTCGATAGCGCGCCAATCGTTGCCTGTCGCGATCGCGACGGCGCTCACCCCGTTCATGATCCCCTTGTTGTGCGTCGCGGCGCGGTAGGGATCCAGTGAAGCAAATTCGCTGGCGAGCTCGATGCCCTCGGCGACCTCGCGGCCCGTGAAGCCGTGCCAGTCGAGCTGGTCCAAAGGCAAGCGGCACCGCGCGCGCACGGTGCGCTTCTCGGCGAGATTCGACAAGATGCGCAGGAACACGCGGCCGCCCGTGAGACGCTCGATGTCGGGCGCGAGGCCCTCCGCGATTGTGTTGACTGCGTTGGCCCCCATCGCGTCGACACAGTCGACGAAGACGTGCACCACCAACATCGTGCGGTAGTCGCCGCCCTGCAGCAGCCGCGTTTCAATCCCGATCGCGCCGCCGCCCGCTGCGACGAGCGGCGCATCGAACGTGTTCGCGCGCTCCAGAAGCTCTGGCACGGCGCGCTCGATCGCGCTTCGCGCAGCGGCCCAGTCCTCGCAGCCCACGACCTGAATCTGGCCGATCATCGTCGATTCAGGCGCATCCGTCTCAAAGCCACCCGCGTCGCGCACGAGCTTCGCGATGTGCGAGACGGCGGCGACAACGCTGGGTTCCTCGACCGCCATCGGCACGACATAGTCGCGTCCATCGATCAGGAAGTTGAGCCCCAGCCCCAGCGGCAGCTCGAGCACGCCGATCGCGTTCTCGATCATGTTGTCGGCGACTTCGATCGGCAACCCGCCTCGCCGCGCCCGCAAATACTGGGCGTCGTCCGGGTCGAGGATGCCGCGCTCGACGAGCGTCACGAGCCGTTCGTCGAACGACATGCGATAAAGGCCCGCGATGCGGCTGGATGGCCGCGGTGCGGCAGATTCTGTCGTCATGGGACGGTCGATTTCGTCGGTTCTCAACATCGCATCACCTCGTCGTGCCCAGCGTGATGCAGCGGGGCATGGGAACGTAACTCGGGCGACAAAGCAAGTGTGCCCTGAATCGGACGAGTGGTGCTGTGAGCCGCTAAACGGTTCTCATCGCCCGTGCTAAACTTTGAGTATGGACGACACGATACAGCGCTATGTCGAGCACGCTCTCGCCCTGGCCGACCGGCGCGACGACTCGTTGACCGAAGACGATCTCATCGAGATCGCGCGGGAGCTTGGCCTCACCGATGATGATCTGGCGCGCGTCGATCAGGCGATTGACGATCACGTGGATCGCGGGCGCGGGTACAGCCAGCACGAGCTGTGGGACGACGCGATTCGAGAGCTCGAGAGCGCGCGGGCCCTCGCGCCGGCGCGGGTTGCGATCGCGGTCGCCCTCGCCGAAGCCCTCGTCGGCCGATGGGCGGCGACGGATTATCCCGACGACAAGCTCCGCGCCACCGCACTGGCGCGTGAAGCCCTCGAGCGGGAACCGACCCATCCAGACGCCTATCGGCTGCTCGCACGACTCAGTCCGGCCGAGGCGCCCGCGCGGCGTCGTCCGCCGACCGCCGGCCCGCGGCGGCAAGGCGCTGTCGCAGCCTCGATCACGTTGGTCGCCGTGGGGATCGTCGCCGGCGTCGGGCTCAACCTCGATACGTCCACGCCGCCGCACCCGCCTTTGACGGTGCCATCGCCGCCGATTTCGCCGGCCGTCGATGAACCGCCGCCGTTCCGCAGCAGTGAGACCGACCTGCCGCTGGAGTTCGCCGGTCCAGACGGCATCGACATTCACACCCTGCGCTCGCGGCTCGCGAGCTATCCGGATCGCGCGTTCTACACCGTCTGGGGGGACATCGAGGTGACGGGGGAGCTCGAATTGCAACAGCTCTCGCTGAAGGTGACGCTGCTCGACGCCGACGGCAACCCCGTCAAGACCCACACCCGCGAGGCGTGGGGAGAGCACGAAGCACGGCTACGTCAGGGGGATCACGGCGTGTTCTCGATGTTGCTGGACGCCGATCGACGCGCGGTCTCCGCCCGGCTCGAGGTGGGGCTCAGCCAGACGGTGCCCGCGAAGGGCCCCTACGCCGAATCACCGGTCGTCGAGCCGAAGTGGGCCGCTCCACCGCCCAGCCACTTGCAGCTCGAGATCCGAGAGCGCCACGCCGGGTTTTCGAGCGGAGTCCTCAAGGGCAAAGGGTTCTTCAAGGCGACGTGGGCGTTTCGCAACGCTGGCGAGGTCCCGATCCGCGCGCTGACCTACGAGGTCAACCTGTACGACCGCGACAACGTACAGCTCGAATCGAAGCGCAAGCTCGCGACGTTTTCCTCGCATCCGCCGATCGCACCCGGGGATGTCTTTTTGGAGTCGACGATCGCGATGATCGACGCCCGGTATGCGCGCTACGAGCTCGTCGTCACAGAGATCGAATGAGGCGCTTGCGCCGGGGCCCACGCGAGATATACTGAACGCGTGATCAGTAACTCGACAGCGCAAGTTCTCGCCCCCGACCTCGACACAGGACTTCGAGACCTGTTTGGTTTCGACGAGTTCCGCCACGGACAGCGGGAGATCGTCGAGTCGGTGGTCGAAGGCCTCTCCGCGCTCGCCGTGATGCCCACGGGCGCCGGAAAGAGCCTGTGCTACCAGCTACCGGCGTGTGTGTTGCCCGGTGTGACGCTCGTCGTCTCGCCGCTGATCGCGTTGATGAAGGACCAGGTCGACTCGCTGTACGCGCGCGGGATCCCGGCGACGTGCATCAATTCGTCTCAGCGCTGGCAGGACCAGCAATTGCGGCTGCGGGGGATCTCCGAAGGTCTGTACCAGATCGTGTACGTCGCCCCGGAGCGCTTTAAGAATCGTGCGTTCATCGACGCGCTCGAGGGCGTCAACGTCAGCCTCTTTGCGATCGACGAGGCGCACTGCATCAGCCAGTGGGGACATGATTTTCGCCCGGACTATCTCGAGCTCGGCGACGTGCGAAAGTTCCTGGGCAACCCCGTCACGTTGGCGTTGACTGCCACCGCGACGCCGGAGGTCCAGGACGATATCGTCAAGCAGCTCAGGATCGAAGACGCCCGCGTGATCGTGTCCGGGTTCGAGCGTCCCAACTTGTTCTTCTCGGTCCACACGACGCATTCCGACGAGGAAAAGTACGCACAAACGAAGCTGTTGCTCGATCGGCACGACGGAGAGTCCGCGGTGATCTACTGCGCGACGCGCCGGCAAGTCGACGAAGTGCGCACGCGCCTCCAACACGCCGGCTATCTCATCGGCGCCTATCATGCGGGCCTCAACGAGAAGAAGCGCGAGGAAACGCAGGACGCGTTCATGGCGGGCGACCTGCCGATTCTGGTCGCGACGAACGCGTTCGGGATGGGGATCGACAAGTCCAACGTACGCGCGATCGTGCACTTCAACGTGCCGGGCAGCGTCGAAGCATACTACCAGGAGGCGGGCCGCGCGGGCCGCGACTCGGAGCCGGCCGACTGCTTGCTGTTGTACTCGCCCCAAGATCGGGGCGTGCACGAGTTCTTCGTCGAGACGTCGTTCCCGACGCCCGAGGTCGTCGCCCAGGTATGGAGCGAGCTGCGCCGTCACGGGGTCGGCACGCACGCACTGGGCCCCGAACAGATCGCGGACCACATCAATCGGTCGTCCAAGAAGACGCACGTCCACACCGCCGCGGTGGACGCCGCGTTGCGCATGCTCGAGCAGGCCGTACACATCGATTTCGGCTGGCGCGATGGGTTCCCGTGGATCGCGATCCGCGATCACTCGCGCGCTCGTGATCTTCGTATCGACTGGGACCGCGTCGTGTTGCGGCGGCGCATTGCCCAGCGCCAGCTCGACCAAATCTGCCGGTACGCCGTCGGGGATGGATGTCGGCAGGCCCAACTGCTGCGCTATTTTAACAGTCAGCCCTCGTTCGGACACAGCTGCAACAACTGCGATGCGTGCATCGGTGCGCCTGCATTCACGGGGGTGACACGGCGTGATCGCATCGCGTGTAAGGACGATCCGACGACCCTCGTGCGCAAGATCTTGAGCGGGATCGCACGCACGAATGGCCGCGTGGATTCTCTGCTCATCGCGGCGATGCTGCGCGGCTCGGCGGCGAATCGGATCCAGTCGGAGGGGCTCCATCGTTTGTCGACGTACGGCATTCTCGACTACCTGAGACCGGCATCGCTGCTGGAGTTCGTCAGTCTGTGTGAGCGCCATCGGCTCGTCGCGGCGAACGCGCGGGGGTTCGTCTCATTGACCGATGACGGGGTGGCCGTGATGCGAGGTTCTCAGCTGCTGCCCAACGAGCTTGAAGACCGCCTCGCGCGACGGATCTGCGTGACCGGTTGAACGACAACACGTGGCCGGGTTGGGGATCGCACGCTTGGCGAGTAGTATCGGACGGACACTTTTGACCGTCCGAGCTGCATGTCTACCGGCCTGATCGACAACCTGGTTACGCAGTTCAGCTCCGCGTTCGACTGCATGCGTGAGCTGGTGCAGAACAGCATCGACTCCGGAAGTCCGCGGGTGGAGGTGTGGACGGAGTTCCAGGGCAACGAGGATCACCTGGGGACCATTCGACTCGTCGTCGAGGACATCGGCGAGGGCATGGACGAAGGCATCATCGACGGCCAGCTCACGCAGCTGTTCGCCTCATCCAAGGAGAACGACCTCACCAAGATCGGCAAGTTCGGGATTGGGTTTGTGTCCGTGTTCGCGATCAATCCACAGGCGGTGTTGGTCCACACCGGGCGTAGCGGCGAGTACTGGGAGGTACTGTTCCACGAGGACCGCACGTTCACCAAGACGCGCATCGAGCAGCCCGTGGAGGGCACGACGGTCACCGTGTTCTTGGCCGGCGACTACCACCGCTACCTCGAGGTGGTGCGCGACACGGAGCGATCATTGCGGCGCTGGTGCGCCCATGCCCGCATCGAGATCGACTTCGAAGATCGCACGCCGCCGCCCGGCGCCAGCCCGGAGGTGATTCGCATCAATCAGCCCTTCGGCGACCTCGACGCGGACTGCGTCGTGGAACACGCCGATGAAGGCACCCAGATCGTGTGTGGCTACTCCGTCGATCCGACGTTTGGGTTCTACAATTCGGGACTCACGCTCGCGTTTGCACACGCCGGGGAAGACGTGTTTGCCCCGGCGGTCGCCGAGCGGATGCGGCAAGTGAGCGTCAAGGTCGACTCGCGCTACCTCGAACACACGTTGAGCCGCGACACGGTGATGCGTGACGCCAACTGGGCTCGTGTGTGTGCGACGATTCTCGAGGTCCGCGACACCCAGCTGCCTCAGCGCCTGCTGGGCGAGCTGGAAGCCGTGGTCGCCGAGCCGCGGTGGACGATCTCGACCATGCATCGCTACGCCCATCTGATGGGGTACCTCGCGCTGGAAACCGACGAGGTCATCGCCGATGTCGTCGACCGGCAGGTGTTTCGCGATGTGAACGGACGGACCTGGACGCCGGCCGAGATCTGGCGTGCGTATCGCACCGATGGGCGGGTGCTCGTTGCGGACGGACCCACCGAGATGACCCGGCGCATCGGTGTGCTTGGCATTCCGGTGATCCTCGGCAAGTGGACGCGCACCGTCGACAGCTATGAGAACACGCCGGCGGCGTGGAGCGACCACCCCCTCAACTCGGTCCCGCTCATGGTCGCGCGCTGCGTCGCGCTGCGGTCACGCGGGACCTTCTGGGGCACCGTGAAGCGATTCTTCGGGATCAATCTCGCCGGTGAGGTGGAGAGCGCGATCGCGGATCCACAGCTGATCTACCTGCCGGTGGCCGTGGATCCACAACCGCCGAATCAGTCGCGGCAGTTGGTTGCGCACGCAGCGTCGCTGCTGGCGCGGATCGGCGCGGGCTACTCGCACCTGGGCACCTTCGTCCCCACCGCCACGGGACGCGAGATCCCGTTCTTCGTGACGGGGCGCGAGTTCGCCGAGGTGATGGCGAGACCACCGCGGGGATTCGAAGATCGGTCGCACGCCGCCGTGAACCGGGAGCATGCGCATTTCCGGCGCCTGTCGATGACCTACCACACCCGCCCCGCGCTCGCGGCGTACTGTCTGGCCAAGGCGTTGCTGCTGACCGAGGACCGTCTGCTCAGCCGCGACCTCGACCTCATGAGAGCCGCGCGGGAGGCCGCCGATGGCATCGATTGACGAGGTCATCGAGCGCAGCCGCCAGCCCGGCGCGTTCGGCGAGCGGAAGAAGTTCACGGTAGCTCGAAGTCGAGCGATCCAGAAGATGCGCCAGTTCGCGCTGGCCGACTCGTCGCACTACGTCCTGGAGTGGATTCAAGCCGCGGTCGCCAACGGCGCCACCTACCTCGACTTGTCGATCGAACAGAACGAAGTGCGCATGTCCTATGTAGGCGGCGGCTACTCGCGCGAAGAGCTGGAGGCGCTGTTCGACTTCCTGTTCGCGAGCAAGGACGACCTCGACATCGCCGACGTGCGCCAGCTCGCGCTGGGCGTGAACGCACTGCTGGGCGCGGACCCCGAGGCGATCATCATCGAGTCGGGTGACGGCACGTTGGCCGGCACGACCCGGGTGGAGCTCGATGGCAAGTCCGACGCGGTGTACGTCGGAACCCCGACGCGCCCGCTGGCGGGCACGTTCGTCAAAGTAACCGGCTTGCGGCGCGACTGGGGGGATCCACGGGAGCTCGCCGCGATCGAGGAGCGGTGCCTGACGGCGACGATTCCGATCTTGGTGAACGACGAGCCGCTGTTCGGTTACACCGCCGTGCGCAGTCCCGACCTGTTCGGGTACCGGCGAACGCTGAAGTTCGATGAGGGCGATCTGTACGGCACGCTCGGCATCGCGACGACGCCGATCACACGGAATTTCAAGCTGTTGACCTGGGGAACCTGGATCACGACCACGCGCTACGAGTTCCCCGACTTGCCGCCGATGGGGGGGGTGGTCGGCTACGACCGCCTGCGCAAAACGGCGGACCACGCCAGCATCGTGCAAGACGAGGTGTATCAGGAGATGTGGGCGCGCCTCGCCACCTATGCGCGGCAGCTCTCGTCGGGCCAAACCGGCACGGCGAGTTTCGACGTGTCGACCCTCGGCGGGACCGCGTTGAGCGCACAGGCGTTTCGAACCCTGGCCCGCGAGCGCCGGCGGGCCGTGATCTTCCTGCGTGAGGCGGTTGCGACGGACGAAGCTCGTGGGCTCGCGGCACGGTACGGCGAGGCGTTCGAGGCGCCGGTCTTCATCACATCGGCACGGGACTTCGAGACGGTCCGCCAACTCGGTGGCCCCGACGTCGAGGTCCACACGCCGCGGCTCGACGCCCGCGAACTCCGGTTCTTCGAACGCCCGGTCACATCGGACCCGCCGCGACCCTGGCTGGCCGCCGCCGTGGACGTCCCCGACATCAGTGCCGCCGCCCTTGCGGACCGGCTCGACGAAGTCGACACCGCCGCCGCCCGCGTCGTCGCGGCCGCGACCCGCACCAGCGGCGGCGTCCTCGCGAGCGTGTTCTCGCCGGCGGCGTGCGATCGCGACGTGGAACTCAAAGTCGAGCTGCGCGTGGCGCGGCGCAGCGTGTGGACGGGATCCGTGGAGAGCGAGTACCCGGGCCATCATGTCGTCGTCGATCTGGACGATCTGCCGTTGGAAGTCCTTGAGAAGCATCCGACCGCCGCGTTGCTGCTCGCGCAGGTTGCGGTCGAGCACGCCCGGGTCCAGCTGGCCGAAGCGACGGGACGCGTGATCGAAGCGATTCGGCCCGGGGTTCCGCTGAGCCCGGCCGCGCGGCGAGTCGTCCTCGGCGTCGTCTCGCGAATGGCGGTCACGCGGCTGCGGCGCGGCACAAACGGCGTGGCGGTTCGCTTCGCCCTCGAATCGGATGCGCTTCCCAGCGCGCTGCTTCAGCTTGGCATCGTCGAGACCGTGGACCGCCAGCTCCTGTCGATCGACGACATCGCGAACCGCCTGCCACGCACCTGCGGCATGGTGTTCGCCGTGCGATCGATCGAAGCCGTGAATGACGAGTATGACCGGTCCCAAATCTTGTGGGTCGATGGGCCTACTTCGCGGATGCTCGAGCTGCTGCTCGGGCGCCTGAGCTACGTGGAATTCGACGCCAATCACGCCAGCGGCAGCGCCGACGCGATCGAGTGCGACGAGCTTGCGGTGGGCGTCAAACTCGCCGACTCACCACCCCAGATGACGGAGTCGGTGGCTGAACGACTCCTGCACGCGTGGCGCGCCGGGGGAGCGTCGCCACGTGTCATGCGACACCTCGTATGGTTCGCGGCGCATGGGTCCGGTGCCACGCACGCAGAGCTGGCCGCGGAACCACTCTTCCGGACCGCGGACGGCCGGCGGACGAGCCTCGCCGAGATCCGGCCGCTGCTCCAGAGCGAAGACGGCCTGCCGATGTACGATGGTTGGTCTGGTGGACCGACATCGAGCCCCGACGATGGGACGGATCACGAGCAGGAGACGACGGCGCTGGCGATGGACTCGTTCGTCTTCCACGCCCTGTCGCGGATCGGCGAGATTCGTCCGATCTTGGACGTGGACCTCACGACGCAAGAGGCCGGCCGAAGCCGGAACGGTTACCAGGCAGCGTTCATCGAACGAGAGCGCGTCAGCGAGGAGCTGGACGGCGAGATCGGGCTCCCGATGGAACGGGTGAGCGAGCCCGTGGTGCTTTGGTTGGACCGCAGGCGCGGGACCGCCATCGCGCTGCGTGAGCTGGGCCACGCGTTCGGAGTGGTCGGGCGGATTCACGGGTCGAGCGCCATGGATCGCGAGACGGTCGAAAGTCAGGTCGTGGCCGCGTGTCTACGCCTGTACGACCGTCTGATTCGGCGATTGTCGTCGATCGCGGACCCGACCGAAGCGGGACGCGCGGTGGAGCTCCTCCTCGCGTATTGCGCTCGCCACGTCCGCATCAACGAGGCCCCCGACGGAAGTCTCAGCGTCGCGACGGTCGATCCGCTGGCGATGCGGATCCTCGAGCTGCCGGTGTTCCCGACGACCGTCGGCGTCGCTGCGACGCCGTGGCGGATGCTGCGCGAATTCGCGACCTACGGCGACCGGAACCCGCGGCCGGGCCGCGCGCAGCTCGTGGACGACGCGCCGCAGATGCTCGAGCAGTGGCTGGACGGGATGCTCGACCGCGGGCGGATCACGCGCGGCGACGCCGCGAGCCCCACGATGGCCGAACCGTCGGAGCTCGACGTGTGGCTCACCGACGCATTACACGCCGTGCGCACGGATCACGATGACGGGCGGATGGAAGTTCGCGTCATGAACGCTCAGGAGTTTGCAGCGTGGAGCGGGCAATTCGGCAGCAGCGACGCGGAGCTGTTCGTGCAGAATCAGACGATCTACATCAACGCGGACAGCTGGCTGGTGCGCGGGATCCGCGTCGGCGACACACCCGATAGTGAGGGCGCCACCTGGCTCTTGCTCGCGATCTACGCACGACTCAATCGGCAGCGGCTGTCGGTCACGAACGTGCACGAGCTGCACTTTCAGTCGCGGATTCTCGATTGGCTCGGGCCCCGACGCGGAGACGCTTGATCGCGGCCGCTCCGTGCTCGATACTCGGGCTCTCCACCTCAAGGTCACTTGTGCTCCGATCCAGTGCCGTGTTCCTCCTCGTCGTGCTCACGCTCAGTTGCGACTCCAACCAACGCACGCCGTCACCGCCGCCCGTACCGGACATCGCGCTGCCCGGCGCCGAATCGGACGCGGCGGCAACCCAGTCCGACGGCGACGGCGGAACCGCGGCGGACCCGCTGGACGGGCTGCGCGCGCCGACAGCGGAAAACCTCATGGAGTTCGTGCCTGAGCTCCTCGACGGTGTGAAGGCACGGCGACGTCAGGCGATCAAGTCGTCGCCGATCGTGCACGGATTTTATCAGAGCGCCGAACGCCGGATTTACAACCTCGGGCTCAACGGGCCGACGGAGCAGGAGGCGACGCGGCGCGGCCGCTATCCCCTGCTCGGCAAGGACGAGACCCAAACCAGTGGTCCCGAAGAGATCAAAGGCCTCAAGGTGGGGGGCTTTGACGCGCAACGCACCTACGACTCGAAGAGGAAGAAGAGCGAGGTCGTGGTGCTCGTGAATCCGTTCGTCGAGGTGAAGCTGAGCGTCGCCCCCACCGACGACGCCGACGAAGCCGTTGCGCTGCTGTCCGAGATCGACCTCGCCGGCATCTCCAAGCTTCGATGACCGAATCGATCCGTCGACTCCTTGCCGCGATGATGGTCACGTGTGCGCTCCTCGCGCTCGCCTCGCCAGTCAGCGCGCAAGATGACTGGTCGCGTCCCGTGCAGGGCATCGCCGAGGCGATCTTTGCCGGGCAGAAGCTCGGCGTGTTGCTCGTGACACCTGCGGACGACGCGGCCTCGAAGGCCGTCGAGGAACTGATTCGACGCCAACTTTTGGCCAGTGGTTTCGCCGAGATCGTGATGGACGACGCGCCGCTGGGAGACGTCAGCGCGAAGTCCGACGATGAGATCATCGCGGCGGCCAAGGCCTATCCGGTCGATGTCGTCGTGGTGTTGCGAACCTTTCCGGGGGCGAACGGACCGAGCGCTGTCCTGCGGATCGAATCGACGGCGAACATCGCGACGCGCACGTTTCGACTTCAGCCCGGCCAGCCACCACCGCCCTGGAACCAACCGCCCACGCCGTCCCCGGTGTTCGGCGATGACCCTGCGGTCGTCGCGCAGACGCGCGCGACCGATGTCGGCCGACAGCAGGCAGCGATGACCCGCATGGGTGCGCTGGGTCTGGTTGAAACCATGCGACTGGTATCGGCGGAGCATGAGCGACGGCAGCTCGCGTTCGAAGCCCGCCCGAAGAGCCCCGTCGTGCGAGACCCCGGCGGTGCCGTGGTCCCGTGGCCCGATGCGTACGAACGCATGGGCCGCCCCGAGCTCGCGCTCAGCTACCGCCGCCGCACGGTCACGAGCACTGCGGCAATGGCCGCTGGCGCGATCTTTGGCGCCGCCGGGATCGGCATGCTGTTTGTCGGCCTCGCGAATCAGGCCAACTGCGGCACCGAGAGTGGATGTGGGCGACCGACCCTGCTGATCTTCGGTGCCTCGAGCGCAGTGGTCGGCGCCGCGGCGATCGTCACGGGCCTGCTGATTCGCCGCCACCGAACGCCGACCGACGAACTCGAAACGTTGGTCGAGGAACACAACCGCGACCGGCGCTAAGCGGCCGCCTCACTCCGATTTGCAGATCATGTTCCCCGCGCCGTCGGGCCCGCAGGTCGCGGTGCCGGGCGGGTCGCACGGCGCACAGCTCAGCGCGCAACGCGTGTTGTTGATCTCCATCATCTCGGCCACCGCCTGCACGGTGAGGAACGGGAAGTTCGACGAGATCGACTCGCCGCACCCGCACGGATTGAGGTCCGCGCGGATCGTGCACTGACTGGCGTCCGTGCACCCGCCGGGCGGAACGATGCCGCCCCGCGATCGCGCTTCGAATTCACTGCAGGCGAGCACCTGGACGGTCTCGCATTCGCCCTCATCGGTGCAGAAGGCAAACACTTCGCCGGGCTCGGACAGTCGCCGGTACGGACACTTATCGACCGCGCACCCAAACGGATTGGCGCACTGCGCGGTGTCGAGTTCGGCGCGAATTGCATCATACTCCGCGGTTTCGGAGCTGCGGCTCACCGCGAGATCGCAGTCACAGACCTGCGCGCGCTCGACGATGCGACAGTCCGCGTTGATCGTGCAGGTGCGCGGCAACGCCCGGACCGCGTCGATGAACCGGGGACCAATCTCGGCGCACGCTTGCCCCGAATTGACTGGCGGCGTCGTGCCGTTCGACGTGTTGTTGCCCGTGTCGGTCCCGTTGTTGGGACCGGCGTCGGGCTCCCCGTTCGTGGCGCTGTTGGACGGCGCGGGCGTGCCACAGGCACTGACCAGCAAGAACACAATCGTGACGACCTGAGCTTTCATCATCGCAGCATATCTCAACTCGCGATCGAGGGCACGCCGTCAGCGGCCGACGTGATCGGGGCAGTAGAACGTGCCGGCCGAGTGCGCGACGCGACAGCTCATCCCGGCGATGATTCCCGAGTAGCGGCGATTGATGGCCGGCGTCCCCTCCGTGGAGTCGGGATTGCTCATGAACCAGTTGGGGTCCGCTTCGAGGCTCGGCACCACCATCGAGGCGAGCGTCAACGCGACGATCGCGGCGCAACCGACGCTCAGAATCGTCGCGCCAATGTTCACGCGAGTGAGCCGCTGAATCCCTTCCGCGCCTTCCTTGCGCGAGTTGGCGCCCATCGCCGTCATGATCGGGATGATCAAGGCGAGGATCAGCGCCCCGGCGAAGCGCAGGTCACCGCGCTCGAACACGGTCGCGAACATCGCTCCCATGATAAGGAACGTCGTGTAGACGCCCCAGATCGCGAGAATCGACGACAGGACGAACGCGATCACGTCCGACGTAAAACTTCCTTCCTCTTCGTTACTCACCGGCACTCCCTATCGGATCGTATTTCACCGCGCGTCGTCGCAACATCGCCTGACCCTCGGTGGGGACCAGCACCGCTTGGGCTCCGCCGGACAGCTCGGCGGCGTTGCCTTCGTCGGTGTCGATATGCATCTCGAGTTTGTAGCTGTCTTTGACACGCACCAGCACATCGCCAAACACCAGATCGCGCCCGGGGCTCTTGATCGCGACTTCGACGACGTCGCGGTCCTGAACGCCGAAGAGCGCCGCGTCGGCGTTGGTCATGTGGATGTGCCGCCAGGCGCAGATCACGCCTTGTTGGAGTTGGACCTCGCCGTGAGCGCCGATCAACATGCAGCCCGGCGAGTTCTCGACGTCACCGGAGGCACGCACGGGCGCGTCGAGGCCCAGGAAAAACTCGTCCGTGCGCGAGATCTCAATCTGGTTCTGCGACCGGGTCGGACCGAGGATCCGCACGCCTTCGATGCGGCGTTTGGGCCCGACGACCGTCACCGTTTCGTGGCAGGCGAACTGGCCCGGTTGCGACAGCGGATTGCGCTCGGTGAGCTGGTAGCCAGCCCCAAAGAGCTGCTCGACGGTCTCCTGCGTCAGATGCACGTGCCGAGCGCTGATCGCGACCGGAATGTGCAGCTCGCCGCTGGTGCGCTGATGTTCGAGCGCGATGTGGGCGGTCTCGGCCGCAATCGCGCCTTCTTCGTCGGTGCGCACCGTGAGCAGTCGGGTGCGGCTGTTGCGGGTCGAGATCTCGGCGACGGGGTTGTCCGCGTCGACCGCGACGTCCCGGTTGAGGTCCTCGTCGAGCACCGCGCCCAGAAACTCGAGGCGTTGGGCGACCCGGTGGCGGATGACCTCGCTGTTCTCGCCGATTCCGGCCGTGAACACGATCGCGTCGACGCCACCCATCACGGCGGCGTAGGACCCGATGTACTTGCGCAAGCGGTGCGCGAACACCTGGATCGCGACGCGGCAGCGTTCGTCGCCTTCGGCGGCGCGCTGCTCGATATCACGCATGTCGTTGCCGACGCCGGACAGCCCCGCGAGGCCCGATTTGCGGTTCAGCACCTCGTCGAGCGCGTCGACGTCCCAGTCTTGGGAGCGCATCAGATCGATGAGCACGCCGGCGTCGATGTCGCCAACGCGCGTGCCCATCACGAGACCTTCGAGGGGCGTCATCCCCATCGACGTCTCGACGGACCGCCCATACTCGACCGCGCAGACGCTACATCCGTTGCCGAGGTGGCACGTGATGATGCGCAGATCGCGCAGATCGGCGTCCATGAACGCCGCGGCGCGCTGAGCGACGTAGTGGTGGCTGATCCCGTGAAATCCGTACCGGCGCACCCCATGCTGTTCGGTGAGCTCGATCGGCAACGCGTAGGTGCGGGCCCGACGAGGCAGCGTGGCGTGAAACGCCGTATCGAACACCGCGACGTGCGGGACGTCGGGAACCAGTCGACGCGCGGCACGAATGCCGGCCAGATTCGCCGGATTGTGCAACGGCGCCAGCGGGATGAGCTGCTCGATCGTGGCCTCGACGTCGTCCGTCAGCACGGTCGGGTGCACGAACTTCTCGCCACCATGAACCACCCGATGACCGACCGCACGGATCGAGGCGTCCGCGCCCAAGCGGTCCAGGAGTCGTGGCAGCACCGCCGCGAGCGCCGCGCCGTGATCGGCGGCCGCGATCGCCTCCGGTGCCTCCGAGTCGAGCTTCAGACGCGGATCAGTCTCACCGATCCGCTCCACGCGGGCGGACACCATCGTTCGCGTGTCCTCGCTCCGGACGATCGCTGCCTTGAGCGAAGAGCTTCCACAGTTGATCACCAAGATATGCATGTTGAGCTCTCAGAGATGCAGCGTTTGGCGCGCGGCGTCGACCGCGGCAATCAGGGAGCCGCTCTCGAACGGCGAGCGCAGCGAAGCGGAGCTGACCAGCTCGAGGAACGATGCGTCGCCCCCGCGCTTGCACAGCGTGACATAGTCGGTCAGGGCGCCGGACGGATCGTGCTGCATCCGCGCCCAGAACTGCAGTGCGCACGTCAGCGCGAGCACGTAGTCGATGTAGTAGAACGGGCTCCCGAAGATGTGGCCCTGCCGGTGCCACATGCCGCCCGCCTCGCCGTGCTCGATCCCGCCCCAGTTGCGCCACGGCAAGTACAGCGCCTCCATCTGCAGCCACATCGCACGTCGCTCGGCCGGTGTGGCCTCGGGACTCTCGTAGACCAGATGTTGGAAGTGGTCGACTGCGACGCCGTACGGGATGAAGGCGAGATTCTCCGTGAGGTGGATCTCGCGATAGGCGTCCGCGGCGTCGCCGAAGAACAACTCCATGTGCGGAGCGCAGAAGAACTCGAGGCTCATCGAGTGGATCTCGCAGGACTCCAGCGTCGGCCACACGAGGTCGAGCGGATAGTTCTCCCGGCTCAGCCAGCACTGAAACGCGTGCCCGACTTCGTGGGTGAACGTGTGCATGTCCGAATGGGTGCCGTTGAAATTGCCAAAAATGAACGGCGAACCGCCCTCGAGCGAGGTACAAAATCCCCCGGAGGCCTTCCCTTTGCGCGCGATCAAGTCCATCAGACCGCGCGACTGCATCATCTCGAAGAACTCACCGAGTTGGGGATGAATGGCGCCAAACATCTCGTGGGCGCGCGCGATCATCTCTTCGGGGGTACAGGTCGGCTGCGGGGTCCCGGAGGGGTCGTGCACGTCCTCGTCCCACACGTACAGCGTGTCCACGCCAAGACGCACGCGCTGGCGTTCCTTGATCTCGGCGACGAGCGGAACGATGTGGTCGACGACCTGCTGGCGAAAGGCCTGAACGTCCTCGGCTCCGTAATCGACGCGCTGCATCCGCAGGTAGCCGAGCGAGACGTAGTTCTCGAAGTCCAGCTTGTGCGCCATTGTCGTGCGCAGCTCCACGAGGCGGTCGTAATAGTCGTCGGACTCGTCCGCGTTGTCCTCGAACCACGCCCAGTAGGCCCGCGTGGCGGCCTCGCGGGTCTCGCGATCCGCAGATTGCTTGTACTTGCCGAGCTGCGCGTGGTTCAGCAACTCGCCTCGAAACTCGATCTCGGCGGACGCGATGAGCTCGCCGCGCTGGGTGACGGTTTTGGCCTCGGCGACGAGGTCGCCTTCGATCGACGGTTCGAAGGCCGCGACGTCCGAAGTCCACAACGAGAAGATGTGACCGCCCAGATGCGGCTCGAGGGCCGCGCGCCGCGCGAGCAGCTCCCGCTTCATCCGCGTCTGAAACTCGACGATGCGCGGGAAGAACTCGTCGGCGAAGTTGTGCTCATCGCGCGCGGCCGAGTCCTGGGTGTCCTGCGAGAACTGCAGACCCGTCAGGGACTGGTAGGCGGACAGATCGCGGCGCAACGAATCCCAGCGCTCGACGGCGTCCAACGGTTCGGTGCGCACGCGCTCGATCAGCGCTTCGAATGTCGCCGCGACCTCGTCATAGTCCGGGCGGCGCGGGCTCATCTGACTAAAGTGCAGTTGCGTCATTTTCGTCTCTCGTCGAAGTCAGCGTTCGTAGCACATTCACGGATACGCTGCCACGCCCACGAGGCCCGGCTGCGCGGCAAAAGCTGGCGTGGGCCGCCGGTGCGTACTACCGTGGGGATGGCATGGATGCCACGGAGGAACCATGACGGTGTACGGCGTCAATCGACGGACCTTGGGATTCACCGCTGCTTGGCTGGTCGCGCTGCTGCTGTCGGGATGCGTCTCCCGACCCGCCGCGAGCTTTCTGGATCACGAGACCGACAGCGGCGAGCTGTCCGACGCCTCCGATGCGGCGGACGCGCCGAGCGACGCGAGGTCGGATACGGCGGTCGCGGATGCGGCGCCGGACCTCGCCCCGCCCTGCGGCGGCAGTTGCTCCGCCGACGAGATCTGCCGGGACGACACGTGCGTGGAGTGCACCGCCGAACAGGCGTGTGACGTCGGAGTCTGCGAGGTCGAGTCGGGAAGTTGCGTGGAGTGCCTGACCTCGCCGGCGGATTGCCGCGACCCTGCCGCAGCGCGCTGCAGCGACGACCTGACCTGCCAGGGCTGCCTCCAGGACATGGACTGCCGCCACCTCAGCGACACCCCGGTGTGCCAGAGTGGGACCTGCGTGGAGTGCAGCGCCGCGAACTCGGAGGCCTGCGGCGCCAACGTCTGTAACACCCGCACGTCGACATGCGCGGCGAACCCGATGAACAGCCTGACGACGTGTCAGGCCTGCGAAACGGACCGCGAGTGCAAGGACGACCGGCTGTGCGTGGTCATGACGTACAAGGGCGCGGTGCGCCACGACGGCTTGCGCGGGTACTGCCTGCCGATCTTTGAGGGCGGGGCCTGCGAGTTGCCGTACGTCTGGAACCAGCTGTCGTTGAACCGCCCGTCGATCGACGATCCGGCGACGAACGATTTTTGCGGACCCAACCAGATGGAGACGACGTGTGAGGCGATCCTCGCCTTTGATGATCTCTGCGAGTCCGAGGCGACGTGCGGAGCGGAGCTTGACGACTCCGCGTGCGCGCAGGTCGGCGGCGCGGCATCCACGAGGTGCACCTACGCGTGCGCGCGCGACGCGGAGTGCCAGGGCAACCAGGTGTGCGGCACCTTCTGCGGGGTGCTGTAACCAGCATCGGCAACTCCAGCCGCCGATCCTGGGGACCGCAGACCCCACTTTGACGACATTTGTGTCGCGTTGCGTCACCGGAGTGACAAAAAACTGGCACGCAGGCCCCGAAGTGGGGTGTGAGATCCTCAGGCATGCGGCGGTGCATCGCCCGACGACCGCGGATGTTTTCGGAACAAATCCGAACAGATCGCGAGATCAAAGCCGCCCCGCCGGACAGTTATTTTCCGATCTCGCGAATGATGGAACACCAAATGCACGTTCTTTCTGCGAGTGCTCCATCGAGTACTCGCACTGCCCGCGAAAGCGGGCTACCAGTGAGAAGGAGGCCTGATGCTTCCCGACTACATCATCTACGACGAGCTCCGCCGCCAACACGAAGTGGACGAGGTCGGGCGTAACCGCCCCCACCTCGAAGTTCCGCAGTACATTCCGTACTGGCCGGACCTGGAGCGTGACGAAGACCACGAAGACGACGAGAGCGATCGAGGCGTAATCATCATTCAGATGTAGGCCACGGCGCCGATTGGCGCCCCTATCGCGTATCCGACCGAATGCCACGCCCCGCTTAGGCGTGGCTTCGTGACTTCTTGGGCGCCTCAGAGCTCGACGACGACCTTGCCGATGTGACGCTGATCGCGCAGGTACTCGAACGCCGTGACCGTCTCTTCGAGCGCGAACGTGCGGTCGACCCGCGGATGAAGCGCGTTGACCGCGATCGCACGATTCATCGACTCGAGGTCCGCACGTGGGCCCACCACCACGCCCTGGATCCGAACGTTGCGCATGAGCACGCCGACGAGGTCGAGCTGACTCGAGGCGCCAGCGAGCACGCCGATCAAGTAGATCGTTCCACCGGGCCGCACGGCCTGAATCGACCGCTGCAGCGTCCCGGCGCCGCCGACCTCGATGACGTGGTCGACCCCGCCATCGGTCATGTCGCGCACGGCGCGTCCCCAGTCGGGTTCTTCACGGTAGTTCAGCGTGTGCTCCACGCCGTATTGCTCGCGAAGCACCGCGATCTTGGCATCCGAGCTCGACATCGCGATGACATGGGCGCCGCACATCTGGGCGAACTGGACCGCAAACATCGCAACCCCACCGGTACCCAGCACGAGGACCGTCTCCCCGGGCCGCAGGCCGCCTTGAACGACGAGCGCGCTCCAGGCGGTCAACGCGGCGCACGGCAACGTCGAAGCCTCGACGTCGGTCAGATGCGCGGGCGTGGCGACGAACGCATGTTGGGGTGCGCACATATACTGCTGAAGGGTGCCGTCGAGCGGACCGCCGAGCGAGGTGCGCAGGTCCGCCTTGGTCGGCTTGCCCGCGATCCAGTCGCGAAAGAAGTGCGGCATCACGCGGTCGCCCACGGCGAACGCGGTCACGTCCGGGCCGCACGCCTCGACGATCCCGGCGCCGTCGGAGGCCGGAATCAACGGGAGCGGCTGGCGCGGATTGTACAGCCCCTGCACCATCAGGAGGTCCCGGAAGTTCAGGGATGCGGCGTGCAGCCGAACAAGGATCTCGTCGCCCCCCGGTTCGCGCAGTTCTCGCGACGTCACCTGTAGATGGTCCAATCCCCACCCCTCGCTCAGTTCGATCGCCTTCATACGCCTCCTCGTCGCAGACCGGTCTCTCTTCTACGCGCGGCGCCGTCGCAGGGCAACGACTGGAGCCGGCGCGGGGATGTTTCGTTGACCTCCATCAGGCTGGCGAGTAGGCTGCACCGAAGACTTTTTGCAGATCTTGGACGCGCTTAGATGAAGACGACCGTGATGTTCGTCGCCGACTCCGTTCCGTTGGGCGAGGTTCCTGTCAGGCTCGCTGCGGGAGGGGACGACGACGTCTATATGACTGACAACGAAGGCAAGATCGACCTCGATCTTGACCTCGGCATGCATACGTTCCACGTGCAGATCGGCGAGGAATGGGTCGAACGGACCATCCAGCGTCAAGGCAGCGCGCCCCTCTTCGTCGTCAATGTGCGCCAGGTCGACGCGCGCTCGATGACAACGTTGAACACCCTGCAGATCGACCTCGGCAATCTGGTCGGCGACCGATACGTCTTCGAAACCGTGCTCGGGCGCGGTGGCATGGGCGTCGTCGTCAAGGCGATCGACCGGATGCTCAACCGGCCCGTCGCGATCAAGATGCTCAGCGACGAACTGCGCGAGAATGAAGAAGCCCAGCAGATCTTCCTCGTCGAGGCCCGCAACCTCGCGACCCTCAGCCATCCGAACCTCGTCGCGATTCACGACATCCTCAACGTCGGCGGACGCGTGCTCATGGTGTTCGAGTACGTGCTCGGTGAGAACGTCGAGAAAACGATCAAGCGCGCCGGGCGCATCTCGCAAAAAGATGTGCTCAAGATCGCGATCCAGCTCACGCGCTGCGTCAGCTACCTGCACGAACATGAACTGATCCACCGGGATCTCAAGCCCGCGAACATCATCATGCAGGGCGACGGGACTCTGAAACTGCTGGACTTCGGGCTGGCCCGGTCCCTCAACGAGCTGTACGTCCGCGGCACGCGGGTTCGCGGCACGCCGGCCTACATGGCCCCCGAGCAGATCCAGGGCATCCACCTGACCACCGCGACGGACATCTACCAGCTCGGCATCTCGATCTACGAGATGCTGAAGGGCGGCCTGCCGTTCCCGTCCGGCGACATGGCGTACGCCCACGTCCACCTCGAGCCGCCGCCGCTGGACAAGGCCGTGGTCGGTGTCGATCCCGAGTTCGCCCGGCTCGTGCACACCTGCCTCGAGAAGCAGCCGCGCAGTCGGCCCGCGAGCGCCGAGATTCTTCTCGAGCAGCTGCAACAGATCTACGCGCGCCTCGCCAGCGGCGAGTCTCAACCGTTCGATGCGTTCGATCGATCGCCGTCGGGTCTGACGCCCGCGCTCACTGCGGAGCCTGTGCTGCATACCTCGCAGCAAGTCGTCGAGTTCGACGATCTGTCGTTCGTCGAAGAGGTGGTGGGCGGATCGAACCGCGGACTGGCCGCAGTCGCCGTGTTGGGTGTCATCGCCTTGGTTGCCGCGGTCCTGGTCATGATGAACCGCGATACACCTGTGCCCGCAACGAGCCCCGCACCCATCGCGCAAGCAGTGAGCCCCCCGGTGGCGCCCGCAGACGTCGACCCCGTGGAGCCCGAGGCCGAGCGTCCGCTCCCGATCGTCACGGCACGCGGACTGATCGGACTCAGCGTCGCGTCGGCCGTCTCCCAGTCATCGGGCATCGCATCTGCCGCCCGAGTCGAACCGACCCCGCGCCCGCGGAGCGTCACACGACAAGACCCCCGCCCCCGTTCCAAGCCGAAGCCCGAGGTGGCCGTAACGCCGAAAGCGACCGCCAAACCCACGAAGGTCGATGAACCGACCGCCCCCGCGGTGACCACGATCAAGTCTGCAACGCCGAAGAAGAGCGGACTGCTCTCCGTCGACGATGGCTCGAGCAAGGGCCTCCTCCCTGTGAGCAATTGAGAGACGCATGAAACGTTTCGCAGCAATGCTTTTGTGTGCCGCCCTCGGCGCCATGACCCCAGCGATCGCGGCGGCCCAGGATGAGCCTGCGGCCGACCTCGAGTTCAAAGATCTGACGAGCGAGGCCGCCCAAGCGTACGAGGCCGGGGAGTACGACCGCGCGGTGAGCCTGTTCAAACAGGCCTACGCGCTGCGCAACGTCTCCAACATCCTCTACAATATCGGACGGATCTACGAAGATGCCGGCGATATTGACGGGGCGATCGAGTACTACGACCAGTTCGTCGTCGCGCCCAACGTCGAGCAAGCATCGCGAAAAGACGCGCTGGAGCGCCTCACGACCCTGCGCGAAGTCCAAAAACTGCAGAACGGGGAGCCGGAACCCACCGAGGTCGTCGTCCAACCCCCGCCCCCGGCTCCCGTGGAGCCGAAGCCGCGGCCCGCGCGGACCGCAGGCTGGATCTTCCTCGGCGTGGGGGGCGCGAGTTTGATTACCTCGGGGGTGTTCGCGCTGCTCACTCAGTCTCAGTTCGATAAGTTTGAGAACGCCGGTTCGCTGCAGGATCGACGCGCGGCCGCAAACTCCGGACGGACCAACGCCGCCGTGGCGGACGTGATGCTGATCACGGGTGTGGTCACTGGAATCGTCGGTGGGGTGTTGGTGATCGCGTCGAGCGATCCCGAAAGCCCCTCGACGGCGGTCAGAGTGAGCCCGGTTGTGGGCAATGCGTGGGGCGTCGGCTTCGACGTGAACTTCTAAATGGTTGGCCAATGACGCGATTCCGAAACATCACCCTGGGGGCGAGCTGCTTTGTGCTCGCCGCCGCGACCCTCGCCGCCTGCACGCTCCGATTCGACTTCACCGAGTGTAAGGCGAGCAGCGATTGCGCGACGCTGGAGTCCAGCGGCGTGTTCTACATGTGCGAGGCCGACCAGTGCGTGCCGGACCTGGCGATCCAGTGCCGCACCGACGCGCACTGTGAGGCGATCGAGTCGTGCACCGCGGGCAAGTGCACGCTCAACTCAAACATCGGAAACAACGACGCCGATGTCCCCGACGCGAACGTCCCGGACATGGACACGCCGGATGCCCCGGACACAGGGCCCGCGGACCGTGACGGTGATGGCGTCGCCGACGACATCGACAACTGTCCGGACAACCCCAACGCGGATCAGGCCGACCTCGACGGCGACGACATCGGTGATGTGTGTGACCCCGACAACCGGCTGCCGTGTGCGAACAGTGTGGCGTGCGACGGGGATACCAACGCCTGCATCGCCGGCTTCTGCACCGAGATGACGTCCGAAGACTGCCCGATCGTGATCGGCGAACCGAAGGCGGCCGAGACGCTGATTCTCGGCGTGATCCTGCCGATGACGGCGCCGTACGAGAACCTCGGACCCCCGCTCTCGAAGTCGATCGAGCTCGCCCTGATCGAGGCCAACCGCGGGGGCGGACTGCCCAACGGACAGCGCGTTGCGGCCGTCGTGTGCAACGACGTGGGGAACTCGACGCTCGCGCAGCGCGCGGCCCGGCACCTGGTCACGAACCTGCAGGTCCCCGGCATCATCGGTCCGCTGTTCAGCACGGGCTTCACCGATGTCGTGACGCAGGTGACCCGCAACGCGGGTGTACTCACGATCACGCCGGCCGCCACCGCGCCCTCGTTGACCAACCTCGCCGACGATGGACTGGCGTTCCGGCTGCTGGCGAGCGACGTCTTCCAGGCCAAAGCGATCGCGAAGCGTATCGGCGAGATGGTCGATGCCGGGTCGAACAGCGTCACGATCTTTGTGAAGGACGATGCCTACGGCAACGGACTGTTCAGCGAGTTATCACGCGAGTTGGGCCCCATCCTTCCGGTGAATCAGCGCACGAGCGTGAAGTACACCGATCCGGCGACGTTCAACTTCGATCTCACCCAGATTCAGGCCGAGTTCATGACCAAGATCGGGGCCGCGCTCTCCGCTCGTCCAAACCCCGACATCGCGATTTTCATCGGGACCTCCGAGGTCGTGAACCTCGCGCTCGCCTTTTCCGGCGCGATCATCCAGGGGGGCAACCCGCCGCCATCGCTCGTGTTCTCGCACGGCGCGATCGCGGACATGCCGACGATTGCCTCGGATTCCAATCTGGGCAGCACGCTCAACCCGATCACCGAAGGCGTGGGGCCGAACATCTTCAACGGCATCAACTTCCTCAACTACAACGCTCGATTTGCGTTGGAGTTCCCGGGGGAGCCGAACCTGACGATCTCGACCCTCACCTATGACGCGACGGCGGTGATGCTGTTCGCGGCGGCCGCCGTGCCGGACGGCGAGGCCGTCACCGGACGCGCCATGGCGGCGAACATCGCCAAGATCGGCGACAAGATGGTCGGCAAGGAGATCAAGGCCGGCGACGCGACGTTCCTCAGCGAGGGGTTCGCGGAGCTCGGCGCCGGACGCACGTTCGACTTTGTGGGTACCAGCCACGACGTGGACTTTGATGCCAACGGCGACGTGTTGCATGACTTCCTGAAGTTCGTCGCGATCCCGGCGATGCCGTCCGGTTGGACGATCGGAACCACGCGAGTCTACCCGCTGGGCCTCGGCATCTGGATCGACCAGTGCGGCATGGGCCGTCCAGCCTGCCCGGCGCAGTTCACCTGCGAGCCAACGAACGGCATCTGCTTGCCTCAGTGCGACCAGACGGCGCCCGCCTGTCCGCATCCCGCGCTGATGTGTGTGGAGGACGGAGATTTCAACGATATCGGGATCTGCGTACCCCCAAGCTGAACCGCTCTGCCTCGCACACAGCTGCCCCTCGTCGCGACCGTCTTCGTGAGCTACATTGCCATCGATGAGCGCTCCGAACGCCAACGTCGGTGACGACGACCATGACGCTAGCGAATCGGGTATGATGCCGATCGCGACGGGGCTCGCCGAAGCCTCCGAGGTCGACGATCCGCAGGTGCGGTCTCGTCGGACGGCGCTGGCGACTCGGCTGTTGGAGTCGCCGGCCCAGACCGCAATGCTGGACCGTTTCTCCTGGGTCCTCCGACTGATCGCGCGTCTGCTGTTCGCGCACGTGCTCTTCGAAAAGCGCGCGATCGACAACCTGCACGACGCCGACGAGCGCGGCGCGGTTGTCTACGTCATGCAGTCGCGTAGCCTGCTCGACTACCTGTATTTCAACTGGGCGTTTCAAGAGCACGGGATCCGGATCGCGCGGTTCTCCAACGGGCCGCGAACGCACTGGCTGCGCGGCTTCTTCTCGTGGCTCGCGTCGTTTGTTCGTCGCAATCCCACCGAGAAGCCCGAGGAGCAGTTCCAAGCCCTGGTCGCCAACGACGAGCCGGTGTTCGTGTTCCTGCAGCAGCCGACCGCGACCGCGGAGCGCAACGTCGAGTACAGTCAGAAGTACCTGTACCGGCTGATTCGCGCGCAGAAGACCTCGTCACAGGAGATCTTCGTCGTGCCGCTGATGATCGTCTGGGAACGGCGCCCGGACGCCAAACACGCCACGATCGTCGAGGAGATCTTCGGCACCGTTCAGTCGCCGGGTTCGTTTCGCAAGTTCATCTACTGGTTCCAAACGATCTGGCAGAGCTTCCTGCGGTTCGGCCAGCCGATCGCACAGGTCTCGTCGAAGATCTCGCTGCTCGAATTCCTGGAGGAGTATCCGGACGCCGACTCCGCCGATGCCTCGGAGCTGCTCCGGGAGCGGCTCGTCGAGGGGGTCGAGCAAGACCGCCACGTCATCCTGGGTCCGCAATCGGAGCCCCCGGCGACACTGTGGAAGTCGGTCTCGCAGCAACCGGCGCTGCTCGACGTCGTGCGGACCGTCGCGGCCGCCGACGGGGTGTCCGAAGAAGACGTGCTCGCCCGTTCGCGCCGGCAATTCGACGAGATCGCCGCCGAGCCCAGTCTGCTGGCGATGAAGGTCCTGTCGTCGATCCTCAGCCTGCTCTGGTACCGGATCTACGACGGCTTCGAAGTCGACGAACCGGGGCTCGAGCGCGTGCGCGAGGCCGCACGTGACTCCGCGATCGTGCTGATTCCGAGCCACAAGAGTCACATCGACTACTTGATCATCAGCTACCTGTTCTACCACTACGGGCTGATGATCCCGATGGTCGCGGCGGGCGTGAACCTCAACTTCTGGCCGCTCGGCCCGTTGTTCCGCCGGGCCGGTGCCTTCTTTATCCGTCGATCGTTCAAGGGCGACCCGCTGTACCCCGTGGTGTTCCGCGAGTATCTGACCAAGATCATGGAGGAGGGCTACCCGATCGAGTTCTTCATCGAAGGGACTCGGTCGCGGACCGGCAAGCTGATCAAGCCCAAGTACGGGATGCTGGAGATGATCGTGCGCTCCTTTGCGAGCGGTCGACTCGACTCGATTAAGCTCGTCCCGATCAGCGTGGGCTACGAGAAGATCATCGAGGAAGGCGCCTACCAGTCGGAGCTTCTCGGCGGAGAGAAGGAGAAGGAGAGCCTCGGCGGACTGCTCAAGACGCCGAAGTTCCTGACCTCCAAGTACGGCCGCCTGTACATCGAGTTCGACGAACCGATCGATCTCGGCGAGTACCTGACGAAGTACGAACTCGACCACATCAGCCCCGCGGAGTCCGGAGAGCACGACGACGCGATGGAGGCGCTGGTTGTACGTCTGGGCCATCGCATCATCTACGACATCAACCGCGTGACGACCGTGACCCCGACCGCGCTGTGCGCGATGGTGTTCCTGACCAACGAGGCGCGCGGCATCGACCGGTACCGTTTCCTGGGCGAGGTCGGCTTCCTGCTCCGATTCCTGACCGAGGACCAGCGCGACGTGCGCCTGTCACGGACGTTGCGGGACGCCCTCGAAACACGAGCGGGCTCGATCCAGCGACTCGAGACCGCCGATGCGCGCCGCAAGGAGAACGCGGACGTGTCGCATTCCACGGAGCGGAACTTCGCGATCGAGAGCGTGATGGGCAACGCCGTCTCGCACGTCGTCGATGAGGCGTTGGAGCTGTTCATCGAGTCTGATCAGGTCAAGGTCCGCGACACCGACGGCGAGCGCTTCTACACCGTTCCCGAGGGCGAGCGGCACAAGCTCAGCTACTACCGGAACACGATCGTGCATCACTTCGTGCCCGAAGCGCTGTTGGCTTCGGCGATCGCGCGGTTTCGATCCAAACGCATTCAGCTCAGTGAGCTGATGCGGGAAACGCTCTTTCTGAGCAAGCTCTTCAAGTACGAGTGGATCTACGAGGAACGCGCCGAGTTCCGGAACGTCTTCATGCGCACGCTGCGCTACTTCGAGACCTCGGGGTGGGTGGAACTTCAGGGCGAGACGGTGCGGCCCGTCGACGATACCGAAGGCCCCGTCGGACAGGTGGTTCGCGTGACGGACCCGCTGCCGGTGGAGCTGCAATTCTTTCGACGCCAGGTGCTCAGCTTCATCGAGGCCTACACGATCGTGGCCGGTGCGGTGCACGCACTCGCGCAGAACGAGGTCGAAGAAGGCGAACTGCTGAAGTCGATCCTCAAGGGCGCGCGACTGGACTACGCGGGCGGCGGAATCTTGTTTTGGGAGAGCCTCTCGAAGCCCACGTACACCAACGCATTGCGCCTTCTCGATGACTGGAATGTCGTCGACCGCCATTGGAACGAGGCGAAGAAGAAGACGATGTATCGGCTCACCGCGACGAGTCCCGATGCGACCCACGCAAACCTCGTCGAGAGGCTGCGGGGCTTTGCCTATCCCGAGCGCAACCCCGCTCCCGACGATAGCGCGGAGCTCTCCGAACCCGCCGTGCCAGCTTTGACCGAAACGCGATCCGAAGATACAGTCAACGACGACTGAACAGTCATTCATTTTAGTGAGCAGGCCAACGATGACCGAAAATGCACCGCCAACCGGATGCTCGTTCCTCATTCAGCCCGTGGGTTCGAAGAAGATTTTCACCCCCGAGCAGTTCTCCGAGGAGCAGCGCATGTTTGGCGCGACGGCCGACGAGTTCATGAAGCGTGAGGTCATGCCGCTGATCGAAGACCTCGAGAATCAGGATTTCGACCAGATGGTCGTGCTGCTGCGCAAAGCCGCAGAGATCGGCCTGCTCATGATCGACATCCCCGAGGAGTTCGGAGGGCTGGAGGTCGATAAGACGACGAGCATGATCGTCACCGAAAACCTGTCCGCCTACGCCGGCTTCTCGGTCTCCTACGGGGCGCACACCGGCATCGGCATGCTGCCACTGCTCTACTTTGGGACCAAAGAACAGAAGGCAAAGTGGCTGCCCAAGATCGGCAGCGGCGAGATGATCGCGGCCTACGCATTGACGGAACCCGGCAGCGGCTCCGACGCGATGGCCGCGAAAACAAAGGCCGTCCCGACGGAAGACGGCCAGCACTACATCCTGAACGGCTCGAAGATGTGGATTACGAATGCCGGGTTCGCGGACCTGTTCACGGTGTTCTGCCAGGTCGACGGCTCGAAGTTCAGCGCGTTCATGGTCGAAGCCGACCGTGACGGGGTGAGCACGGGTGCTGAAGAGAAGAAGATGGGGATCAAAGGTTCATCGACGCGCATGGTGAACCTCGACAACGTGAAGGTCCCGGCCGCCAACCTGTTGGGCGAGATCGGCAAGGGCCACAAGATCGCGTTCAACATCCTGAACATCGGCCGCTTCAAGCTCGGCGTCGGCGTGCTCGGCGGCGCGAAGCGCTCGCTGGGCATCTCGGTGGAGTACGCCAAGGAGCGCAAGCAGTTCGGCCAACCGATCTCGGACTTCGGTGCGATTCGGGCCAAAGTGGCCGAGATGGCGACGCGCCTCTATACGCTGGAGTCGATGTGCTACCGGGTCGCAGGCTACATGGACCAGACGCTGAGCTTGCTGGACAACAAGGCCGACGACTACACGGCGCAGGCGATGGCTGCGATCGAAGAGTTCGCCGTCGAGGACTCGATCCTCAAGGTCTACGGCTCCGAAGCGTTCCAGTTTGTGGCCGACGAGGGGGTGCAGATCCACGGCGGCTATGGGTTCTCGGCGGAGTACGCGGTGGAGCGCGACTACCGAGACTGCCGGATCAACCGGATCTTCGAGGGCACGAACGAGATCAACCGGATGCTGATCCCGGGGACGATCCTCAAGCGAACGATGAAAGGGCAGCTGAGCCTGTTCGAGATGATCGCGAAGGTCGAGAGCGACCTGGCGCAGCCGGGAAAGGCGACGCAGCCGAACCAGGCCGACGACGCGGACATGGAGTTCGAGAAGTTTCTGACCGCCCAGGCGAAGAGCATCACCGTCTACGTCGCCAACCAGGCGATTCAGAAGCACATGGCCGACTTGCGCGAACGCCAGGAAATCCTGATGGCGCTGGCCGATCTGATGATCGACCTCTACGCGATGGATTCGGTGACGGCGCGTACGCTGCAACTGGTCGGCGACCGCGGGCTCGACGGTTCGGTCGTCCACCGCGCCGCGGCCCGCTTGAGCGTCACGACCGCTTATCAGCGGATCGTGGGGGTCGCCGAGGATCTGCTGTGTCACCTGCACCGCGCGGACAAGCTCACGACGCATTTGGAAAACCTCGATCGGCTCGCGCCGCGACCGCGCGTGGACCTGTTCACGTTGCGCCAGCGTGTCGCTGACGCGACGATCGACCGCGGTCGTTACCCGTTCTAGCGATCGGCGCTAGCGCAGCTTCTTCGATTCTGCGCAGCCGAACTCGTTGCCCTCCGCGCAGGCGCGGTCGAGCAGCTCCTTGCCGAAGCTCTTCTTGTCTGCGGTCCGCGCCCACTTCGCGCCGAGGTAGGCGCAGGAGTAGGAGTTGCCCTTCTCGCAGGCGGCCATGAACTGGTCGGCGGCCTGACCGGCGTTCGCTTCGACGCCCTTGCCGGCCTCGGTCATCAAGCCGAGGTTGTGGCAGCCCTGCACCTCGTTCATCTCACAGGCCTGCTGGTACAGCTCGCGCGCCTTGTCATAGTTCTGTGAGACCCCGGTGCCCTCCTCGAACATCAGGCCGACATTCGAGCACCCCGCGCCGAATCCGCGCGTACAGGCGAGGGAGAACAGCTCGACGGCTTTGTCCGGCAGCTTCTGGACCCCGTGTGCACCCCGCAGATACAGCACGCCGAGATTCGAACAGCCCTTGGCGTCCCCGCGGTCGCAGCCACGCAGGTACATGTCGGCGGCCGTGGTCGAGGCGTCCGCCCCCGAGTGCTCGAGCACGTGGCCCATGTTTGTGCAGCCACGCCCAAATCCGAGGTTGCAGGCCTTCTGGTAGTAGATCGCGGCGCTGGCGGCGTCGGCCGCGACGTCGGCTCCATTGAGGTACATCGTGCCGAGGTTGTTGCACGACGCGCCGAACCCGCCCTCGCACGCCCGGACGTACAATGCTACGGCTCGCGCCGCGTCCTTGGGGACACCGTCGCCGTAGCGCACCATCAGGCCCAGGGAGTTGCAGGCCGCCGCGTACTCGAGGTCGCAGGACTTCGTGTAGTACTCCGCGGCGCTCGCCTTGCTCCCCTCGCCGCGTTCGTAGCGAAAGGCGAGGTTGAAGCAAGCGATGCCACTGCCGTCGTCGCAGCTCGTGCGGTACAGCGCCAGCGCCTCCTCCTCGTTGCCACCCTCTTTTGACAGCAACACGGCGAGGTCGTTGCACGCCTGCGACCGTCCGCCGTCGCACGCCTTGCGGTACGCCCGCTGCGCGCGTTCGCGGTTCATCGGCACGCCGATCCCGCTCGCGGCGAGCAGCCCCAATCGGTAACAGGAGTCGACGTGGCCGTCCTCGCAGTTGAGGTCGAAGCGACGCGCGGCCTCCGCCGGGTCGATCGGGGCGCCCTTGCCGTCGAGATACCGCATCGCCAGCGCGTCACAGGCGTCGAGTTCACGGGCGTCGCATTTGACCTGCAGCTCCATCGCCGCACTGACCGCCGGATCGCGCGTCTGGACCGTCGGTGCAGGCTCGCGCACTTTCTGGCCCGCGCACGCGGACAGGAACACAACAAACAACGCAAAACATCGCAGGCGCATGGTCACTCCACAGAAGCCGTATCCTAGCAGACAGCGGTGAGGCGTGGGAGTTCCCACCGACTCTGGAGCACCGGGGATCAGGTGGCCCTCGGCGTGGCATTGTTGTATCGATCGCGCGACCCAAAAGGAGACCTGCATGCGCCAGCTCGATGCGATTTTCGCCAATCCTCGCCTCCGACCCGTGCTCCCGATGCTCTACGTCGCGTGGGCGGATGGGCAGCTCACGAACCACGAACTGGGCGGCATCTACTCGCAGCTCGAGCCGTGGCTGACGCCGGCGTGTAAGGCCGAGATTGACCCGTGGCTCAACCCGGCCGACCCGCCGTCGGCGATCGAGCTGCAACAGTTGCTCGGGCGATTGCGAGCCGAAGCGGCGGCCCTGTCCCTGGATGCTCGCGGGGACCTCGTCGACCTGGGCCTCGAACTCGCGCGCGCCGACGCCGATGCGCGAGAATTGGAGTGGCTGGGACCGAAGGTCGAGGACGCGCTGCGGGACCTGCGCGATGCACTGGGATTCATGGGCCACGACGCGATCTCTGAGATCGTGCCCGTGCACGTCGCGCCAGCACCTGTGATCGCGCCGGCACCCTTCGACCTGCAACTGCTGAACAGGCTGCTCGACGGCCCCTACGCAGACCACAAGCGCAAGATTCGCGACGGACTCGCGGAGCTCGACTGGGGCTACCAGTACGAAGTGTCGAAAGAGGACTTTCGCGGGTCGACGACCGATCGGGTGCGCAAGCTCGCCGAGCTCGGATGGGGGGCGTTCGCGTTTCCCGGCGTCACGTCTGACGGCGACCTCGGCCACTTCGTCGCGACGTTCGAGTCGCTGGGATTCTACGACCTGTCCCTTGTCATCAAGTATGGCGTCCAGTTCGGCCTGTGGGGCGGCAGTGTCTACTTCCTAGGGACCGAAAAACATCACCGCAAGTACCTGCCGCGCATCGCCTCGATGGAGCTGCCCGGCTGCTTCGCGATGAGTGAGCTCGGCCACGGCTCAAACGTGCGCGACGTCGAAACGCTCGTCGTCTACGACCCCGCCACCGACGAGTTCGTGGTGAACACGCCGACGGAGAGCGCGCGAAAGGAGTGGATCGGCAACGCCGCCCGCGACGGTCAGATGGCGACCGTCTTCGCCCAGCTGCGCGTCGGCGAGCACGATCACGGGGTGCACGCATTCATCGTTCCGCTGCGCAACGCGGACGGCACGGTCGTCCCGAACGTCCGAATCGAGGATTGCGGCCACAAGGTCGGGCTCAACGGCGTCGACAACGGGAAGATCTGGTTCGACAACCTGCGCATCCCACGTGAGAACATGCTCGACCGCTACGCGTCGGTCGACGACAACGGCGACTACCAGTCGCCGATCGCGAGTTCGGGGAAGCGGTTCTTCACGATGCTCGGCACGCTGGTCGGCGGCCGCGTGGCCGTCGGGTCCGCGGGCCTCGCCGCGACGAAGTCGGCGCTCACGATCGCGACGCGCTACGCCACGCAGCGGCGACAGTTCGGCCCCAACGAAGCCGCCGAAGTGCCGATCATCCAGTACCGCAGCCATCAGTTGCGCCTGCTGCCGCGCATCGCGAAGACCTATGCGTTGTCGTTCGCGTTCCAGGACCTCGTTTCGGAGTTCATCGGCAGCGTCGACAAAGAGGACAAACAAGAGCTCGAGGCGCTGGCCGCGGGCCTGAAGTCCTACGGCACGTGGTTCGCGAACGAGACGATCCAGGAGTGTCGCGAAGCATGTGGCGGGCAAGGCTACCTGAGCATCAACCGGTTCGCGTCGTTGCGCGAAGACGCCGACATCTTCGCGACCTTCGAGGGCGACAACACGGTGTTGATGCAGCTCGTGGCGAAGTCGCGGCTCACGACGTTCAAGAACAATTTCTCGGAGCCCGGACTGTTTGGCGTCGTGCGCTTCATCGCGCGACAGGCGAGCGCCGTCGTCACCGAGACCAACCCCTACACCAGTCGTCAGACCGATTCGGCGCATCTGCGCTCCGCGGACCTGCACCTCGCCGCCCTGAAGTACAGGGACGACTACCTGACGCAGACGCTCGCCCGGCGGTTCAAGCGCCGCCTCGACGACGGGATGACCCCGTTTGATGCGCTCAACGACTGCCAGGACCACTTCCTGTCGCTCGCCTACGCGCACATCGAGTTCGAGGTCTACCGGTCCTTCGCCAAAGCCGTCGCCGAGGTCGCAGACCCCGCCGTCCGCACCGTGTTGGAGACACTCCGCGCCCTGTACGGCCTGGATTGCATGCAGCAGCAGATGGGCTGGTTCATGGAGGCCGGGACCGTCGAGCCTCCCAAGGCCCGCGCCATCCGCACCGAGATCAACATGATCTGCGGCGAGCTAGCGCCCAACGCCCGACACCTCGTCGACGCGTTCCTGATCCCCGACAGCCTGCTCGCGGCGCCGATCGCGGTCGGCGGGCCTACTTGACGAGGACGGGGGCGAGGTCGGGATAGCACTGCAGGTAGGCGTCGCCGGTGGCGAGACACTGCATCGCCTCGGCGGACCAGAACCAGGCGGTGAGGAGCACGATGACGAGACCGGCCACGGTCGTGACCCAGAGCACGGCGTTCGCCGCGCGACCCATCGGCTGGAGCTTCGAGCCGAGCACCAGCGCGAGCAACATGCCGGAGAACAAGCCACCGAGATGCGCGGCGTTGTCGAACGGGATCTGGTCGAAGAACCCGATCCCAATCGAGAGCGCGACCCACGGCAACAGGCCTGTGGTGAAGCCCTTCACCACGCGCTCCGGTAGTGCGCGACGGTTGCGGATGCCGAAGACGAGGAGCGCCCCGACGAGGCCGTACAACGCTCCCGACGCACCGCCCGAGTCCATGTCGTTGAACCAGTAGCTCGCCGCGGCGCCGACCAGCCCCGTGGCCATGTAGATCGTGAAGTAGCGCCGCGCCCCGTAAAACTTTTCGAGGAAGCGGCCCACGACCCACAGCCCGTAGATGTTGAAGCCGACGTGCAGGAAGTCGAGGTGCACCCACATGCTCGCGGGCAGACGCCACCAGGCCCCGCCGTTGATCTCGGCGTTCACCTTCATCCCCGTGTAGAACACCATCTGCAGCGGCATGTAGCGATCGGCGGAGAACCCGAAGCCGTCCGTCAGGCGAAAGCCATACATCCAGGCCAGCGCGAACAGCGCGAGGTTCGAGGCCACCAACCACCAGTTCACGAAGACGCGCTCGCCCAGAATCCGCACGAGCCGCAACTCACGCCGAATGAGGTCGATGTACTCCGCATCACTTCTGACTGTGGGACCCGTCGCCATAGGCTCTCGATACACCCCCACCCGCGCCCTGTCGAGCGCTTGGCGCTTGGCGCCTCCGGGGCTTCCGATCGGCCTACCGAACGATGATCGCGCGGCCCTTGCCGAGATGGACGGCCTGACGCAGCAGCAGGGCGTTGAGGTAGCGCCGAGCGCCCTCCACCGCGTCGAGCGGCTCGACGCCATCGGCGAGCCGACAGGCGATGGCGGACGACAACTGGCAACCGGTGCCGCGCACGTCGTGCGAAACCGCTGGGAGCGCGGCGAGGTCGAAGCTCTCGCCAGCGTGAGCCCAGATATCGCTGAGATCGCCGCTGTGAGGCAGGTGACCCACTTTGAGCAGCACGGCGCCCACGTGCGCGGCGAGCGACCGGGCGGCCTCGTGGGCGTCCTGACGCGTTGTGAGCGTGGTTCCCATGAGCTGCTCGAGTTCGCCGACGTTCGGCGTGACGACGGCGACACGCGACAGAGCGCTCAGCAGCGCTGCAGGAGACCCGCCGAACAGCTCCGTCGCGCCGTCTCCGCTGCGCATCACGGGATCCCACACCACGGGAAGGTCCTCAAGGCGAGCCGCGATCATCCGCACGAGCTCGTCGTTGGGCACGAGCCCGACCTTCACCGCCGCGATGTCGAAATCGTCGAACACCGTGTCGAGCTGCGCTTCGACAAGGCCCGCGGCCAGCGGCTGCACGACGCGAACACCGGAGCTGTTCTGGGCGAGCACGGCGGTGATCACCGACACGCCGTGATGGCCGTGGTCGCGGATGACTTGCAGATCAGCCTGGATGCCCGCGGCGCCGGAGGGGTCGGTGCCCGCGATCGTGAGAACGACCTGCGTCACGCGGCTCGGTCCGATGCCTCACGGCCGTCGAGCATGATTTCGGCGACGTCGGACCACAGCCACTCGAAATCACGGCGGTCGAATTTAGCGCCGGAGCCGAACCAGTCGGCGCCGTCGCGCACATCGAACGGACCGCGCAGGTAGTGTCCGATCACGTCGAGGTGGTCGGCGCGAACGATCCCGCGAAACTCGCCCCAGATCTGGCTCAGCGTCGGCACGACGCCGTCGCTGGTCGATTCCGTGATCGCAAACGGGAGCGCACGACCGGTGATCGCGTCGGAGCCGTCGATTGGCGGATGGTACGGGTAGCCGGCGTGCGACCGTGACGTCAGTGTCCACAGCAGCCCGTAGAGCACCTTATTCAGCGGCGTGAGCGCGTGGCGCAGCCGGATCTTCTTGATGACTTCGAGCGGCGGCGGCGCGGCGGTCGCGTACGAAACGTAACGAATCTCGGGATGGTCGACGGTGGTCGCGTTGAACAGGTCCATCCCTTCCGGCGTGATCTGAACCATCGCGCCCTGGTCCTCGAGGATCGAGCGCAGAAACTGGCGGACCTCGGACTGTGCCGCGGGGTTGAAGTCCTTGAGCAGGTCGTTGGTCACCTGCTGGATGATCGAGTCATCGAGCCCCAGCATGCTGTTGACCTTACCCAGCAGGCCGATGATCCCGCCGAGCAGTGCGATCGGCTTGCGCCACAGCCCCACGATCACGATGAGGCTCACGAGGTACAGCAGGTTCTTGCCGTACAGCGTCGTGAAGAAGTTCGCGAGCGGCGTGCCGTGGTGCGGCCCGGACACACTGATCACCGTCTGCACGTTGTTCTGAAACGCGGCGAGGTACTTGTCCATCTCGATGCGCGCGTGGGGACAGGTCGCGATGCGCGCGTCGAGCGCCCCGGTAGAATGGCCCACCAGATGGACCCGCACTCCGGGCTCGAGCCCCCCATTCTCTTTGACGGTCTGTACGAGGCGCCGCGCGCGATGCGTCAGCGAGGCCGAGGGCAGCGTCCGCACCCCGTGGATCTCGACGTCGATGTCGTGTTCGGCAAACACGTCGCCGAGCGTCTCGCGCACCTGACGAAAGTACGAAATGCCGCCGATCTGCGAGAACCCGAAGAAACCGGGGATGAGATAGATTTGATGTTTCACCTGCTCACCTTTGGCCGCGCCGACGATCGTGTCAAGCCGCGTACCCGGACTCACTGCGGCGGCGCGGGTTTTTGTTCCGGACGCGCTCTGGTATTCGTGTGTCCTGTGAGGTGAACAATGATTCGAACTTGTTTGTGTGTTGCTGCGCTGCTGCTGACCTCATGTCGCTCCGTGCCGCCGCCCCCGATGGGCGACGCACAAGACTGCGAGTGGGTGAAGCCAGAGGGAGAGCCGGCGCAATTCACGCTGGCCGCCCAGTCGATTCACGGTGTGGCCGTCGCGGCGCCGCTGGAGTGCAAATGGGGCTCGCAGTATATCAAGCTGACGGGTTCAGGGACGCGACAACTGATGCTCGCCCAGGAGATGCCCGAATCGAAAGACAGCTGCCGCCAGATCCCCAAGACCGACGACAAGTGCCCGCAGATTCAGGTCGACTTCTTCGTGGCCGCAGCGTGGCATCGCCTGTCGGACGCCGGCATCTACACCTCCGGTGCGGGCCGCGGCCCGTGCGGCGATGTCGAGGGCGACTACGACGCGTGGAACTTCTCGATCGGCATCTCAGACTGGTCTCGTGCCGACGAGGCGGTCCAGATCGTCGCCGAAGAGATGGAAGCCTGGAAGATCGGCAACCACGTCGGCGTGGCGGTACGCAACGCGTTCTGCGGCACTCCTGCCACCGAGTAGGCCGCTCCGCTGGTCCGCTGGTCTGCTGGTCTGCTGGTCGCCGGTCAAACTCAAACTAAGGCCCACCGCAGGCCACCGAGCCCACCACGCGTAGCGTCGATCAGCCCGCCTCCGCGGCCAGTGTGCGGGTGCTCGACGCTAGGACACCGCCGCGAAGAATCCGCTGGTCTGCTGGTCCGCTGGTCCGCTGGTCGCCGGTCAAACTCAAACTAAGGCCCACCGCAGGCCACCGAGCCCACCACGCGCAGCGTCGATCAGCCCGCCAACGCGGCCCGCGGAGGCGGCCTGCTCGACGCTGCGCGTGGTGGTTCCCTGGCCTGAGGTGGGCCTTAGTTTGAGTTTGACCGGCGACCAGCGGACCAGCGGACCAGCGGACCAGCGGAGCAGATCAGACTGGGTGTTACCGGCAGATTGTCGCGGTCTGGCGTACCAACCGCAGCTTCGCAACGCCCAGCGGAACGCGGAAGTCCATCGCGATCGGGGCGTGGGCGTCGTCATCGGTGAACCACACCGTGCCGATCTCTTCGGGCTTGCCGTTCGGCTGGTACGACTTCGTCGACGTGTGATGAAGTCGCTGGCGAGACAGCGAGACTTTGTGCGCGTCGAACGTGCCGGCGGACGTCCAGACCCGCTCGACCTTGCCGATCGCGGCCGTCACACGCGCGAGCTTCCAGCCGTCCCACACGTGAAACGACGCCGACGTTGCGGCCGCCATCGAGGTGGCACGCAGCGCGAAAAACCACGAGAGCAGGTCGTGGGTGCCGGGGCGCAGTGCGAGCCGTAGGGTACTGTCTTTGCGTCGGTAGGTCTTCTGCGTGACGGCGGAGCCCGTCGCTGAGAAGCGCGTCTTGTAGCGACGCGGCACTCCCTCTTCTTCAATGAACGTGCGCCCTTCCAGCGATCGCCCGGTCAGCGCCGTGAACGAGTCCAGCTTGATCACGAACGAGTGGAGCTGTTCGATGACCCCCTGACTCTTCGCGGACAGCTTCGCGGGCCGGTAGCCGTCCCGCGGGCAGCCACGCTGCAGCGTCACGTGGCCGACGTCCGCGTACCCCCAACTCACCTCGTACTCGAACCGCTCGCCCGTCTGCTGGGCGGCGGCCGGAACGGCGGCAAAGAACACGAGCAGCGCGAGCAGGACCTGCATGGGTCGGACCGAGTGCAAGAAAGGCGAAAGGCGGGCCCGGAGGCCCGCCTCTCTAAACACCCTCACGGGTGGGATCTAGTTCGACGCGACGGCGTCGGTGATGGCACCAGCGTCAGCCGCCGGCGCTTTGGCGCAGGTGATGGCGACGTCCTGGAAAGCAACGATGCCTCCCAGAAGCAGTGCGTTCACGAGGCCGTTCACGAAGCTCATCTTCACTTCGACGATACCGGCGCCCTGCGGACAGGCTTGCGCCATGTCGATCGGGTTGTTGCCAAGCGGCACGAGGCCGTAGAGCAACCAGGACTGCCAGCCATTGCGCCAATCGGGCTCGGTGGCCGACGAGTTGTAGTTCTTCTCGACGATGATCTGGTTCTTGAAGCAGCCGGTGAGGGGCAGCATCATTCCAACCAGAAGGATTGCAGCGGAAAAGCGTTTCATATTCATATCCTTATGGTCTGAGACTCAGAGCACGTCGCTGACGAGGGACTCATTCAACAACTCACCACTCTCGTCGAACGACGAGTGAGCGATCACGTCGTCGTTGGCGTCGAGGTAGAAGTTGTGGGCGGCGCCGGACTGGCAGGTCACGCGAACGGTGTTCGGCGTGTAGATGCCAATCGTGAGGCAACCCAAGAACTGGTCACCGAACGTGTGAATGACTTCGACGCCGGAGACTCCCTCGGGGCACAGGTCGTAGGCCCGAAGCGGATCGTTCGAATTCACGAGGCCGCGGATCAGGAACGTACGACCGACTTCGTCGGTGCGGCCCGGCGCGCGATTGGAGTAGCTGAAGGTCGTGCTAAAGCAACCGGTCAACATCGTGACGGCCGCGAGCAGCGGGATCCCAGTGATGCTTCGCTTCATCTTGCCCTCTTAAATTTGGGTCAGCAGTGGTAAAGCTGTTCTGGACGCACGGCGATTAACACGCGCAAAATCAACTGTCAACGACTCCTTCGTTGCGTCTCGAGGTCAGTATGGCGACGATCCTTCTCATCGATGACGACCGTTCACTTTTGGACGTGTTGGCGCTGTCCTTCGAGGACGAAGGCTACGACGTGTTGTGCGCGTACGATGGCGAAGACGGGTGGCTGAAGTTCCGAAACGAAAAGCCCGATCTCATCGTCTCGGACGTCAACATGCCCAAGCTGGACGGGTTCTCGCTGTGTCGCCGCCTGCGCGACGAAGGCTACGACCTGCCACTGATTCTGCTGACGTCGCGCGACAACGAGATCGACGAGGCGCTGGGCCTGGAGCTCGGTGCCGACGACTTCGTCGCGAAGCCGTTCTCGACGCGCGTGCTCGCCGCGCGCGTGAAGGCGCTGCTGCGGCGCCAGGAGGCGCGCGCCGGGGTCGGCAAATCGACGGCCAAGCCGAAGGTCGTCGAGTCCGGTGGTTTGCGACTGGACCCCGAACGCCTCGAGGTCCGCTACCAGGACACTGAGATCACCGTCACCGTCACCGAGTTTCGGATGTTGGAGGCCTTCGCGACGCGGCCGGGCATCGTGTTGTCTCGCGACCGGCTGATGGAGCTCATCCGAGGCGACGACTCGGTGGTCGCCGACCGAATCATCGACACCTACGTCCGGCGCCTGCGGCGCAAGCTCGAGGAAGTCGACGAGAACTTCTCCCTCATTGAGACCGTGATCGGCGCCGGCTACCGCTGGAAAAAGGTCGCGTGACTCTCGGCTTGGACACGCTGAGGGCTAAGACGCTCGCGGTGATCGCCGTGTTGGTCGTCGCGCCGGTCGTCTTCGTGTGGCTCACGAGCCCGTTCGAGGACGCGATGGGCGGCGACCTGCGCAACGACCTGCGCCGCGCGCGCGACCAGGCGACCGATCTCGCACGCATCGAGGCGCCCCACGGCGACTACGCCGAGGTCGCCGGGCGATTTGGCGTCTGGATCCGGGTGCTGCGCGTCGACAGTCAGACCGTGATCGAGTCGGCCAACGGGACCGCTCCTTCGCTGCGCGAGCGGCTCCTGTTTGCCCCGGATCCCGTGCCGACGGTTCAAGATTGGGATGACGAAATCCAGTCCGCGCTGGGCGCCCGCGAAGAGGTGCGTGGGGCGCTGAGGTCCGGCGAGTTTGGCGGGTGTGTCTCGGCGCGCGGCGAACGCATGCTCGTGTGTTACGCCGCCGCGCACCTCAAGCCGCCCGGCAAACCAGAGCTCGTCGTGCACCTCACGTCGTCGTATGCCCGCGGAACGACGGGCCTGTACGACGAACGCTGGCAGGTCGCGAAGATCATGTTCATCGTGCTCACGCTCGCCGCGGCGCTCGGGTTGTGGCTCGCGTCGCGCATCACGCGGCCGCTCGAGAGCCTGCGCGCGCAAGTGTTGGAGCGAACGCGACCGCCCGTCTCCACGCGCCCGGTGGAAGCGGTCGGCGACCGCGACTTCGCGCAGCTCGCCGACGCCTTCAACGAGCTGCTCGGCGCCCTCGACGAGCGCCGGCGCGCGAACGAGCGCTTCATGGCCGACATGGCGCACGAGATCAAGAATCCGGTCGCCGCGGTGCGAGCCGCGGCGGAGTCGTTGGGCAAAGGCGAGGACGTCAGCGCACAGCGCGCCGAACGGCTGTCGAACATCCTGCGCGACTCCTCGCGCCGGCTCGACCACGTCGTCACGAACTTCCTCGAGCTCGCCCGCGCCGAATCCGGACTTCCCGAGGTGATGCGCGAGGACGTTCAGCTCGGAGTGCTCGTCGAGAACGCGATGGAGACCTATCGCGCCGACGAACGCTACGCCCACCTCGAGATCGTCACCCAGTGCGACGACCTCTGGGCTCCCGGCTCCGCCGAACACCTCGAACGCGCGGTGCGAAATCTCGTCGAGAACGCGCTGTCGTTCGCCAAGAAGCGCGTGCAGGTGAAGGTGAAGCGCGACGGAGAGCTCGTCGCGGTCAGCGTGCGTGACGACGGCAAAGGCATCCTCCCCGAGGACGTCGATCGCGTGTTCGACCGCTTCTTCACGCGCCGCGATGACGGCGGCGGCACAGGGCTCGGCCTCGCCATGACCCGCGCGATCATCGAGGCCCACTCCGGCCTGATCAGCGTGGATTCGTCGGTCGGGATCGGCACGACCTTCACATTCACCGTCCCGCGCCTCGACGTGATCGCTGAGGCGAAAGACGCCTGAGCGTTACCGACGATTACGAGCGCCCGAGGACGCGTTTCACTTTGGCGAGGTCGTCCGCCGTGAACTCACGCATCAGGGCGAGCGAGACCACGAGCACGACCCCCATCCCGGCCATCTTCGCGCCGACGATCACGAGGAACAGCAGCTTGCCGTACTCGGCGACCCATTCGACGGGGGTCGGCAACACCATGTCGACGCCGGCGAGGATCGCGGTCGCAATCAGGGTTCGAATGATGGTCGGCCACGGCGGCGACGCGCCGAACTTCCACCACAGCCACCCGACCGCGACGATGCAGCCGGACACCATCGCGACGGTGGTCGCCCACGCCGCGGCCTGCATGTAGGTCGTCGCCTCCAGCAGGTACGGGCCGCCGAGCGTCAGGTGGTTCTGGGCGTGCGCGACCGCGTACGCGACGGTCCCCGGGGCGTCTTGCGCGCCGGGCGAGGCGAGCGGCGACCAGTCGAACTTCGTCATCACATCGCCGTGTACCTCGCGGATGAAGACGTAGTTGAGTACCGCAGACACGGCGAGCGAGAAGCCCATCACGACCACGGCGACGACCGGATGCCCGGCGCCGATGATCATCGTCGTCGCGACGTAGAACAGGGCGAAGAAGATGATCGACACGCTGAGCACGGCGAGCGCCATCGACGCGGCCTGGTAGTCGGTGCTGTAGAGTCCGGCGATCAGCGAATCACTGTTGAACGCGAGCAGCAGCGCGACGCCGGCGATGAGCAGGATGCAGTAGCGGAACGTCGACCGGATGTAGCCGCGGGTCGTCTCGATGTCGTCGGCAAACGTGGACGCCGAGATCAGCGGGAAGATGACGAACGTCACCGCGATCACGCCCTGGTACGGGATACGCGCGAGGTTGAGCACCGCGCCGTAGAACCCCGCGAACTTGTCGCTCATGATCTTGAACAGGTCCTCGGCACCGGCGAACTGCATCGGCATGTCCGCCGCCACAGACTTCAGCATGAAGAGGTCCGCGCGCATCAGCCCGTTGAGGGCGAAGGTGTAGAGCATGATCAGCGCGAGGTAGCCGGCGAGGCGCTTGAGCTTGCCGGCATGTTCGGTCTCGTCGGCCTGGCGGTCGTGGCTGCGGCGCATCAGCAGCCAGACCCAGACCGCGGCACCCACGCACACGATGGCGGACGCACCCACGAACCCGCTGACGGCACCGGTGACGCCGAAGCCGAGCGCCACGAGCCCGAGGATGCCGGCCATCTTCAGCGTCGCGAACGACATGTCGATCATCGCCTGCTTGACGAACTCCTTGACCCCGTTCAGATACCCGATCGAGATGCCGTAGAAGGCGTAGAAGAAGATGATGAGACTCGACAGGCGCAGCAGGTTCACGAGCGTCGGGTCGTTGAAGCTGTCCGCGATCTGGGGCGCAAACAGCGCGTAGCCGGCCGCGACCGGGACACCGACGACGAGTTGGAGCTTGATCGCGAGCTTGATCATCGCGTTCGCGCGATCGGGCTGCTCGCTCACGAGCTTCGAGACGGCCTGCAGCGTGGCGGTCAGCACGACCATGTTCGCGAGGCCAATCGCCTCGGTCACGATCTTGAACACGCCGAACAGCTCGGCGGAGCCGAACACGATCGGCAACCCCAGCTGGACCGCGGCGGCCGTGACCAGGAACCAAACCTTGGCGATCGTGATGACGAGGAATCCGCGCCCCGCCGTCTTGACCGTATCTTTGCCTTTCTGGCCTGGCTGTTCGTCGCTCACGTCCACCTCCTGTGCCTCACGCAACGCGTGCTATCGCGGCGCCACGCTCTCGACAAGCGCCATCACGCGCTCGGCGGTGATCGGGGCGAGCAAAATGCCGTTGCGGCCATGACCGGTGGCGTAGACGACGTTGGCCAACGTCTCGCTCCGCCGCAGTACGGGCTCGCCGTCGATGGTCACCGGCCGAAACCCGGTCCACATCTCGAGGACCGGTTGGTCGTAGATCGCGGGCATGACTTCCCAGGCGCCGACGAGCAGGTCCATCACGCCGCCGGCCGTCAGGCGGTCGTCGAACCCGACCTCCTCCATCGTCGCGCCGATCAGCAACCGACCGTTGGCCTTGGGCACGAGGTAGGCATCCGGCGCGCGAATCACGTGGCGGCACAGCGGCGGGTCGCCGCCCTCGACGCAGAGCATCTGCCCGCGGACGGGCCGAACCTGCGGGCGATCGGCACCCAGCCCGTCGAGCTTGCGCGTCCAGGCTCCCGCGGCGACGACATAAGTCGCGTCCGCTGGAGCCTCGTACCCGTCACAGTCGAGGCCGATGACTCGCCCGGCCTCCACGACGACGCCTCGCACGTCGATGCCGCTGAGGATCCTGCCTCCCGTGCCAACCAACGCCGCGGACAGCGCCGCGACCAGTGCGACCGGATCGACCTGGTGATCGTTGGGACACAGCACCGCCCCGGGCACCCCCGGCGCGAGAAGCGGCTCGAGCTCACGTGCCTCGCCGCCGTCCAGCATGTGCGCCTCGAGACCGAGGTCGAGGTGCAGCTGATGGGTGTGTTGCAGCGCGCCGAGGTCATCGCGGTCGACCGCGACGACCAGCGTGCCGTCGGTCCGATACCCCACGTCGACGCCGCTCGCCGCCTGCACGTCGCGCACGAAGTCTGGCCAGCGTTCGAGGCTCTCGAGGCCCAGTCGCACCAGCGCGCCCTCGCCGAACTTCGCCTCCGCCACGGGAGCCAACATACCGGCCGCGGCGCTGCTCGCCCCGGCCCCGGGCGTCGCGCGCTCGATAACGGTCACGCTGTGTCCATGGCGCGCGAGTTCCCACGCACCGACGAGCCCCGCGACCCCCGCACCAATTACGACGACGTTCATCTGTTCGACTTACCACGATCGCGGTATATCGCGCAGTAACACTGGATGCTGGAGGACGCGTGGACTTTCGATTGGATGGTGAACACTACGGCACGCATCGCGTGCTGAATCCGCGCGGCGCGATGCCGCAGGCCGCCGATGAGCTCGATAACACCTCGCCCGCATGGGACAACGAGATCGTCATCGACGTGGAGACGCTGAACATCGACTCGGCGAGCTTTCATCAGATCACCCGCGACGTCGGCAAGGAAGCGGACGCGGTGGCGTGGCGGATCGGCGAGATCACCAATCAGCGCGGAAAGATGCAGAACCCCGTGACGGGGTCCGGCGGGATGCTGATCGGGACCGTGGTGGCCAAAGGCGAGCGCTACGGCGACGGCGTGCAGGTCGGCGACCGCATCGCGACGCTCGTCAGCCTGACGCTGACGCCGCTGCACATCCGCAAGATCGTGAAGGTGCACTTCGATCGCGACCAGGTCGACGTCGAGGCGACGGCGTACCTGACGCCGTCGGCCCCGATCGTGGCGCTGCCCGACGACATGCCGCCGAAGCTCGCCCTGGGGATCCTCGATGTCGCCGGCGCGCCGGCTCAGACCCAGCGACTGGTCAAAGGCGCGAAGTCCCTGCTGATCATGGGCGCCGGGAAGTCCGGTATCATCTGCGCAGCCGCGGCCCGCGAAGTGATGGGGCCCCACGGCTCGATCTACGCGATCGACCTCACGACGCACCACCTCGAGAACCTCGTCGAGGCGGACCTCATCGACGTCTACGCGTCCGCGGACGCCACCGATCCGATCGACGTATTGACGACGGTCCTCGCGATGACGGGCGGCGAGCTCGTCGACGTCGTGATCAACACGTGCAACGTGCCGAAGACGGAGCTCAGCGCGATCCTGCCCTGTCGTGATCGGGGGAAGGTCTACTACTTCAACATGGCCACCGACTTCGCGCGCGCGGCGCTCGGGGCCGAGGGGATCGGCAAGGACGTCGACCTGCTGATCGGCAATGGGTACGCGCACGGCCACGCGCAGCTCGCACTGGACATCGTGCGTCGCCACCCCTCGATTCGCGCGCTGTTGAACGCGTAGTTAGCGACGCTGCATCTGGCCGAACGTCGTCCACGCCGGACCGAGCAGATCGGCCAGCGAGGCCGCGTCATCGCCGGCATCGCGCAGCTCGGCGTCGATGCCGGGCGCAACCGCGAACGTCGTGTCATCGGCCTGGATGAACCCCGCCGCGCGCAGCAACTCGACGAGATCGGCGTCGGTCCCCGGCTCCAACAGGCGAGCTTCGGCGTCGAGCAACGCACGCGGCACTCCCTTGGTCGGCACCAGGTCCAGCGCCTGCGCGAGCTTGTCCACGACCTGCAGGGGCGCGCCCAGCTCACGTTCGTGGTTCCAGAAGCGCGGCCCGTACATGTCGCTGGTGAGCCGAATCGCGGGGCGCCCCGGTTGAACCCGATAGGTGAGGATCGCGACGGCCAGCGCGACGTACGGCGCCACCTGAACCAAGAACCGTCGCAGATCTCGACCGCCGCGCCCGGCGACGTCGATCGTGCTCTTGTTGATTGGGACCCCACCAAACCACACCGCCGCACCATCCGCGGTGTTCCACGACGCGCGACCCCAGTCGGCCGCGCTGATCCCGCGCCCCTCCTTCGCCACGAACTCGCACACCTGGCGGGGAAATCCGATGCGAAACTCCCGCGCGACGCCGAACTGGCGCGCGCCCAGTGCGGTCGCAAACGAGCGGCCCGTGTACTCGAGCTTGAACGTCGGGTGCGCGTGCGCGGCGCCCGTCGTCCAGTCGATGCTCGATGGCCGGTACGCCACTTCCAACATCTGCGCCAGACCCGACGCCCGGCGCACCGTCGTCGACTCCGAGAGGTCGGTGAGTCCGCGAATGGCGCGCGTGCATGCCTCGCGCGTATCCAGCGTCTCCACGCCGTCTTCGTTTCGGGACTCGCGTTTGAGCGCCTGCACCGTCCGGATCAAGCGGCGATCAAACATCGCCTGCGCGAACAGCCGCCCCCGCGCGGGCACGCTCGCCGCGAAGGACCGCCCCGCGTCGCTCAAGCTGACGCCGTCGTCGATGAGCTTCAGCCAGCGGCCGAACTCGACGTAATAGTTGACCGTGCGCTCCTCGACCGCGAGCGCGTTCGCCAGCCCCGAGGTCTCTTGCTGGCCCCGATGGATCAGGTCCATCAGCCGCACGAAGAGGGCGAGGTTGTTCGCCTGGGGCACGACCGTGACAGACAGCGTCAGATCGAGTTGGACCACACCGTCGTCCATCTCAACCCGACCAAACTCGAGCGAAGTAACCCCAGAGCCCCGGCCATCGATAGACGGCGTCGGTCCAGGCGAAGATGCCGCCAAACAGAATCGCGATCGCGAACGGAATCCACGAACGTTCGTCGCGCTCCATCTTCTCCGTCATCACCGAAGACTGGTAGGCAATCGTTCGGTAAATGCCGCGAAGAAACCGCCCTAACCGTTTGAGCATGTCCCACAGGTAGCCGTTGATCGCCGCGACGACGAGCCCACCCACGGCGCCCGCGAGCACGCTGTAGAACGTGACCTGCGCCAGCCCGAGAAAACCGAGGAACGCGCCGACGACGATCAGCAGCTTGATGTCACCGGCACCGATGACGCGCGTCGCGAGCAAGGCCAGCCCGATGACCAATGTGAGGGCTGCGGCTCCCAGGCCGCTGAGCAGACCGTCCAGACCCAGCGCGATGCCGTGACACGCCAGCCCGACGAAGAACGCCGGGTACGTGATCTTGTTGAAAACCTTGCGTTCTCGGTAGTCGGTGTAGGCGCTGACGAGCAGCACCACGGCGAGCGGGACCAGGACAACGGCCTGGCGCACGGGCTCGAGTTGGGCGAGTTCCTCCACCGATCCCTACACTTCGCGGAGCAATAGCTCGTTGGTTTTGGTCGTCTCGGCCGTCGAGAGGGTTTCGCGCAGCTCGCGTCGGCCGTCGGGCAGCATCTCGACGAAGATCGTGCCGTCGCCGGCCTGCAGGCGGCCGTCCTCGACGTACTGATGCCAGCAGAAGTTGAGCTCGTCGCCCTTGATCGCCCCGATGATGTGACCCCGACGCACGGGACCCCCGCGGTACGACGACTCGATCACTTCCCCGGTCTGGCGGAAGAAGAACACGCTGCCCGGCGGCGTCGTCGCGTCTTCGGTGTCGTTGGTGATCAGGCGAAACGCGCAGTTATCGAGGCCGCGGTTCGTCGCTTGATACCGACGCACCATCGCGCGACCGTGTTTCGCCGACGACTGGAAGCTCGGGTGATCGCGGACCTCTTCGGGGATGTCCTCCAGCTCCACCGGGCTGAACCCGGTGCTCCTGAACATCCGCTCCGCGCCGGAACTCTCCGTGATCAGGTACATGGTCGTGGCGGGCTTCTCGTCCATGATCGCGCCCATCGCGCTGGCCAGCAGGCCCGCGCCGATGCCGCTGCCTCGCGATGTGGGAGCCACTGCCAACGAGTGCAACACGACCTCGCTGTCGCGACGCGACCAGCCGATGCAGGCCGCGACGCCCCCGGCCATCGTACACGCGAGCAAGAAGTGCGACTTCTCCCACCCCTGCTCGGGGTTCGGCACCGCATGCATCCGACATGCCTTCAGCAGCGCCTCGACATTAGGCTCCGCGCTCGACTCGAGGCGATACCCGAGGCTCGTAATATGCTCGTTGACCATGATCCATTTCTAACACACCCGATTGACGCGCGCGAGATGGGGACTGTCGCACCCGCGATCACGCGAGTTTTCCCCATCGCCGCATTTGGTCTAGTGTACCGCCGTATGAGACACATCATTGTTACACTCGGGCTCGTCGCGGCCTGTTCGTCACCCTCGACGCCCCCGCCCACCAAGCCTGACGCGGCCGACGTGAAGTCCTGCGCCGTCGTGCTGGAGTCCCGCGGTGCGACAGGTGTGGCGGGTGAGTTCAACGACTGGGCCGAGGTCGCCTTCGACGACGGCGAGCTGAGCCTCGGTGATCTCCCGCCGGGCGACTACGCCTACGCGCTGGTCACTGATGGCGAGCGAGAGCGCCCACCGACCAATACGTTCACGAAGTGGGTCGACGGCGTGGAGTACCGAGCGCTGCGGGTCGGCGATTGCGCGGTGCCCGAGTGGCGCGTCGAATCGGCGGACATCAGCGTCGGGCGACTGGAGGCGGAGTTCGCGTTCGTCTCCGCGAGCGGCGGCGCGACACTCGATCCGGATTCGATCGTGGCGCGAGCCGGCGCGATCGACCTGCCCACGATGGTCGACGTTGAGACCGGCCGGGTGTCGGTGTCGTTCGAACTGCCGACGCCGGGCAAGTACACCGTTCACCTCAGCGCGTCGGACGTCGACGGCAAATCCGCGGATCTATGGCTGCCGATGTGGTTCGAGAACGAGCCGTTCGTCTGGCAAGACGCCCTGCTCTACCTGGTGTTTACGGACCGCTTTCGCGACGCGGACGGATCCGGCGGCGACCAACCAACGGGCGTCGCCCCGATCGCGAGCTACCAGGGCGGCGACTTCGCCGGCGTCACGCAGGCGATCAAGGACGGCTACTTCGCGGACCTCGGCGTGAACAGCCTGTGGCTGTCCCCGGTCTACGAGAACCCGGACGGCGGCTTCATCGGCGCGGACGGGGTGAACAACTTCGTCGGCTACCACGGCTACTGGCCGGTCGACTCGCTCATCGCAGAGACGCGCTTTGGGGGCGACGAGGCGTTGCATGAGTTGATCCGCGAGGCCCACGCCCGCGGCATGCGCATCGTGTTCGACATCGTGCTCAACCACGTGCACGAGGACCACCCCTACTGCACCGAGACCCCCGAGTTCTGCGCCACGACGTGCGTCTGCGGCACGCCGGGGTGCGGCTACGACGAGAAGCCCCGCGAATGCCAGTTCGCGCCCTACCTGCCGGACCTCGACTACCGAAACCACGCCATCGTGCAGCGCGTCACCGCCGACGTGCTGGAGCTGACGCGCAAGTTCGATGTCGACGCGCTCCGCATCGACGCCGCCAAGCACATGGACCACGTCATCATGCGCACGCTGCGTCTGCGCCTCGCCGAACTCGAAGCGCAAGGCGCGGCGCCGTTCTGGCTGATCGGCGAGACGTTCACGTTCGATCGCGGCGAAATCATGCAGTACGTCAACGACACGGAGCTGCACGGCCAGTTCGACTTCCCGTTGTTCGGCGCGATCCGCGGCGTGTTCGCGCAGGGCGGCTCGTTCCGGGATCTGGAGGGCGCCGCGGCGGCCAGCCAGCGCGAGTACGGCAAGCACTACAGCTGGATGTCGCCATTCCTCGGAAACCACGACGTCGAACGCTTCGCCACACTCTGGGCGGGCAACAGCGAGGGCGGCTTCGGCAACACCCCCGACTTGATGGCCGACGGGACGACCGAGATCACGCAGTGGGACCTCATCAACCGGCTCAGCATGGCCTTCGCGTTCCTGCTCACGCAGCCTGGGATTCCGCTCGTCTACTACGGCGACGAAGTCGGGCTGGCCGGCGCCGGCGATCCGGACAATCGGCGCTTCATGCCCGGCACCCTCAACGCGAATCGGCAGGAGCTGCTCGCCCGCGTCCAGCAGATCGGCCAGCTACGCGGCGAGATCACGGCGCTGCGACGCGGCGGCCGCAAGGAACTCTGGATCAACGACGACATGTACGTGTACGTCCGTGACGCCGGCCCCGGTGAAGTCGCGATCGTCGCGATGAACAAGGGTTCCGGCGCACAGACCGCCGAGGTCCAGGTCCCCAGCGCGCTCGGACTCACGGGGGCGATGTTGACGTCACGCAACTCCGACCGCAGCGCGCGGATCATCGACGGCGTGTTCAGCCTCACGCTCGATCCGTGGGAGTACGTCATCCTGACCCCCTGACCGCGACGGCCGCGCGAAGTTGTTTCGCGGCCGATCTCGGCGTGGTAAGCGTGTGCCATGCGATCTCTCCTGCTGATACTGCTCCTCGTACTTCCCGGATGCCTGACGCCCAAGGCGCACGAGAATCCGAAAACCGCCGACGAACTGCGCACGATCCTGCAGGACTTCCACATGAAGATGCGCTGGGGGTTGTGGGAACAGGCCGCGGCCTACACGTCGCCGGACTACCGCAACGAGTTCCTCGGCCGCTACGAAGAGCTCGGCGATGATTTCAAGATCGTGAATCTCGAGATCAAGCAGGTCACCCTCGACGACCCGATCTCCCTGGTCGACGTGGAGCAGGAGTCGTATCAAGAGCCCGACATGGTCGTGCAGAAGAAGCGCTACATGGAGTCGTGGATCTTTGCGGGGGGCTCGTGGATGATCACCGAGCGCATCCCCAAGGAAGAGTGGCGGGATCGGCAGAAGGAGTCGCCCAAGGCTCCGGAGCCGAAGACCGATCCGGTGCCGCCCTCGGAGCCGGAGCCCGTCGCCGAGACCGACGCTCCGCCCCCAGAGAACTAGCCCAAACTCATAGGTAGGATCTTAAGGCGTACTCAACACAAGTGGGCCGCTCCGCTGGTCCGCCGGTCCGCTGGTCCGCTGGTCCGCTGGTCGCCGGTCAAACTCAAACTGAGACCCACACACCAACTAGAGAACCACCACGCGAAGCGCCCGAGGCGCTCGCGCTTCACGGGGGAGGCCGCGGTTCACCAGCAGGCGCGAGGTTGCTCGGCGCTTCGCGTGGTGGCTCCATGAACCGAGTGTGGGTCTTAGTTTGAGTTTGAGCGGCGACCAGCGGACCAGCGGACCAGCGGACCAGCGGACCAGCGGACCGGCGGACCAGCGGACCAGCGGACCAGCGGACCAGCGGACCAGCGGACCAGCAGACCAGCGGATTCGTTGGAACCATCTATGAGCCCGAACTAGCCGTTCCGCGTCACCCAGACGGCCTCGAACGAGTCGCCTTCGGGAAACCCGGCGAGCCGGGGATAGTCCGGAGCTGGCGGGGCCTGCTCGATACCTGACAGCTTGACCCGCGCAGTGTCCGCGGCCGACTCGACCATCGACTCCAACGTCGGCGTGCGCTTGCGGCCATTGCGGCAGACAAGCATCACGCCACCCGGGGCGAGCCGCCGGAAGCAGTCCGCCAGTAGTTTCTCGTAGTCCTTTCGCACCGACCAGAAGCCGGCTTCGGATCGCGCCGCCGTCGGCGGATCGACGATGATCCCATCGTACATCGTCTCATCGTTGGCGACCGCCACGCGCGCGTCCTCGGCGAGGTTCGTGTTCCGCGAGCTGTCGAGGCCATTGAGCGCGAGGTTCTGGTCGAGCCAGGTCAGGTATCGCTTGGAGATGTCGACGGAGACGACCTCGGCCCCTGCCGCGACGAGTGCCACCGTGTAGGCGCCGGTGTGGCAGAACAGGTTCAGCCAGCGGCCCGCGCCGGCCTTCGCCAGTTCGACCGCACGACGTCGGTTGTCGCGCTGGTCCGCGAAAAATCCCGTGTCGATCCCCTCCCACGGCTCGCACCAGAATCGCAGGCCGTCTTCTAGCGCGATGACGCGCTCGCCCGGCGAGACGTAATGCGCGCCGTGCGCCACGACGCGCGCGCCGGGCAGCTCGCCTTGTTGGCGCACGTCGGTCATGTGCGCGACTTCGAGGATCATCGCGTCGGGTTCGAGATCCTCGATCGACCGGTAGACGTGCTCTCGCAACGGCCACGCCGCGGCGCCGACGAGCGTCGCGCGATACACGGGGCCCACGCGGTCGACGTAGATGCCCGGCAGACCATCGGCCTCGCCGTGCACGATGCGAAACAGGTCCGTGCGAGTGAGTTCGCGGTACTGCAGCCCGCGGCGTCCGATCGCCTCGTCCACGCGCATGCCGACTTCTTCATCGAAGTCGGTCACCGCATCGGGGTCGCTGCTCCAGACCCGCGCCGCGACATCATCGAACCCGTCGACCAGCGCAAACGGTCCCGGCGAGCCGTCTGGCGACTTCAACTTCACGAGCTCGCCGACCTCGTAATCGGTGGTGTTGCTGGTATCGCGGTCCGGTAGCACCCATGGATGGCCGGCGCGAACGACCTCGAGGGTCTTGTTCGAGACGACGAATCCACGGATCGCGGTCGGCTTCTTGTCCGGCTCGTCGGGATGCTCGACGCGCGCCACAACCGATTCGGTAGGCCACCAGTCGTTCGGCGGGACCCAGCCCTCCGCCAGTCCGTCATCGTCGTACAGCGACATCAGACGCAGCCTGAGGCCACCAGGGACCATGTACCCGCCGCGCTCACGATCCCCAATGACCGGCGCGCCCTTGATCGCGAGGAGCTCCAGGAGCTGCTCTACGAGCTGGGTGGGGTCGGTCGGGGTGTCGTAGGACGGCATGAGCTGGAGTTCGTTGAGGCCCCCGTTGATGCGAATCGCCGCGTACCGAACGCGCAGCCCCTCGTGGCTGAGTTCGCCGGTCGGTAGCCCGAACTGTGGGGTGATCGCGACCCACACGGTACTGAGGTCGCCAAACTGCACCGCTCGACCGAGTTCGCCGGCGCGCTCTTCGGACTCCGCGCACAGCCAGGGACCGCCGGCGTTCGTCGGCATCGTCCACGCCGGCGCAAACTCGTCGCGATCCATGCCGAGGACATCGGCCAGGAACGCCACCGGAGACATCGGATCGTTGGTGCGCGCGCCGACCATTCCCACGGCCTTGTCCACGACCACGAAGCCGTCGCCCCGCGCCAGTTCCCGGGCTTCCGGCAACCCAAACACTTCGTCGGTCTGCAATCCGCTCGCTTCGACGAGCTCGTCGGCGTCCACGCGGCGCTGGGGGTTCTTCACGATGCGACCTTCGACGCGGACCTTGCCGTCGCCGATGGCACCCGCGCAATCCGTGTGCGACGCCTCGGGCCACGCGCGCTCCATCAACTCGATGAGCAGCGGTTGCTCGGCTTCGTGAGGAACTCGAAACTTCATGGCTTCACCTTCTGCCGCACTTCTCGGAAAATCGCCTCCGTCAGCGCGGCGATCCGTAGAAACTCACCGTTGCCGTTGCGGGCGTCGAACTGGGCGCCCAGCGAGGTCAGTTCGGCGCCGAAGAAGGCCGCGACGGTCGCGCCATCGTAGGCGCCGTCGGCGCGATACATCGCACAGCGAGGCGGGACGCGCAGCGCCGCGGTGGTCTGCTCCTCGATGAGCCGCAATCCCAAGAGGTGTGCGCTGATCAAGTAGCCGAAACGATCGGCGGGCGTCCCCGCGAGCCATGCCGTCGAGAAGTGGCGATTGAACGTGTCGACGGCGTCCGCCACGCTGCCCACCGAGCAGATGTAGCCGAGCTGCCGGCCGGCGGCCCAGATCCCCGCGTATCCGATCGCTTTGAGCTCCGCGACGCTCATGCGGAAGCACTGCTCGGCGAGCTCCCACTCACCGCGACGCAGCAGCGGGACCAGCGAGGCGGACGCGGTCATCAGTGGCTGACCCTCGTTGCAGCTCAGCCCGTCCCAGATCGGTCGCGCCCACTGAAAGCCTTGATCGTACTCCTCTCGAAAGAGGTGATAGATGACGCGCGTCCCCATGTCGCAGACCCGACACGCGCTCGCCGGGACATCGGCCGCCTCCCACCGCTCGTACCACACCGATGCTGTGTCGCGATTTCCGGTCCCCAGCGCTTCGTAGATTCGATGGTGCCACACGTCGCGCATCGACATGCCCAGCTCGCGGAACTTCTGCTCCATGCGGTCGAACGTCTGACCGATCTGATCGAGCGAATAGTCGGGGTAGCTGCGCAGGATGCCGCCCACGATGCCGTACAGGTGCACGATCCACGTCATCGGGATCGTCGGCGTCGCGGCGTCCTCGTTGGCGGTCACCCACGTGAACGCCACGACGGCCTGATGCGGCTCGATCGGCGCCACCGCGAAGATGTAGAAATAGCGAGCCAGCAGCCCGTACTCGGGATCGAGCTGCTCGTCGGCGAGGCGGTACGCTTCCTCCAGCCAGACGCCGGTATCGGGAGCGTACTGCTCATCCTCCGCACGATGGATCAGTGCGAAGAAGCGCTCCTCGTAGTCCGGGTCACGCATAACGAAAAAACCCGCCGGGGGGCGGGCAAGACTCGTGCGGCTCTCGCAGCGTCACGACGGGGGCGATGGCCTCAGTGGCCGGCGCGATGGGTCGTGTAGGGCAGCAACGCGATCTGGCGAGCGCGAAGGATTGCGCTGCGCAGCTTGCGCTGATTGCGCGCATTGACCCCAGTGATGCGGCGCGGAAGGATCTTCCCCGTCGACGTCACGAAGAGCTTCAACAGCTCCGGGTTCTTGTAGTCGATTTTCCACGACAGGTTCTGCTCGAACGGGTCGACTTTCTTACGACGACGCCAGTTAATTCTTTGATATTTGGCCATTTTATGACTCTTATTTGATCTTCGCTTCCACGAATTCGACGTGCTGGCGGATCTTCGGGTCGTACTTCTTCAGACGAAGCTTATCCGGGGTTTTCCGGCGATTCTTCGTCGTGGTGTAGAAGTATCCCGTGCCAGCCGACGATACCATTCTGATCTTTTCACGCATGGTTCTCTCCAAACCCAATTTTGTTCGGGCGCAGGGGGGCGGATACTAACAAAGCCGTGCCCCAGCGCAAGCGCTTTCTAGATCAAATGCCGCGAACACGCCATCGGATCTACTCCACGAGCTCAAATTCGATCCGCAGAGTGGGATTCGCCGGTGCGTCGACCTCGCAGGCCCAGATGCCCGGCGTCTGCTGGTGCGGCAGCAAGTACTCCCAGCTCAGGTTCGAGTCTTTGGGGATCTCGTGGTTGTTGAACTCGTGAATCTCACCGTCCGGCCCGATCAGGCGCCACTTCGCGATGAACGTCGCGTGATCCCACCACTCGGTGACACAGGCTAAGCGCTGCTCCCCGGCCTTGTACTGCCGGCGGCTGGTGTGGAAGTAGACCCCACTGACGTTGGCCTGCTGCGCCATGTAGATGTGGCGAGCCATCCGTTCGCCGCGCTCTTTCTTGCCCTCCGTGCCGCGCACGATCTCGTAGAACCAGCCGCGGTTGACCGGGTAGCTGCCCGTCTCCGGCCAGCGATTGTGCAGCAGCGCGTAGGCGTTGGTGTCGGGGTTGTTGTCGAGGATCCACTGGCGCCAATGGCTGCCAAAACAGGTCTCGTCGTCGGGGAACTTCAGCCACGGATACGACTTGCGCAGGTGATCGCGGTACCACTGCTTGTTCTTGAGGTGGATCATCACCGTGTCGATCACCGCGACCTTGCGATCAGGCATCCCGATGTAATGCTGGTACCACATCGGGAAGGTGTGCCCATCGACGGAGGTGAAGATCATCGCCGGATCGGTCATCTCCTCCATCGCGAAGCGGCTCATGTCGATCGCCAACGCCTCACGGTAGTGGTGCGTGCGGCCGTTCCAGGCGAGGCCCATCAGCCAGCCCACGCACGTCGCGAGTACCGCGAAGTGCATCACGGGCGCCAGCCAGCCGGGGCGACGGTCCTCTTCGAACCGCATCCTCAGCAGCCAATCGAGGCCGAACCCGAACGTCAGCACCATCGGGATGAACAGGCCGGTGAAGTACGTCGCGACGTCGTTGATCTGATACGTCGAGACGTAGACGATGTAGGGCAGCTCAAACAGCAGGATCACGACCAGCGAGCGCCAGTGACGCAGCAGCCAATCGACGGCGCCGATGATGCTGATGATGATGATCCCGGGGAAGAACGTGTTGTTCGCAGAGTTCCAGATCTTCTCGGCCGTCGGCAGGATCTTGGTCAAATCCGTGGTCCGAAAGATCGAGTACTCCTTGCCGGAGACGTGAAACCAGAAGCGCTCCAGCGTTTGCGGGTCGTTCCACGACACGCGGTCGCCCGCGTTCAGGAACGCTTGTAGCGGCAGATACAGGTAGAGCGCGGCGCAGGCCCCGGCGATGCCCAGGAAGATCGCGACCGTCTTGAGTCGCAGGATCCGTCGATGGTCCGCGAGCAGCACCCCCGCGACGACGGGCACGATCAGGAACACGGACGTCAGATGATTCGTGAGCGCGAGACACGCGAACAGCACCGCGCCGTACGCATAGCGGATGTCCGGTGACGGCGCGGGGCCGATCGGCGGCTGCGGCCGCCAGAAGCGGGCGAGGCACAGCAGCGAGAACGCCATCAACATGCAGTGCAGCGAGTACACTTCGATGCGCGTCGCCTGGTAGGCGACGTGCCAGCTCAGGCCGTAACACAGCGCGGCGACCGCCGACGACGGCGCGCGGACCCCAAACTCGAGCAGGAAGCGGTACAGCGCCCAGATCGCCAGCGCCCCGGGCACCGCACTCATCAGGAACGCCACGTTCCAGAACTGCCAGCCTGGCAACATCGCCGCGAGCGAACCGAGCAGGGTGAACAGCGGGTAGCCGCTGGGGTGCGCGCCGCCCAGTCGAACCATCGCGACGAGCAACTCCGGCCCATCGCCGTACGTAATCTCACTACGGATCAAGGCACCGTAAAACGCCAACGGCACGAGGATGATCCAAAAATCGGGCGTCAGGAGCCACCGCTTCACGCGGTCGGCGATCGTCATGCCACTCTGTTTACCAACATCGTTCATGGGGCGCGGTTATAGCCGTAGTCCGATCCGGACGCCAACCCCGACCGCAGAGGCGACGCAGGTTGCCGCGCTCGGCACCGGCGTCCATGATGCGCCGATGAAAGTACTGGTGACAGGCGGCGGTGGCTTCCTCGGCAGCGCGATCGTGCGGCAGCTGATCGCACGCGGCGACGACGTGACGATCGTCGCGCGGTCGGCGTATCCGGAGATGGTGGCGCTCGGGGCGCGGCAAATCCAGGGCGACCTCGCCGAGGCGACCACCGCGCAAGAGGCCGCGGCGGGACAGGACGCGGTGATCCACACCGCGGCGAAAGCCGGGATCTGGGGCGATTACGACGACTACTACCGATCGAACGTCGTCGCGACGCGGCATGTGCTCGACGCGTGTCAGCAGCACGGTGTGCTGCGCCTCGTCTACACCAGCACCCCGAGCGTGACGTTCGACGGACGCGACCACGTCAACGGCGGTCCCGACCTGCCGTACGCGACCGCCTACAAGAGCCACTATCAGCGCACGAAGTGCGAGGCTGAGAAGCTGGTGCTCGGCTCCGACGTGCCTGCGGTGGCCCTTCGCCCGCACTTGATCTGGGGCCCTGGCGATCCGTTCATTTTGCCGGGCGTCATCACGCGCCAGATGGCCGGGAAATTTGCGCGCGTCGGCGACGGCGAGAACCGCATCGACCTCACCTACGTCGACAACGCCGCCCACGCCCACGTGCTCGCCTTGGACCACGTCCCGTCGATCCGCGGACGCGCGTTCTTCATCAGTGACGGCGAGCCCGTGGCGTTATGGCCGTTTCTGGACGACCTGTTCGCGGCGCTCGACATCGCCCCTGTGACGCGCAAAGTGCCCGCCGCTCTAGCCTATGCGGTGGGCGGCCTGATGGAGGGGACTTACAAGTTGTTGGGAAAGTCCGAGGAGCCGCGCATGACGCGCTGGGGCGCGCAGAACCTCACGACATCTCACTGGTACGATATGGGACCGGCGCGCGACGCGTTCGGGTACGACGCCATCATCTCCCGCGAGGAAGCGTGGACGCGCACGATCGCCGACTTGAAGGCGCGTGGCCTCTGCGGGTCCCCCTGACGAAAACGTTGCGTCGCTCAGTCAGAACGGTGCCCACGGCCGAATCGACCTCAGGACGTCGTTCGCAGAGCGCGATGGCTAACCGTCGGTTCCGGGATCCTCGGCAGTGTCGCCGTCACCCTTCATGCTCTCGTACACTTCCTCCCGATAAATCGGGACTTCTCTTGGAGCCACGATCCCGATTCGCACCTGATTCCTGCGAATCTCTTTGACGACGATCTCAATGTCGTCGCCAATTCGGATCGATTCTCCGACCTTCCTGGTGAGGGTCAGCATAATGCCCTGCTCCTTCTCGTGTGAAGACTTCCATCTTCACCTGCGACCCGCGACACCTATCGGTGTTACTCGTGTTGTCGGGCAGTCATCGAAAGGATGTCGCAGCCAATCCTGGCGTTTCACCAATTTCTTGGTTCGGGCCTGCTACGTCCCGAATCGTACTGACCACGGGCGCGAAAGTTCCCAGACCTCATTGTCTGGAGACACGTCGATCTCTCTTACGAAAAGTCGACCTGACTTGCTTGCATGATACCGAAACTTGCGATTGACGCGAAATTTTTCGAGTATCGGTTGAAGGGGTGAGCCGCCGACACGGCAATGGTGTGCAATCGCTAGCCTTTGCGTGGCGGACCGAACCGCCGCTGCAGCACGATCGGGATGCTCAAACTGACCCCAAACAACACCACCGACGCCGCGACCTGCCACGGCTGCAGCCCCGCCACCGAGCCGGTTTCCCACGCGTCGCGGAGCGTGTTTCCCATGAACACGAACACGAACGCGCCGGGAATGATCCCGAGCAACGTCCCGATCGTGAAGTCGCGCAGTGAGACCCCCGTGAGCGGCGCGGCGTAGTTCAGCAGGGGAAACGGCACGTAGGCGAGGCGCAGATAGGCGATGGCGAAGATGCCGTTGCGCTCGACCCGCCCTGTCCACTCGCGAACTTTCTCCGCGAAGCCGCCGGTCGCCCGGGCCAACGACTGCTCGACCGCATCGCGCCCCAGCACCCGCGCGACGACGAAGCTCAAGCACGCGCCCAACGTCGCCCCGATGAGGACCAACAGGTAGGCCCAGCCGAGCGGAAACAGCGCGGCGCCAAGGACCGTCAGCACCGTGCCGGGGACCGTCGCGAGCGTCGCGAGCGCATACACGGCCACGTAGATGAGCGGCGCCCACGCGCCGGCGGCCGCGAGCTGGGCCTGCACGCGGTCGTACTCCAACACCTCGATGCCACCGGCGAAGTGGACGACGGCGACCATCGTCGTCACGAACGCCACGAGCGCCGCGAACTTCAGCCACGTGCCCGTCGCCGGCCCGTCGCGACTCAAAGGCGCCCCAGCCTGCTCAAACCCTTGTAGAGGGCGTCGACAATCTCGGCGAGCTGCCGGGACCAGCGCCCCGTCGCGTCTTCGAGCGACCCGATCTGAGCCTCCAGCACGCTGAGGCGCGCGTCGTACTCCTCGATCCGCTTCATCGCCTCGTCGTACGACTTGCGGCCGTACTCCCCTTGCTTGGACTGGATCTCCTTGACCATCTGGCGAGACTCGGCCCGGCGCGTGCCGACGTAGGCGCGGGTTCGCCGCAGAATCGATGGCAGCTGACGCAGGCGAGACTGCAGCTTCGCGCGCACACTGCGTACCTCATCGAGTTCGATCAGCCGAGCCAGCGCCGAGGACCGCACCGACGGGACGTCCGCGAGCTGCCGCTCGAGATCGACGGCCGCGGGGACGGCGCATGTGATCCCGAGCCGATCGGCGACTTCTTGCACGGTCGGCTCCGGAGCCGCCTCGTTGTAGGGCGCGTTCAGACAGCTCATCGCGGCGTGCTTGAACGCATCGAGCGGAAACGGGGCCAGCCAGGTCTGCTTGGGGGCGTCGAAGAAGCGTCCGGTGCGGCCCCGCAGGTCGGCGAGTTCATCGTCGACGGTCGCCCCGAGCCGCACCAGACGGTCGATCGTGAGCTCGACCTCCTCGTACTGCGCGGTCAGGTCGGGCGCGGGGCGCCCTTGAGAGGCTTGCCAGCAGCCCGCGCAAACCGCGACCTGCGCCAGCAGGAACAGCCGGACGAACACGAGAGCGGCTTTCCCGCTGGCGGCGCGGTCCAGAACCATCCGGTCAGGACTTGTCGTCGAAGAGGTCCTTCGGAAGCGCGGGGAGCTCATCGAGGTTCGGCATCAGCACGATCTCGATGCGGCGATTCAGCGCCTTGCCCTCGTCGGCGTCGTTGGACGCGACCGGGTCATACTCGCCGTATCCAGCGGCCGCGAGCTTCTTCGGGTCGACACCACCGTCCTGAAGATACTGCACGACGTTGACGGCGCGGGCCGTCGACAGCTCCCAGTTCGACGAGAAGCTCGACGACTTGATCGGCACATTGTCGGTGTGTCCGGTGACGAGGAAGCTGCGCTCGCCGATCGTCTTGAGAACCGCGGCAAGCTCCGTCAGAGCGGCCTGCCCGTCCTCCTTGAGCTTCGTCTTGCCGGCATCGAACAAGATGTTGTTGGCGAGCTCGATCACCATCTTGCCGTTGCGCACTTTGACCTTGAGCTTGCCGCTGGCGACCATGCCCGCGAGCTTCTCGGCGAGTTCGCGGTACTTCCGCAACCGCTTCTCCGCGGCGGCGCGCTGCTTCTTGAGCTCGTCGAGGTCCGCTTTCGTCGCTTTGAGCGACGCCTGCAGATCACCGGTCTTCGACTCGTACAGCGACAGCGTCGCGCGCGCCTCGTCGAGCTTCGCTTCGAGATCGGCCTTGGTGCCTTCCAGTGCCTGGATCTCGTTGGTCAGTCGCGCGATATCGGCGTTCAGGGCCTCTTCGGAATCCGCCTTCGCCTTCTGCGTCTCCGCGAGCTCGATCTTGGTGTCCTCGAGCATCTTGAGGGTCGCTTCGTGTTCCTTTTTGGGTATCCCGCAACCGGCCAACAATCCTGCGACTACGAGTGCAACCGTCAGATTCTGAATCCGCATCACAACCTCCGTTCCAGTATGAGCATTTCGCGCCTCTTCTAGCACGAGACGACGCCGCCGTCATTTCGGGCGAGGGCGACGCTTGCCCCGCGGCGCCCGGATCTCTATTCTTCCCGCCGCCCCATCAGAGGGTTCACCCATTCGAGCAACGTTCAAAGGAGCCGATTATCGCACGCAGACACTTCCGCAACACCGCACCACCCGAAGAAGAGCACCGCACCAACCACCGGATCCGCGCCAGCAGCGTGCGCGTCATCGATCCCGAGGGCGAACAGCTCGGCGTCATGAGCGCCGACGATGGACGCGAGAAAGCCGACGAGTTCGGCTTGGACCTCGTGGAGGTCGCCCCCAAGGCCGATCCGCCCGTCTGTCGCATCATGGACTACGGCAAATTCAAGTATCAGGCGTCGAAGAAGAAGTCGTCGTCGACCTCGGACCGCGTGGAGATGAAGCAGTTTCGCATGCGGCCCAACATCGGCGAGCACGACCTCAACACGAAGCTCAAAGCGGCCTGCGAGGCGCTCGACAATGGCGACCAGGTCAAGCTCGTGATGCGGCTGCGTGGACGTGAACGCGCCTACACCGACCGCTGGGTCACGAAGCTCGTCGAAGTCATCGCGCTGCTCAAGGAGCGCGTGGAGCGCGAGGTCGCCGTGACGCAGCACCCCAAGGTCGAGGGGCGCCAGATCGGCGCCGTGGTCGAGCCCGCGTAGCGGCGGCGGGCTTTGCGCATCCGCCCGGTTTTTCGTAGGTTGCTGGATGCGCTTGCTGCCTCTACTCCCACTATTGCTCGGCGTTCTGGCACCCAACTTGGCGTGGGCTCACGCCGAAGAACCGAGTAGCGAGACCATCTTCGCGCTCGACGACGGCTGGGTGCTGCGCGCCAACATCGGGATCGTCGAATCGTCCAACCCCGCGGAGTTCATCTGCGAGGAGGCGTTTCTGGGCGGCGATGGCTGGCTCCTCGGCGTTCTGGGCCCCCGGGAGTGGGTGACGTTCGGCGAGTCCTCGGTCACGCGCACCGAAGACGGCTGCGACTTCACGACGGTCGCCGAACTGGAACGTCGGCCCGCTGATGCGGCCGCGCACCGGCCCAGCGGCGGGGCAGCATTCCTGATGAATGGCGTCGGAGCGAACTCGGGGCTCTGGGTTTCGACGGACCGCGGACGCACGTTCGCGCTGATCCAATCGTTCGACCCCGCGACCGAACAGACGACCGCGCTGCGGTACGTCGACGCGGACACGATCGCCGTCTCTGGCTACTCCCGTGCCGATCGAGGTGGCGCCGGCTTGCTGTGGACGGTCGACGTTGCGACCGGTGCGCCGACGCCCATCGCACTTCCCGAAGGCGTCACGTATCCGTACCTGCTCGCGGCGGCGAACGAGCATCTCGCGCTGCTCGGACGGCTCGACGCTCAGGTCATCTTCTGGGGCCCCGTGAACGACGTGGCCGCAAACCAGTATGTCCCGACGACATGGCCGACCGGCGCCGCGCTCAGCGCCGATGGCCGCACCGCGTGGATCACGGGCATCGCGCAAGGCAAAGGGGTCGCCCGAGGCTCGCTCGATGACACCGGCGTCGCGACCTGGGAGGTCGTCGCCACGTCGAACAACGCAGCCTGCGCCGCACCGATTGGAGACGACCTCTACATCTGTGGCGTGGGCAAACAGGACGGCGCCGACATCCTGAACGTGACGGGCACCGACACCGTGGAGAAGGTGCTCGATTTTCGCGATTTCCGCGGAACGCGCTCCGATTGCCCCGTTGGAAGTGCGGTCGCGACCGTCTGCCCGCTGGTCTGGCGCGAGTTGGCGCCCTATCTCGGCAAGGACCCCGATGCGGTCTCCGACGTCGGACTGCCCGACAGCGGGGGAGCGCCCGACGGCGGTGATTCGCCCGATGCCGGCGCCCCATCAGGCAATCTGCCGACCGACACCACCGGTTGTTGCGCGACGGCGAGACCACCCGCTACTGGACCGGGATGGGTGATCGTGCTGGTGTTCGTTGGCCTGTGGCGCCGTCGCGCGTTGACACAAAATTTGCGGCGATGCTACTAGGTTGCTGATGTTTTTAGTCGAGTGACGACAGCGGGAGAGGTCTGCCATGAGGATCGTTGGCAAACTTGCAGGGATGATCGCCGCGATCATGCTGCTTACAACGGCGGCCGCGTGCGGCCCGACACAGTCGACGATGCGCCTGAGCGAGGCATCGATCGCGCTGGAGCGAGCGCGCGTGACCGAGGCGGACCGAAAGGCCCCGTACGAGTACTACAGCGCCCGATTCTACCTGCATAAGGCCGAGGAAGAGTGGAGCTACTCCGACTTCCAGAAGTCGTTCGACTACGCGACCAAAGCCAAGCGCGCCGCCGAAACCGCGATTCTGAAAGCCAAGGAAGACCCGTGGGAAGGCTCGCCGGTCGACCCTGAGGTCACCACTGACGCGCTGAAAGATCTCGGCGCCCAGTCGATTGAAATGTCCGCCGAGTAAGTAAGGGACCACGATGAAACGACTCACCATGCTCGTCGGGTTCGCGCTCGTGTTCACCCTCTTCGGTTGCTCGACGGGGGCGCGCCTGCGCGGCCAAGCGGTTGAAATTCAGTCGCTGAACGAGACGATCCACGATCGCGCCTATCGCTGTGCTCCCAAAGAGCTCGCGTTCGCTGAGTCGAACGTGGAATTCGGCCTCTACGAATTGACGCAGGGCAACTGGGTCAAGGCGAAGCGGCACCTGATGCTGTCGGAGCGCAACGCCAAGAAAGCCGACCGCATGTCCGATTTCGACGAGTGTCGCGACCAGTCCGTCGCGATCGTCGTCGACACCACAAAGCGCGTCGAGGTCAAGAAGGTCGAGCCCAAGCCGGGCGACAAGGACGGAGACGGCATCTACGACGATGTCGACCAGTGTCCGCTGGATCCCGAGGACTTCGAAGGCTACCAGGACACCGATGGCTGCCCCGATCTCGATAACGACGGCGACGGCATCGAAGACCTCGCCGACGCCTGTATGTTCGTGGCCGAAGACGTCGACGGGTTCCAGGACCAAGACGGCTGCCCCGACTACGACAACGACGGCGACGGACTCGCCGACCTCAACGACCAGTGCAAAGACCAACCCGAGGACTACGACGGCTTCCAGGACGACGACGGCTGCCCCGATCCGGACAACGACGACGACCAGATCGCCGACCTCATCGACGAGTGTCCGAGCGAGAAAGAAGTCTACAACGGGTTCAAGGACGAGGATGGCTGCCCGGACAAGGAGCCGCTGGCGCAGATCGAGGGCGATGTCATCAAGCTGAACCAGAAAGTGTTCTTCAAGTATGACAAGTCCGACATCCTGCCGCAGAGCTTCCCGCTGCTCAATGAGGTCGCGACGATCCTGAACGAGAATCCCGGGATTCAGATCCGGATCGAGGGGCACACCGACAGCCGCGGCGGCGACAGCTACAACAAGAAACTGTCCGACCGTCGCGCCGCAAGCGTGCTGCAGTATCTGCGTGGTCAGGGCGTCGGCGGCAGTCGCATGACGTCGGTGGGCTTCGGCGAGGAGCGTCCGATCGAAGATAACGCGACGGACGCAGGACGCGCCGCGAACCGCCGTGTGGAAGTTCACATTACGGCCCGCTAGAGTCCGCCGCGTTCTGTTTGTCTGTTTTGATTGTTACGACTTGTGATTGAAGTGACCCGTATGAGGTTTCGCGCGGTATGGCTGTCCCTGGCGCTCACCCTGTGCTCTGTCGGCACGGTGACGCTCCTGCCTGCTCCCGTTTGGGCGCAGGATGCGCAGATCGAGAAGTTGCTCGAGAGCGCGATCGAAGACTACGACGTGCTCGAGATCGAGTCGGCGCGGACGAAGATCGATCAGGGCCTCGCCCTGGCGCGAAAGCAGAACGTCACTGCCGGCCCGTTGCTCGGCAAGCTCTACATCATGCAAGGCGTCGTCGAGTACGCCGCCTCGGGCGACGAAGACGCGGTCCAGGCGAGCTTTCGCAGCGCCGTCGAGGCCGACAGCGAGATGGATGTGCCCGGCGTCTACCGGACCCCTGATCTGGAGAAGATCCTCGAGCGCGCCCGGGCCGAAGTCGGGACGTCGAGCCCCGACCGACCGCCGAGCAGTGCGGGGATCACGCACACGGTGATGTCCGATATCGACGCGCGAAAGCCGGTGGTGTTCGAAGCGTTCGTGCCCCGCGACATGCCCGTCTACAAGATGTTCGTCTACTTCCGCATCATGGGCGACGACTCGTGGAAGAAGGTCGAGTTGCAGCCGACGAACGCGGAGCGTTTCGCTGTCAAAGTCGCGGGCAAGGAGTTCCACTCCAGCCAGTTCGACTACTACATCCTCGCCGAAGACCGCGGCGGCAAAGCCGTCGGGAACTCCGGCGCCGCCGATGCGCCGCACAATGTCGTCGTGCTGGGCTCGGGGGACCACAAGGCCGACCCCGATCCCGATCCAGACAAGCCGCCCAAGCCGCCTCGCGACCCCAGCGACACGATCATGTACGCCGCGTTGATGTTCGGGACGAGCCCCGGCCTGCTGACGGGCGCCGCGAACAACATCCCCACCGCACACCCTGATCGCGACGTGTCACCGGGGCTCGCCGTAGCCTTCGGCCACACGGCCCTCGAAGTCGGCGCGACGCTCACCGACAAGATGTATCTGGGCCTGTTCTTCCGCTTTCAGTTCGCGCCGGCCCAGCCCTTCGAAGGCTTGCCGTCGACGACGACGACCGGCGGCGGGTTCCCGACCACGAAGAAGGAATGCCTTGGACTGGGCCTGCCCGGCGACTGCGTGTTGGGGCTCAAGTATCGACTGTTCGTGAACGATAACGACAAGTTCCGCCTGTACACGTCGTTCGGTACCGGCGTGGGCCGCGTCCGCAACTGGCTGCGGCTCAAGCAATCGCTGGATACGTCGGCGGGCGCCTCGTTGTGCGCCGGCAAACCCACGTCGACCGGCACAACGAGCGCCGGGACGACGGTCGAGTTCTGCTACATTCGCGACACCGTACGCACCGGCTGGTTCCACTTCGGCGCTGGCGGCGGCGCCGCCATTCAGATCAACAGCTTCACCGATCTGATGCTCGACGCCTACCTCATGATCCTTGGCCCCGCGACGTCGGTGAATCTCGACCTCAACGGCGGCCTGATGTTCAAGTTCTAGCAGGCACTTCGAGCGCATGCCCAAGCGCAACACGCGAGCGATTATCGAGGTCGACCCCACGAAAGGTGCGGGCGGCTCGGCGCTCACGGACGTGCCTGACCATGCCCCGGACCGCAAGTACATCGCCGTCGCCGGCAACATCGGCGCGGGAAAGAGCTCGATCGTCGAGTTCCTGACCGAAAAGTACGGGATCGAGCCGTTCTTCGAGCCCAACGAGCAGAATCCCTACCTGGAAGACTTTTACCGCGACATGAAGCGCTGGAGCTTCCAGAGCCAGATCTACTTCCTCGCCGCCAAGTTCAAGCTCCACCAACAGCTCGATCGCCACCCGCACAGCGTCGTTCAGGACCGCACGATCTGGGAGGATGCGGAGATCTTTGCCGAGAGCCTCTACCGGCAGAAGATGATGGAGAAGCGCGACTACGAGACGTACCGCGCGCTGTACGAGTCCATCCAGGACCGCATTCGAACCCCGGACCTCATGATCTATCTGCGGTGCCCCGTCCGCACGGTCCGCAAGCGGATCGAGATGCGCGGTCGCGAGATGGAGAAGGCGATCCCGACGAAGTACCTGAGTGGCCTCAACAAGCTGTACGAGAGCTGGATCGCTGGCTACACGCAGTCACCACTGTTGATCATCCCGACCCACAAACTCGACTACATGACCGATCTCGTCGATCAGCACGACATCATCACAAAGATCGAGAAGTACCTGTAGGGTCGAGACCGACCAACCGGAGGTCTCATGGAAGGCACGCCCAAGACTGACGCTCAGCGGACACTGTCCCATCTGCGGACGTATGTGCTCGTTCACGGCTGGGCCTCGACGGTCGCCGGCCTGTTCCTGCTGGCGATCTCCGACTGGACGAGCTTCGACTTGCTCGTCTCGGCGATCAGCAGCGTTCCGCTCTTCTACCTCGTCGTTTCGGGGGTCGTGCTCCTCGTGGCGAGGAGGCGGATCAGCAAAGGAGATCCGGACGCTCCGCGTTGGGTACGTTGGACGATGGCGTTCGCGCTGCCGGGAAGCCTGTTCGTCGGCATCGGCGCGACGCTCGCCGTGTTCCTGGGCTTATCGACCGACCCATCGGCTCGCTCCTCATGATCGGGCCGTTCGCCGTCATCGGACTGAGCAGCGTGTTCGTGCTGCTTCGTGTCCTGTTCAGGACCGACCTCGACGAGCTGATGTGGGCGAACGCGGGCGAGCCGCGCGACGCAGCGATCCACTAGGCCCCTAGCCCCCTGATGGCGCGGATCTCAGAAGTTCCAGCCGCTGCCGTGCAGCGCTTCGAGGCCCGGGGTGCCCGGCGGGTTGGCGAGCAGTTTCAGCTCCGGGTGGTTCCCGAGGACGTAGCTGAGCGCCCAGCTGTTGCGGAACAGCACCATCGGCAGCTCGTCCTTGTCGATGAGGACCTTCAGGTAGTCCGCGCGGTCGAAGGCCGCCTGGTCGAACTCGCCGTCGATCCAGCGCGCGTACTTGAAGTTCAGCGGCCGGAGCTCGACGTTGACGTGATACTCGTGCTCGAGCCGAAACTTCAGCACCTCGAACTGCAGCAGGCCGACCGCGCCGATGATCGCATCTTTGTCGCCGAGGTACGGCTGGCGGAACACCTGCACAGCACCTTCCTGGGCGAGCTGCACGAGGCCCTTCGACAGCTGCTTGCGCTTGAGCGCGTCCTTGATCTCGACGACCGCGAAGTGCTCCGGTGAGAAGCGCGGGATGTCGACGAACGGCGCGTTCTTATCCGTCGAAATCGTGTCGCCGATCCGAAAGTTGCCGGAGTCGTACAGGCCGATGATGTCGCCGGGCCACGCTTCATCGAGCTTCGAGCGATCGTCGGCCATGAACTGCTGCGGGTAGGCGAGCTTGATCTGACGGCCTTCGCGCACGAGCGTCGCCTGCATGTCGGCTTCGTACTTCCCCGACATGATGCGCACGAACGCCAGGCGGTCGCGGTGCGCGGGGTTCATGTTCGCCTGGATCTTGAACACGAACGCCGAAAAGTCCGGGTTCGTCGGCGCGACCGGCGGATCGCTCACCTCGGCGGGCGACGGCGCCATCTTCACGAACGCGTCCAGAAACGGCTCGATGCCGAAGTTCGTCATCGCGGACCCAAAGAACATCGGCGTCAGCTCCCCGCGACGAACCTGCTCGAGGTCGAACTCTTCGCCCGCGATCTCGAGCAGCTCCAGCTCCTCGATGAACTGGTCGTAGCGCTGCGCGCCCAGCTTGTTCTTGATGTACGGATCGTCGACCTCCATCTCCTCCATCTCGAGGATCGTGGAGCCGTGATCACCCTCGTCGACAAACCGCAGCACCTTCTTCGATGCTCGATCGTAGACGCCGACGAACGTGCGCCCCATGCCGACGGGCCAGTTGATCGGGTAGGCCTGGATGCCGAGCACGTTCTCGATCTCCTCCATCAGCTCCAGCGGGCTGTGACCCTCGCGATCGAGCTTGTTCACAAACGTGAAGATCGGCAGATGGCGCATCCGGCAGACCTTGAACAGCTTCTCGGTCTGCGGCTCGACGCCTTTGGCGACATCGATCAGCATCACGGCGCTGTCGGCGGCGGCGAGCGTCCGATACGTGTCTTCGGAGAAGTCCGCGTGGCCGGGCGTATCCAGCAGGTTGACCGCGTAGTCGTAGTACCGGAACTGCAGCACCGACGACGTGATCGAGATCCCACGCTGTTGCTCGAGCTCCATCCAGTCCGAGATCGCGTGCTTGGCCGCCCGCCGCGCCTTGACGCTGCCGGCGAGGTGGATCGCGCCGCCGTACAGCAGCAGCTTCTCGGTCAGGGTCGTCTTCCCGGCATCGGGGTGCGAGATGATCGCGAAGGTGCGACGACGCTCGACTTCTCTCAGCAACTGCTTGGGACTTGGCGCGCTCATCATTTTCTCCGGCGGACGGCGCGCGGAGCATACGAGGCGATCGTGGCGACTACAAGTGCGGCGGACCGACGGTCAGCTACGCCGACGCAGCAGCAGCACGCCGAGAGCGAGCAGCGCTCCGAACCACGAGGTGTCCGAACTACGCGGGACCGTGGCGCAGCAGCCGTCGTTGACGCGAACGTCGTCGTTGTCGAACTCGCCGCCGCCGCTGGTCTGGCCGCCGGTCTGGTTCGTGCGACCCGGCTCGTTGTTGGAGGTCCCCGGGAGGTTGTTGCTGTTCCCAGGCTCGTTGTTGGTGGGGCCCGGGCCGTTGTTGGTCCCGGTCATGCCGCCGACACGCGTCAAGCGGACCGCGTCAGCCGTCATGTGCTGATCGTCGAGCGTCGTGCCGCTGTTGTCGTACAGCTCGACCTTCTGGTCGCCGCCGGCGGCGAAGTCGAACTCGCCGAGCGAGACCCAGTCTGTGACCGCGGATTGGTCGATCTCGTGGCGTGACTCTTGGCCGTTTGCCCGCACGAGATATGGCGCGGTCGTCGCGACGTTGTGGGGCGCCACGACGTTGACCTCGAGGTTGTACCGACCCGCCTCGGCGAAATGCAGCGTCCAGCGCGCCCAGTTGCCAGGCGCATCCCCGTCCCAGCCGTTGGTCCAGTGGTAGCGACCTGCGTTGCCGCTACCATCGACGACCCGCCAGAACTGCGGATTGCCAAAGAACGTCGCGCACGGCCCGAAGTCGTCGACGATGCCGCCGTCGGCCCCGATGATTCCGCAGGGCTCCGCCTCGGTGCCGATCAGCGTCTCGTAGGACCGAACCAATGACATGTAGGTCGGGACGTAGGTGTTGCCGCCCGCGGACGGGATGTTCTGGTTGAGGTCGTAGTGCATATGAATGGTCGTCGGCGTGCCACCGAAGTCGTTCGAGACGAGCCCCAGACGCGCGCCCTTCTCGACGCGCTGACCCTCGTTGACCGCGAGCTGCGCCATGTTCATGTGCATGTAGCGATGCTGGGTCCCGGTGTCGGACACGACATAGACGGTCCACGTGCCGATATCGACGACCTGACCGCCCTCGGCGGCGACGACCCAGTGAATGCTCTTGTCGCAGGTGCTGGGCCGGATATCCTGGCCCTGGTGGCCGGTGCCC
>JBFIHF010000003.1:0-69790 GCA_041601915.1 Bradymonadaceae bacterium
GCGCTCCGGCCTTCTGGGCGCGGCGGACGCCGATGCCGACGGCCAGGTCACGTATCGGGAACTCGAGGCCTATCTCGTCGCTGCGAACGTCGCCGTGACGAACCCGCGCGCCCGCATCCGCGTGTTCGCTGAGCCTCCGGCTCAGAACCGGACGCGCCCGCTCACGACGATCAGCAAGTTCCGCGACGTCTCGAAGCTCATCATTCCGCAGGGCGTCGGCGGCCGGTACCACATCGAAGACTCGCGCGGCCTGCGGTACGCCGACATGAACATCGACCCCGCGGCGGCCAGTCAGGTCGTGCTGCTGCACAAGCCCGTGACGGGGCCGTACTACCTCCGCACCGAGGTCGCGCAGGCCGAGATTCCAACCGGGGGCGCCGAGGTGCGTAGCCCGCAGCTCGCCTTCGCCGAGCTCCGCGAGCAGCCACGCGGCTCCGTCGAGGAGTCGTTCCGCACCAGCTTGTTCGCGACACCCTTCGGACCCGCGTTCGTGCAGGGCTACAGCGCCGGCCGCGAATCGCTGGACTCGACCCAGGCGGTCGTGGTCCCCGAGCCGAGCCCCGAGCTGTCCCACTGGGCTACCGAACTGAGCTTCGACTACGCGCTGGGCACCGCCCCGCTGCGGGTCGGCGGCCTGCAACACCACTTCTCCTTCGGGCTCGTCTGGCTCCACGACGAGACCGGCATCGGCCTCGGCCCGTACCTCGGCTACGGCTTCGCCGACACCCCCGTCGGCCAGTTTCACCGCGTCTCGGCCGGCATCGAGCTCGACAAGTTGATCGGCGCCGACGCGTGGCGGTTCGGCCCCCGTCTGCGCCTCGGCAATCAGGCCCTCTTCTTCAACGCCGACGGTGCCGAAGGCCTAGCCGCGGACCCCGTCGGCCTGCGCGGCGAGGTCTCCCTCGTCGCAATCCGCGCCGCGAGCAAGGGGCTCTCACTGACTGTGCATGGTGGCGCGTCGGTCGACGTCATCACCCAATCCGACGCGACCGCGACCAACGAGCAGATCACGCTCAACCCCTTCATTGGCGTGGGAACGCGCTTCTGACGTCCGCACTCGCGGACATCACTCGAATTCGTTCAAAGTCCCCGGCATCGAGACCATCGCGTCGCACGTCTCGCCCGTCTTGACGCCCGTGACCTCGATGGCGACGGTGTGGAGCGGGCCACCGCATTTGAAGTCCGCCTTGGCCTCGATCATCAGCGACTCGCCCTGCGGAGTCGCGGTGTACGAGAAGTAGCTCGGGTCGCGCAGCGCGCCGATGTTCTGGCCCCAGATCGCGTTGAGCTTGTCGTTGGGCGCGCACTTCTCGCCGCCGCAGCAGTCCGCCCGATTTGTCGCGGGTGGCAGCGCCTCGGGGAACGTGCAGGTCTCGACGAAGGCGGTCCTCGCGAACTCCGCCATCTGACGCGTGACCATCGCGGCCTCGGTCGTCTTGGATTTCGTCGTGTAGCGCATGAACGCGGGCACCGCGATCGCGGCCAGAATCCCGCCGCAAAACAGGAGCGCGAAACCGCCGACCACGAAGAGAACCACGAGAATCATCGCGGTGTTGCTGTTCTTCTTCTTTTCCATGACACCACGTTAGGGGCTACATCTGCATCGGGCAACCTCGCGTCACAACGAGGATTGACGCGCCGGTCAGCGACCCGCGCCAACACAATGTACATGTTGCGTTTCTTGACAGATCAGACCTCGATCGCTACACCTTGTACGTCGCTTGTGGCCTGCTTCGGCGCCATTTGATCACCCCTAGGAACTTGGTGGATATCGCTCGAGCAAAGTACCTGCTGCCGAACTCGCTCACGATGACGAGCGCGTTCTGCGGGTTTACGAGCATCTACCTGTCGCTGACGGGCTCGACGGTCTCTGACTTCTCGAGCGCCGCATGGTTGCTGGTCGTCGCGATGGTTTGCGACGGCGCAGACGGACGCGTCGCGCGGATGACGAACACCGAAAGCGAGCTCGGCGTTCAGCTCGACAGCCTCGCCGACGCCGTCTCATTCGGCCTCGCGCCGGCGTTTCTGATGTACGCATGGGGCCTGTCCTCGCTGGGCACGTTGGGACTCATCCCGGCGTTCGTCTTTGCGGCCGGCGCCATCATTCGCCTCGCGCGCTTCAACGTCATGGCGAGCCAGCACAAGGGCGTGATGCGCCACTTCCTCGGGCTACCAAGCCCGCTGGCAGCCGGCGCGGTCGTAAGCATCATCATGGCCCACCTCGCGGTGACCGAGCACCCCACGACCGGCGCGACCGGCTCTGTGGTGCTGATGTCGATCCTGCTCGGCGGCCTGATGGTCTCGAACGTCAAGTACCGCACGTTCAAGGACGCCAACTTCCGCGGACGCTTCGGCTTCGGCCTGCTGATGCTGGCCGGCGGCGCTGTCGGCCTCGGCTTGGTGACGAAGCCCAGCGTGGCGTTCGTCGCCTTGATGCTCTGCTACATCCTCGTCGGTCTCGTCGGTACCGCGATCCACTGGTCGCGCCACATCCTTGGCGATGACGCCTTCGAGTACGACGAAGACGAGGACGCGGAGTTCGTCACCGAAGACCGCGACCACACCTAGCACCAGCCGCCGTGCGGGGCTGCTCGCCGCTTCGCGTGGTGGTTCCGTGGACTGAGCGCGGTCCAGTTGAAGTTGAGCGAGGACCAGCGGACCAGCGGACCCTTTCTCGACCTTCGAGGTCGGCTGTGCGGGGAGAACAGCCCCACGCTGTACCTGCGACTTGCCTCCTTTCATGGGCGTACGCCGACCGGCTCAACCCTGTGCCAGCGCATGTACTGCGACTCCGGCGCCAAGTGGATCACGATGTAACTCGGCGGGATTGTCCGTCGCCTCTCCAACACCGATGCAATCTCTATCGGTTCGCCGCCGATTATCGTGAAGTACTCGATAACTGGCCGCGCCCAGGCACCCGCATCGAACGTTGATTGGACGAGTTCACCGAAGGGGCTTGGCAGTTGCGGTTCCGCAGTGACCGGCACCGGGGTTGTTGAAATGAGGACCACGCGAAGTTTCCCGCTCTCTCGACAGTCCACCATCAGGTGGTCGTCGACCATGTAGATGCTCGCGGACAGGTGGCCGCACTCGTACATCTGCACTGTCCCAGCTTTCGAAAAGGGCGCACCAACACCAACCCATCGTTTGTGTTCGTAGTCGGCGTTGCGGATTCCGAGCTCGGTCGCGAGCATCTTGAACTCAAACACGTATTCGAAACGCGTCCGCCCATCGGGGGTCAGGTAGTCGCCCCCCCAGTTCTCATACTGCTCCCACTGCGCTCGTGTCTGGGTGCTCTCGGCGGCCGGATGCCAGACGAACTCCTCCGCTCGCTCGCCCCAGAGACCTGATGACGGCGGAGTGTGCACCTGTTGCTGAGCCGGCGACTCTTCGACCGCCCAACCCGGCGTCGTCGGCGGTCCGCTGCCGCAACTGGCGAGAAGGAGCAGCGCAGTACTCGACCAGAAATGCCGCATTCGTCCCTCAGAAGTTCGTTCGCGAGGATGACAGGATAGCCAGTTCTGCCTGTCGATGCGATCCAGGTGGCGTCGGCACGCCTCGAGGCGCTGCTCGCCGGCTCGGCGTGGTGGCCCCGTGGACCGAGCCAGGATCCAGTTTGAAATTGAACGGGACCAGCGGACCAGCGGACCAGCGGACCAGCGGTTCGTTTGGCGGGCTGCGGGCGGCTAGGCCCAATGCCGGTCACTTAAGCTCCTCGACGCACATGGCGGCCTGCCAGGCGCAACGGCGCCAACGGCGCCGTGCGCCGCAGCACGAGCGGGAGCCGGTGGGGCCGGGGTCCCGCGGAGCGAATCAGGAGGCCACGAGACGCGGCCCCCGGCCGCGTTTCGTTTGGCCGAGTAATGAGCGGAGCGGGTCCCGGCACCGCCGAGCGACCGCGTCCGCCCGTCTGCGAAGCGTCCGGATGCCGGATGCCGGAGACGATCGTTGCTTGGTCCGACGTTTCGGAACCGGGCCACGAACGGCGAACTGATCGGCATTGCGGCTAGGCCTCGATGGTCGCGACGAGATCGCCGGCGTCGAGCGTGTCGCCCACCGCTACGGCAAGTGACTTGAGCGTCCCGTTCATGGTGGCGCTGATCGAGGTTTCCATCTTCATTGCCTCGGTCGTGAGCAGCACCTCGCCCTTCTTGACGGTGGCGCCGACCGCGACTTTGACGGCGATCACCTTGCCCTGCATCGATGCGCCGACCTGGCCGGGCACGGTCTTGTCGGCTTTGGGTCGGCGGGCGACGGCGCTGACGACGGACCGGTCGACGACGGTCACTTCGCGGGGCTGTCCGTTGAGCTCGAAGTACACGGGGCGTGTTCCGTCGTCTTGGGACAGCTCGCCGACGGCGAGCAGCGTGATGACGAGGGTCTTGCCCTCCTCGATCTCGACGATCGTCTCTTCGCCAGGCTCGAGGCCGTACAGGAACGGCACGGTCTCGAAGATGTGCGACTCGCCGAACTCCTCGATGAAGCGGGCGTAGTCCGCGAAGACCACCGGGTAGAGCGCGTAGGAGAGCTCTTCGGCGGTCGTCGGGGCGCGGCTGAGCAACCCGTTCAGCGTCGCGCGGGCGCCCTCCCAGTCGTAGTCCGGGAGATGTTGGCCGGCGCGGTCCGTCAGCGGGGTCTCGCCTTTGAGCACGACCTTCTGGAGCTGCTTGGGGAAGCCCGCGTGCGGCTGCCCGAGGCGCCCGGCGAAGAAGTCGACGACGGACTGCGGGAAGTCGAACTCCTCGCCGGCGGCGTTGCGCTTCAGCAGGTCGTCGACGGTGAGCTCGTTGCGCACGAGGAACATCGCGAAGTCCGCGACGACCTTCGAGGTCGGGGTGACCTTCACGATCCGACCCAGCGCCTTGTCGACCTCGTGGTAGCGGGTCTTGATGATGTCCCACTTGTCGCCGAGGCCAAGCTGCACGGCGCGAGGTCGCATGTTCGAGTACTGACCGCCCGGAATCTCGTGATAGTAGACGTCCGTCGTGCACGCCTTGAGCCCCGATTCGAACGGGTAGTACAGCTCGCGCTGCAGCTCCCAGAAGTCCGCGAACTCCTGCATCGCATCGACGTCGAGGTTCGGACGGCGCTCGTTGCGCGCCAGCGCCGTCACGACGGCGTTCATCGACGGCTGGCTGGTGAGCCCCGCCATCGAGCTCAGCGCACAGTCGACGATGTCTACGCCTGCCTCAGCCGCCATCAGGTACATCGCGACGCCGTTGCCCGACGTGTCGTGCGTGTGCAGGTGGATCGGCAGGTCCGTGGCGTCGCGCAGCGCTTCGATGAGGATCCGCGCGGAGTACGGCCTGAGCAGGCCGGCCATGTCCTTGATGTTGAGGATGTGCGCGCCGCGCTCCTCCAGTGCGCGGGCGAGGTCGACGTAGTAGTCGACCGTGTACTTGTCCTCCTGCGGGTTGCCGACGTCGCCGGTGTAGCAGATCGAGGCCTCGACGATCTTGCCGGCCTTGTTCACCTCTTCCATGGCGAGCGTCATGTTCGGCACGTAGTTGAGCGCGTCGAAGATGCGGAAGATGTCGATGCCGCGCGTCGCAGCCTCGCCGATGAAGCGCCGCACGACGTCGTCGGGGTAGTTCGTGTAGCCGACCGCGTTCGCGCCGCGCAGCAGCATCTGGAACAGCACGCCCGGCATCTTGTTGCGCATCCGCGTGAGGCGGTCCCACGGGTCCTCGCGCAAGAAACGCAGGCAGACGTCGAACGTCGCCCCGCCCCACATCTCCGAGGAGAACAGACCGGGCAGCGCGTGCGCGGTCTGCCGGCAGACGTTGAGCAAGTCGCGCGTTCGAACCCGCGTGGCGAGCAGCGACTGGTGGGCGTCGCGGAAGGTGGTGTCCGTGATCAACAGCTCGTTCTGCGCGCGAATCCACGTGCTCAGCCCGGTTGCGCCCTCTTTCTCGAACACCGCGTATGCCGGCGACATCGGCGGATCGTCCCATGTTGTCGACAGCGGCGGTGTCGGCACGATGAGCGGGCGCGGACGCGCGGGTCGCGTCGGCAGGCCTGGCGGGCCGTTGACCGTGATATCGGCCAGCGCGCGCACCGCTTTGGTGCCGCGGTCGCGGCGCCGCGGGATCTTGAACAGCTCCGGCGTCTCGTCGATGAACCGCGTGTTCGTATCACCGACCAGAAACTGCGGATGGCGGATCACGTTCTGCAGGAACGCGATGTTCGTCTTCACGCCGCGGATTCGGAACTCGGACAGGCTGCGCCCCATGCGCTGCGCGGCGTCGGAGAGGTCTCGACCCCAGGCGGACACCTTCACCAGCAATGAGTCGTAGTAGGGCTGGACGACGGCACCGGCGCCGCCGATACCCGCATCGAGCCGGATGCCGAAGCCCGCCGCGGACCGGTACGTCACGATCTTGCCGTAGTCCGGCGCGAAGCCGTGCGCGGGGTCCTCGGTCGTGATGCGGCACTGCACGGCGTGACCATTGACCGACACCGCGGTCTGGCTCGAGACGCCGATCTCGGGATCCTGCAGGCGATGGCCTTCGGCGACGCGAATCATCGTCTTGATGAGGTCGAAGCCGGTGACCATCTCGGTGACGGTGTGCTCGACCTGGATGCGCGTGTTGACCTCGATGAAGTAGACCTCGTCGCCTTCGACGAGGAACTCGACGGTACCCACCGAGCTGTACTCGACGGCGTTGGCGAGCAGCAGCGAGTAGTCGTAAAGCTTGGCGCGTGTCTCGTTGGTCAGGCGCGGGGCCGGCGCAATCTCGACGACCTTCTGGTGGCGGCGCTGGATCGAGCAGTCGCGCTCGGCGAAGTGCACGCGATTGCCGTGCTGGTCGCAGACGAGCTGCACTTCGATGTGGCGAGGATGCTCGAGGAACCGCTCGACGAAGACCTCGTCGGACCCGAAGGCCGACATCGACTCGCTGCGCGCCTCGGCAAACGCGGTGCGGATCTCGGACCGCTCGCGCACGACACGCATGCCGCGACCGCCGCCACCGTGTGCGGCCTTGATGAGCAGCGGCAGGCCGTGGCTATCGGCGAACGCCTCGACCTCGCTGGCGTCGGTGATCGCGCCAGTGCCGGGGATCACAGGCACGCCGGCCTTCACGGCGACCTTGCGCGCGCTGACCTTGTCACCGAGGGCCCGCATCACCGCGGGCGGTGGGCCGATCCACGTGATGTTCGCGTCGATGACCTGCTGGGCGAAATCGGCGTTCTCGGACAGAAACCCGTAGCCGGGATGAATCGCGTCGACGCCTCGGCGCAAGGCGAGCTCAATGAGCTTTGGCCCGTCGAGGTACCCGCCCAACGGTTGGCCACGCTCGCCGACCTGATAGGCGCGATCGGCCTTGTAGCGGTGGATGGCGAGCCGATCCTCCCACGAGTAGATCGCGGTGGTGCGCAGACCAAGCTCCGTACAGGCACGGAAGACGCGAATCGCGATCTCTCCGCGATTGGCGACAAGCACGTCTCGAATGGGCTTCATGGGTAGTTCGTGGGGCGTGGGGAAGAACCGCGACGAGTATACTCGCGTCGCGCGATTCATCCATCCTCGCAACGGCGGTCCGAAAAATTCCTACCGGTCGGATTGTGGAACACGCCAAACGTTGTTAGCTTAGGCAGCTAACGTGTTTGACGAGTAAGAGCGTGAAAAGGCGGTCGTTCCTCAAGCTGGGCGGACTGGGCACCCTCGCGATGTCGTGCGGCATCGTCGTGCACGCGGGGACCAGCTGGTGGGATCAGGCCCGGAGCCCGCGGCTACAGGTGCTCAGCCAGGACGAAGCCGAGATCTTCGCCTCGATCGCGGACACGATCTTTCCGGGCGAACGATTCCCCGGCGGGATGCCGGCGGCCAGCGAGATTGGGATCGTCGAGTTCTGGGATGGCTACCTCGCCTCGATCGACGGGCGCACGTCGAAGCTGCTACGGGTCCTCGTTCATGCGCTCGACGACGGCGCACGATTCGCGGACCTCAGCGGGCGCCGCTTCCGTGATCGTCCCGCCGCGCAGCGTGAAGACATCCTGCGAGCGTGGGACCGGTCGTGGTTCTCCGCCCGGCGCGGGGCGTACACGAGTCTCGAGCTGTTCGTGGCGATGGGCTACACCGAACATCCGGTCGTGCTCGAGGCGTGCGGGATCAAGTTCCAGTGCACGACCGAACCCCAGCCGCACCACGCGCCGATCGCGGCGCTCGGGACACCATGAACCCATTGGACTACAGCGCGGCCTCGTACGTCGGCACCCAGATCCAAACCGGCGCCACGATCACGACGCGGCGCGTCGCGTTGGTGGCGGACGTCGTCATCGTGGGCACCGGGCCAGGCGGGCTCACTGCCGCGCACGTACTGGCCGAGTCAGGCGCCGACGTTGTGATGCTGGAGGCGGGCAGCTTCTGGCCAAAAGGGTCGTTCAAGCGCAGCCAATCGTGGGCGCTACGCAACCTCGTCCAGGACAATGGCACCCGCGTGATGATGGGCAACACTCACGTACCGCTGATGTCGGGGAAAGGTGTCGGTGGCGGCACGCTGATCAACTCCGCGATCTCGTTCCGCGCCCCGGACCGCGTGCTCGACGAGTGGGTGGAGCGCAGCGGCGTCGACCTCTGGAGCGATCGCGACGCGCTGTACACCGAGGTCGAGCTCGCGATCGGGGTCACCACGACCCCCGAGGCGATCGCCGGGCAGAACTCGATGGTCGCTCGCCGAGGCTTTGAGCAGATGCCCGGCGTGAGGCATGGCTTCATGCCGCGGTCGGCGCCGGGCTGCGTGGGCTGCGGCACCTGCAACACCGGCTGCCCGTCGGGTGGCAAAGCCTCGAGCGACCTCAACTGGCTGCCGCGCGCACTGCGCGCCGGCGCGCGCCTCTACGCGAACACGCAGGTCGACGAGATCTTGATGGAAGGCACCCGTGCGGTGGGCGTGCGCGGATTCGCGCGCGATCCGGCGACCGGCAAGCTCATCGCCGAGGTCGAGGTCCGCGCGGACAAGGTGATCCTGGCGGCCGGAGCGGTCAACACGCCGCAGCTGCTGCTGCGGCAGTCGCTGGGCGACTCGTCGGGCCTTGTGGGTCGCAACCTGCACGTGCATCCGGGCTCCGCGATCGTGGCGGAGTTCGACGAGGAAGTCCGCATCTGGCGCGGTGCAACGCAAGGTTACTTCGCGTTCCACCCCGACGAGCCCGACGTGCTGTCCGAGACGTTCAGCTCGTCCCCCGATACGTTCTATGCGGCGGTCGGCGAGCCCGGTGAGCAAGCGCACATGCTGTTGCGACGCCTGAAGCACCTCGGCGGCGCGGGCTGCATGATCCGCGACGAGTCCAGCGGCCGCATCAAGCCCGGTCGCGGCGACCTGCCGCCCACGATCTCGTACAGCGTCAGCAAGACCGACCGTCAGAAGTTGACGCTCGGCACCCAGTTCGTGGCGGACATGTTCTTCAACGCCGGCGCGCGGCTCGTCTACCCGCTGCTCGGGGGCTCGGAGTGGTTCAGCGACCGCAACACCTGCAAGCGCTATATCCGCAGCGTCGAGAATCCCGCGGACTACATGCTGTACGCGAGCCACCCGATGGGCACCTGCCAGCTCGGCGTCGATCCCGAGACGTCGGTCGTCCGCGCCAGCGACGGCCGAACCCACGACCACGAGGGCCTGTATGTCCTGGACGCGTCGCTGCATCCGACGGCTCTGGGCGTCAATCCGCAGATGACGATCATGGCGCAGTGCCTCGCGCTGTCGCGCCGGATCGCTGCGGCAGGTTGACTGCGCGGCTTCTTGCCCGCAAACGGCAACTCGACTCGTCGCTCGACGGGTCGCTCACCCGCATTGCACCGTGTAGACGCGCTGGCACGAGGGTTGCGTTACTACCTCGCGTACGGCACGGGACCACATTGGATGACGTGGTTGTGTGGATGAAGTCGGTCCCGCGTTCGGACAACATTTTCTGGATTGATGGTCTCTCTCCTCCGCCATGGATGGTGGGGTAGAAAAGGCGGCGAAAGCCGCCTTTTCTTTTGCCCGCCACATTGCACGAAAATGACGGGGCCATCCGCTTGTCGTCGTGTTTAACGTTTGTTAAACACCTCCCATGACGGACGAAACACCAACCAAACTCAATCAAGTGGACTCGGCAGCCGAGATCCCGGAGAACGCGCTGCGGATCCTCGGAGCGGCGGTGAACCTCTTCGCCCTCAAGGGATATGCCGCCACCAGCGTTCGTGAAATCGTGCAGGAAGCACAGGTCACGAACCCGATGCTGTACTACTACTTCGACTCGAAGGAGGGACTGTTCGTCTTCCTCACCGAGCTGATGCATCGCGAGTTCATGCGCGACCTGACGACGGCGATCAACGCCAGCGCGAGCTTCGAGGACGCCCTGATGAGCATCGTCGAGGTCCACATGCGCGGCGTGCGGGAGAGCCCCAACGTGCTGCGGTTCGTCTACTCGCTGCTGTTCGGGGCCGAAGGTAGCTGTCCGCCGCACACCCTGTACGAAAGCCACGACCAGGTGACCGTCGCCCTGCTCGCGGTGTTTGAAAAGGCCCGAGACGCGGGCACGTTCGTGCCGGCGTTCGACCTGAACTGGCTCGTCTACCAGTTGCTGGGGCTCGCCAACAGCCACTCGATGCGGCTGATCAAAGAGCTCGATGCAGTTCCAGAAGCAGAACGAGAGGCGTGGCTGTCGGCGAACACCGACGAAGAAACCATGCGCCGCCTCGTTCGATTTTTCCTCCATGGCGCAAGCAAGACCGGGTCGTAGATGAATGCATTACGCGTTGTCCTTCTAGCCAGCATCTTCGCCGCGAGCAGCTGCGCCGATGACAAGCCGCCCGCCGCCGCGTCGACCGAGGCGCCGCCGGTCCCCGTGGAGACCCTTGCGCTCGCGACGGCGACGTTCGTGGAGCAGGTCGAGGTGTCCGGCGTTGCCCAGCCGATTCACGAAGTCACGGTCGCGGCGGAAGCGCCGGGGCGCGTGACCACGGCGCCCTTTGAGGAGGGCAAGACCATCGCCAAGGGCGACCTGCTCATCCGCGTCGACGCGCAGTCCGATGGAGCCAGGGTCGACCTGCTTCAGAACCAACTCGCCGCGGCCAAGCGCGAGTTCGAGCGCACGAAGATGCTGGTGCGCGAGGGCCTTGCGACACCGCAGCAGCTCGATCAGGCGGCGTCGTCGGTGGACGGCGCGGACCTCAGCATCCGGCAAGTGCGAGTCGGGATCGGCAAGTCCACCGTCCGTAGTCCGCAATCGGGGATCGTGGCGACGAAGTACGTGCAAGAAGGCGAGTACGCCGCACCGGGTGCGCCGATCGCGCACATTGTCGACTACAGCACGATCGTCATCGAGACCTCGGTCCCGGAGAGCGACATCGCGTTTGTGGCGGCAGGCCGCACCGTCGACGTCTACCTGCCTGCGATGGAACGCAAGGTCGTCGGCACGGTCAAGCGGCGCGCCATCGTGGCCACGGCCAAGACCCGCACCTATCCGGTGGAGGTGTGGGTGCCGAACACCGACCTCAGCATTCTGCCGGGGATGCGCGCACGCGTGATCATCCCCCGAAAGCGATGGGCGGATGTGATCATCGTGCCGCGCGACGCGGTGCTGCAAGGCTACGAGTCGAAAGAGGCGATGGTCCTGCCGGGCAGCGACGCGGTCGGCAACGCCGAGATCCGAAAGCTCGAGCTGGGCCCGGCTCGTGGCAACGAGCTCGTCGTCGTTTCGGGCCTCGCCGCCGGTGAGCGGCTGATCGTCAAGGGGCACCGCGGCATCGTCGCGGGCACGAGGGTGAAGTCGGTCCGGGAGCGAGTCGCCGAACCCACGCACCCGGCCGACGATCCGAAGAAGCTCGCGGCTGAGGCCGCCGCCCCCGCGAACACGTCCAAGACGAACTGAGGCGACATATGAGACCGACCCGGTTCGCGATCGCAAACACCACCACCGTCTACGTGCTGATCTTCATGATCATCGTCGGCGGCCTCATCAGCTACTTCCGCCTGCCACGCGAGGCAGCGCCCGACATCGCGATCCCGATCGTCATCGTCAGCACCCCGTATTTCGGCGTGTCACCGGCGGACATGGAAACGCTCGTCACGCGTCCGCTGGAGAAGGAGTTCAAGGGCCTTCGCAGCCTCAAGAAGATGACGAGCACCTCCGCGGAGAGCGTCTCGCTAGTCACGTTGGAGTTCGAACCCGACGTCGTCATCGAAGACGCGCTGCAGAAAGTCCGCGACAAGGTCGACAAGGCGAAGATCGAGCTTCCGCCGGATGCCGAAGAGCCCGAGATCATCGAGATCAACGCGTCGGACTGGCCGATCATGATCGCCAACGTCTCCGGCGACATGGATCCGCTGCGCCTCAAGGACCTCGCCGAGGACATCCAGGACGACATCGAGAAGATCCCCGGCGTGCTGCGCGTCGACATCGCCGGCGGCGTCCAGCGCGAGATTCACGTCGAGGCCGACCCCGCGAAGCTGCGCTATCACGAGGTCTCGCTCAACGACATCATCAACGTCCTGCGCGCCGAGAACATCAATCTGCCCGGCGGCAACATCGAGGTCGGCTCGATGAAGTACACCGTCCGCATCCCGGGCGAGTTCGACAACGTCCAGATGATGGAGGACCTCGTCGTCAAGGCGCCGGACGGCGAGCCGGTCTACCTGCGCGATGTCGCGACCGTCGTCGACACGTTCAAAGAGAAGGAGACGACGAGCATCCTGTCGAAGTGGACCGAGCGCGAAGGCACCAAGACCGTCGTCACGCAAACCAACGTCTCACTCGCGATCGTGAAGCGCGGCGGCGAGAACATCATCCAGATCGCGGACCGCTCCAAAGAGGTCATCGCCGACTATCAGCGGCGCATGCCCGCTGGCGTCGAGGTCCTGATCATCAACGACATGTCGGAGATGATTCGGTCCACGGTCCACGACCTCGAGAACAACATCATCTCCGGTCTGCTGCTGGTGCTGCTGGTGCTGTTCTTCTTCATGGGTGGCGCCCGCAACGCGTTCTTCGTCGCCGTCAGTATCCCGATGTCGATGCTGATCTCGTTCCTCGTGCTCAGCGCGATGGGCATCACGCTGAACATGGTCGTGCTGTTCGCGTTGATCCTGGCGCTCGGGATGCTCGTCGATAACGCGATCGTGATCGTCGAGAACATCTATCGCCACGCGACCGAGGGCAAAGACCGGGTCACGGCCGCGATCGACGGGGTCGAGGAGGTCGGCTGGGCCGTCGTTGCCTCGACCGCCACGACGGTCGGCGCGTTCGCCCCGATGGTGTTCTGGCCCGGCGTGACGGGCGAGTTCATGAGCTACCTGCCCAAGACCGTGATCATCGTGCTCGTCGCGAGCTTGTTCGTGGCGCTGGTCATCAATCCGGTGCTGTGCGCCACGATGCTCAAGGTCAAAGACGGCGTCTCGTTCAGCGAGAAAGAGGTCCCCGACCTCGCCATCTACCGGTTCTACCAGCGCGTACTGGTGTGGGCGCTCGACCATCGCACCGTCGTGATCGTCCTCGCGTTCGGCGCGCTGTTCGGCTCGTTCTACGCGTTCGGCAAGGCGAACACCGGCGTCGAGTTCTTCCCCGATTCGACGCCCGACCGCTTCCAGATTGGCGTCGAGCTTCCCGACGGCTCGCGCCTCGAGGAGACCACCGCGGTCCTCGATCTGGTCTCGCGTCCCCTCGACAAGCGGTCCGACCTCGTCGAGGCGTGGCTCGTCGACGGCGGCGTCAAAGCTGGTCAAGCGATGGGTGGTGGCAGCGGACAAGCTCCCCACTATGGCAAAGTGACCGTCGACCTCGTCGACATCGAGGACCAGGAAGCCAGCCCGTTCGAGATGATGGAGCAGCTGCGCGAGGCGCTCGTCGACGTGCCCGGCGCCAGCATCGTGCTGTCACGCGAAAAGATGGGCCCACCGGCCGGCGCCCCGGTCAATGTCGAGATCGTCGGCGACGACCTCGCCGTGATGGGCGAGATCGCGCGGCACATCAAGAACGAGGTCCGCACGATCCCCGGCATCATCGACCTCCGCGATGATCTCGAGCTCACGCGCCCCGAGATCCATGTCGTCGTCGATCGCGTGCGCGCCAAGCTCGCCGGGGTGGACACGCGCGGTATCGCTCAGACTGTCCGCACCGCGATCAACGGCACCGAAGCGACCGTGTATCGCGAGGGCGACGAGGAGTACGACGTGATCGTGCGCCTCCCCGAGTCGATGCGGTCGAACATCGAGGACCTCTCCCAGCTCACGGTCGTGGAGAAAGACGGCGCGCACATCCCGCTCACCGAGGTCGCTCAGATTCAGGAACGCGGCGGAGCGGGCTCGATCCGACACAAAGACCAAGACCGCGTCGTGACCGTGATGGCCGGTGCCGCCGACGGCTACCTCGCCTCGAACCTCCTCATCGAGGTGCAGAAAAAGGTCGACAAGATCGACGTGCCCGCCGGCTACACCGTGCGATACACCGGCGAGAACGCCGACCAGCAGGAGGCCGCCGAGTTCCTCGGGTTCGCGCTGCTCGCGGCGCTGTTCGTGATCCTGCTGATCCTGGTGACGGAGTTCGACTCGATCATCCAGCCCGTGATCATCCTCGCCAGCGTCACGCTGAGCCTCATCGGCGTGCTGTGGAGCCTCATCATCACGAACTCGCCGTTCGGCGTGATCATGACGGGCATCGGGGTGATCAGCCTGGCCGGGGTCGTGGTGAACAACGCGATCGTGATGATCGACTACATGAACCGGCTCCGTGCGGGCGGGATGGAGCTCCGGGAGTCGATCGTGCTCGCGGGGCTCGTGCGATTCCGCCCGGTGATGCTCACCGCGATCACGACGGTGCTGGGCCTGATTCCGCTGGTCATCGGCGTCAGCATCGACTTCGTGAACCTGCGCGTCGTCGTCGGCGGTCGTTCTGTGGAGATGTGGGGCCCGATGGCGAACGTCATCTCGGCAGGCCTCATCGTCGCGACGGTCCTGACGCTCATCGTCGTGCCGGTGCTCTACTCGGTGCTGGAGAGCGCGTCAGACCGGGTGAAGCGCGGCCTCTTCCGGCGCACGGCGGCTGCCGCAGCGGTGATCCTGTTGATCCTGCTGCCTTGGGCCAGCTCCGCGCAAGAGACCCCCAGTTCCGTACCGGAGACCCCCGGTTTCAGCGGTCCGGAAGACGTCGAACAGCAGGCAAACCTGCGCGCCGAGGTCCCGCTCGAAGCGTTTCGCATCGAGAGCACCCGCATGCTGTCGGTCGACGAGGCGATCAGCACCGCGCAGAGCTCCAGCCTCGACAAGCGCTCCGCCGAGGCCCAGATCATGGCCGCGGACGCCCAGATCAAGCAGGCGATTTCGACGGTCTTCCCGACGATCTCGGCGGGGGCCAACTACATCATCAACCAGAAGGAGATCACCGCGACGTTCGGCGAGGACCTCCTTCCACCCGGCGCGCCGGCGCCGGAACCGTTCGTGGTCCAGAACAAGACCGACTACCGCTGGAACGTCAGCGCGTCCGTCGGCGCGAATCCGCGCGCAATCCCTCTGCTGAAGGGCGCGATCCTGCAGCATGCCATCGCGCGCGATCAGATCGGGGTCATCGACTATCGACTCGAACAAGCGGTGGTGCGCACGTACTACAACCTGGTCACCGTGCGCGGCGTCATGGTGCTGTCGGCGGAGCAGCTGGAGTCATCGCAGACGCTGCTCAACGCCACGCAGCGGCTCGTCGACGCCGGAACCGCGAACCGATTCGAGCTCACCCGGGCCAAGATTCGCGTCCTGCAGGCCGAGAAGGACGTCGAGCGAGCGAAACTCCAGTTCCTCAAACTGCGCGAGGTGCTCTCGAACATGCTGGAGACGGAGGCGAACTTCGATGTCGAGGCGCCAGCGAACCCCGGCTCGCCCGCGGAGCTCAAGGCGCTGAAGGACCAGGCGCTCGACGAGCGGCGCGATCTGCTCGTCGCGCGGCGCAACATCGACCTCGCCCAGCAATACGTGGACGAGGTGTACTACCGCTACCTGCCGTCACTGACCGGGACGTTCGCGTACGGCGGTGGTCGGGCCTCGGCGTTCTCCGAGGCGGGCCCGCTGTGGACGATCACGCTCGGCGCGCAGTGGCTGATCTGGGATGGCGGGTTTCGCGAAGGCGAACTCAAGCTGCGCAAGGCGCAGAAGCTGTCCGCCGAGATCGAGGTCGACAAGCTCAAGTCGCGCATCGAATCCGAACTCGATAACGCGCACGCCGACTATCTGTCGTCGCTCAACCAGGTCGAATCCGGTCTCGCGCAGGTCGAGCTCGCCGACGAGGCGTTGCGGCAAGCGCGCATCGCCTACAAGTATGGCGCCGCGACGCAGCTGGACCTCATCAACGCCGAAGACCAGGTCAAGCTGGCCAAGATTTCATTGGTCCAAGACGAGCTCGCGGTGCAGCTCGCCGTCCGGGAGCTGCGTCACCTCACCGACGCGGGACACCGCTGAGCCCGAGTTCTTCGCGCAGCGACTGAATCGTGAGCCGTCGTTGATCGTCGGCGGGCAGCTCGCCGGCCGCGAAGACCTCCTCCGCGCGATCAAACCAGCGCCTCGCGCGCCGGGGCGAGTTCGCTTGCATTGTCGCTTGCGCGGCCGCGACGCACGCGTCCGCAGCTTGGTTCCACCGCTGCGACTCGACGAGGTGGTTGGCTCGCCGTTCCAGATCCGGCTGCGCGTACAGGTCGTCCAGCGCCTCTGCGCACATGTCATTGGCGGACAGCCAACGTCCGGCCGCCTTGGCTTCGGCCACAAGCTCCTCACGCACGAGATCGTGCACGAACGCCCACTGGTCGCCCGCCGGAACAGCGAGTCCCGTCCGAACCAGCGCGTCGACGAGACCACTGATCAAGGGCGTACCGTTCTTCCCGCACGCCACCAGCCACTCCACACTTCGCACCCAGCGACCGAGCGTCGCCGCGAGTTCGAGTTGTTGGCGGATCTGGTCGCTGGACACGTCAAACTGAACCGCCAACGCGGCGATGCGCATCGCCAAGAGTCCCGCGATGGTCGATACCGGGACCGCCTCAGCACGCGGCGCAAACTCGCCGCGCGCGTTCGGGACCAAGTCGTCCTGCGCGATCAGAGCGCCGAGCATCTGAACCGCAAACAGTGCGTTGCCCCCCGTCTGGTCGATCAACGCGTCCCGAAACTCCGGCGCCAACGGCAGCATCGCGTCGAGCAGCGCTTGTGCCTCCTCACGCGTCAGCTCCGGTAGCTCCAGCGTCCGTGACGTGCACTGCGCGGCGAGATCCTCCAACGCGTCCTCAGCGCCGGGAATCCGCTCGGCGCGCGTCGCGATGATCATCAGAGGCAGCGACTCCTCGCCGCCGAGTTCCAGAGCGCGGGCCAACATCCGCAACGTGGGCGATGCGCGCTCGGCATCTTCCACCCACACAATCGGGACGCGGCGATGACCTTGGGCGCGCAACACGGTCAACAGGGCCCGCGCGCGCTCGTCGTACTCGAATGCAGTGACGGTCGCTCCTTCGGGCGCCAGAACCCAGTCGCCCAGCACCCCGGCGGCGCGCAGCGCGTCGGCTTCGTCGGCCCGCGAGCGGAGCCACTCATGCAGGCGTGCGACGCCCTCGGCGAGCCCGAGGTCTTCGAGCCGGAAGGCCCGAACCAGAGCCCCGCGAAGACCGTCGCTACGCCGAGAAATGGGGTCGTGAAGCACGACCATCGACTCCGCGAGACCCAGCTCATGGCTGCGCTCGGCGAGCCACTGCGCCAACGCGGACTTGCCCGTCCCCGCCGGCCCATCGATCACCGCAAGTTGAGCGGACGACGACTCGAACGCTTGCTGCAACACGTCCCAGAGTTCGGTCCGTTGTGCCCGACGACCGATAAACGGAACGCGGCGAAGGCCCCACAGCCGCAGCTCCGTATGCGCCGACTCGCTGGTGAGCGCATGGTTCGCCGACGCGGCCCGGCGCAGGCGCAATGCCCGCTCCGGCGCCGGCCGCTCGACCGAGGAGCCGAGAATCTCGTCGGACATCAACGTGGGCGTCGAATCGTCAGGGATCGTGATCTCGAGCGTCGTCGGATTGTCGGGCATTTCCAGGGCCAACAGCTCCATCGCCGCGTCCGCCGCGCGATCACACCGACGGGAGATGTCTTTCTCCAATAGCCATCGCAGCCACCGGATGAGCCCGTCGGGGACGGCGATGATCGGCACCAGCGGCGGCAGTTCGGAGTGGAGATGATGGTCGTAAACCGCGTCGCGGTCGCCATCGAACGGGGGGCGCCCCGTGACCATCGTCCACGTCATGCAGCCCACCGCGTAGAGGTCGGTCCACGGCCCGTGATCGCGCCATTCGCCACGAATCTGCTCCGGAGCCATGTACCGCGGTGTGCCGCCGATGAACCCGTCGGCGTTGTTACGCTCGCCGAGCGGCGCCAGTCGTGCGATGCCGAAGTCGGTGAGTTTCAGCGCCGAGTCCGGCTCGGTGGTCGCCCGCAGCACGTTGCCCGGCTTGAGATCTCGGTGGATGACACCGCGCGCATGGGCGTGTCCTAGTGCGTCCAAGATCGCGAGCACAGCGTGGCGCACGTCCCCGAAGGTCCCCGGCCGCCAGCCGGTCGCCAGGGTCCCGCCCAGCGCGAGCTCCGTGACCAGATACGGGACGACGGCATCAACCGGCTCGAAGTACGCCTGACCATAGTCCAGGACCTGCACGATCCCAGGGTGGCTCAACGACGCAACCGTTCGCACTTCGTGGAAGAACGCGTCGAGCTCAGTCTTGGCGGGCCCGGCGAGGCGGGTGACGATCTTCACAGCGGCGGGCGGGCCGCCCTCGTGGGTGCCCGACCAAACCTCGGCCATCGCGCCGCGCCCCACGCGCTCCTGCAAGTTGTACATACCGTACTGCACGCCCCATCCTACCGCGCGGCGGCGTGGCACGATACGCGAGAACAACCCGATATCGCGTTAGCTCAGCAGGCCGGCGGGCCGTCGGTGCAGACCATCGCGGTGTCGCAGTGCTTCTCGACGGTCGTCTCCACGCAATCGGTATCCGCGGGATCGCAGATCGTGCACGCCGCCCCGCAGATCGCGCCCGCGCAGGGATCGTAGACCTCACACATCGGCGCCGCGTCGCTGCCGCACGATCCGTCGACCTGGCAGTACTCTTCGACGGCCGGGCACGCGTTCATCGTCGCATCGCACGTGGAGCAGGTGTCGCCGCACGCCTTGTCCGCGCAAGGGTTCGCGTCGTCGCAAGCCGGCTGGGAGTCGGTCCCGCAGCTGCCGTCCGCCTGGCAGTACTCTTCGACGGCCGGACAGGTGTCCCCGGAACACGTGGTGCATCGCTCGCCGCACATCTTGCCGTCGCACGGATCTGAGCCCTCGTCCGCCGCGACACAGGCCGCTGCGCCCCCCTCAGGCGACTTTGCGCACCGCATCGTCTCGCACGTCAACTCGCCGCACTCCGCCTCCACCAGGCAGATGCGCTCGGTGACGCCACCCGCAGTGTCGAGCCGGCCGCACTCCTGGCCACCCGCACAATCGCTGGCGGTCGCGCATGCGACCGGCGTGCCCAGCGTGTTATTCTCCTCCGAGCCCGAGCAGCCCACGATCACCAACGAAACGCCTACGAATGCGAGTGTTCGCCACGTCATACGACCTCCTTTGTTGAGAGATCATCATGGAGCTAAGGCGTTTGCGCGGCAAAGATTTCGGTGGACCCCCGGCGCACGTGCAGAACATCAGAGGCTGCGAGCATCGAGCCGATCGCGTGCCCGCTTGAGGTGAACGCGAAGCTCGATGTCGTCGGCCGCCTCGTAGGCCGCGTCGATCGCGAGGCGGGCCGCGGGTTGCACAACGTCGATGATCTGCTCGGCCGCCGCGATGGGACCACGTTCAGCCGCGGCGTCGATCGCGGCGAGCAGCTCCGCGTGCCCGTCGACAGTGTCATCGCGGTACTTCGCGGCAACGCGAAACGCGGCGGCGGCGCGATTCGATGGGGCGTGCATCCCCGCGTGCAGGTCCGCGCGCAGGGCGTCCCATGAGGCGAGCCACGGACCGTCGAGTTGTGCGGAGAGGAAGGGTTCGAGGCCCACGCCTTCGGCGCCGTCGGAGAACAACGAAAAGTCGGGGGTCGAGACGTAGAGGTATCGAAGTTCGATGTCCGGCAAGTACTCGTAGTGCAGCGCGGTCAGACCTTCGCTCGACTCCCACCGCGCCGAGCGCGGCTCAGGACGGCCCGGAAACGTGCAGGATGCGACCTCGGCGAGCACGAGCGTGCTCTGGCGCAGCGCGTCCGCGATCTCGTCGAAGGTGCGACCACGACAGAGTGGGTAGATCCGACGCAATCACTCCTCCTCGCCGACCGCGTCATCAGCAGTCAGCGTCCCCGCCGCCGCGTCGTCGGTAATCTGCAGGTGTGAGAGCACACCGTGCATGAACGCCTCGATATCGGAGAGGTACGCGATGGCATTGAAGAGGTGCAGCTTGATGTCCTGGCCGCTGACGCGCATCTCCAGCGCGCCGCGCAGCCGCGTCATCTGCATCTGCTCGAAACCCATCGACTTGCGATCGAGCAGCTCCCAGGCGATGACCCAGGTCGCCTTGGGCCCGCCAACGAACAACCGATCGGTAGAGACGCCCACGAGATGCTGCGTGGCGAACTGGTGCCAATAGGCCGCGACCGCCGTGAACCCCACGCCGGTGAACATCAGCGCGACGAACAAGATCATCCACAGCGGGTTCGACAGGCCCGTTTGCCAGTAGCAAAAGGCGCCGAGCCCGTAGAACACGAACGCGACGCCGACGGCGAGCATCAGCCCCACCGGGTTCAACTCGTAGCGATAGACCTTCGCATCGGCCTGCGTCAGCGCGTCCTGCACCGCGGGGCCGGACAACAGCTCGATCTTGTTCGAGGTCATACGTCCAGATTACGGACCGCGAGCGCGTTCTTCTCGATGAACTCGCGGCGCGGCTCCACCTGGTCACCCATGAGCACCGTGAAGATCTCGTCGGCCTCGATGGCGTCCTGGACCTGCACCTGCAGCAGCGTGCGGATCGTGGGGTCCATCGTCGTATCCCACAGCTGATCGGGGTTCATCTCACCCAGACCCTTGTAGCGCTGGATCGTCTGACCCTTGCGGCCGAAGTCGAGGATCGCCTGCAGCAGCGTATCCGTGGCGTGGTACTCGCTGACGCTCTTTCCGTCATCGAGCTGCATCGGCACGCCGAGTTTGGCCACCAGATCGTGCACGCGCGACATCAACTGCCAGTCCGCCGACATCAGGAACTCGCGATTGAAGATCGTCGTGATCGAGGCGCCAGACACTCGGCTCGCCCATTCGGCGGTCCACAGATCTTCGATATCGGGATGCGGATCGATCGACGGTTCTTCCCAGACGACGTTGCGGTACTGCGACCGCAGCGCGGCGAGCATCTCGCCCATTCGCGCGGTGAGCGCCGCTTCGTCGAGGAGGTCTTGCCCGACCAACCCCGCATGCAACGCGGCCGTCACGATCCGGAGGTCCGCGCGTCGCAACACGCGGCTGCTGCGCTCGCGATACTGCAGCAGGTCTTCGACGAACTGCGCGAACGCCTCGCCCTGGATCTCGGTGCCGTCGACGCCGCGAACCGTGAGCTGATCGACGGCGCGTCCGATGAGGAACTCGTTGAGCGACGTCTCGTCCTTGATGTAGGTGACGCTGCGCCCGCGCTTGATGCCGTACAGCGGCGGCTGCGCAATGTAGAGGTAGCCACGCTCGAGGATCTCCGGCATCTGCCGGTAGAAGAACGTCAGCAACAACGTCCGGATGTGACTGCCGTCCACGTCGGCGTCTGTCATCAGGATGATGTTGTGATAACGCAGTTTTTCGATGTCGAAGTGCTCTTTGCCGATCCCGCAGCCGAGGGCCGAGATCAAGGTCGCGATCTCGTTCGACGCCAACATCTTGTCGAAGCGCGCACGCTCGACGTTCAGGATCTTGCCGCGTAGCGGCAGGATCGCCTGGAACTTCCGATCACGGCCCTGCTTCGCAGAGCCACCGGCGGAATCACCCTCGACGATGTAGATCTCGCACTCTTCGGGCTTGCGCGACTGACAGTCCGCGAGCTTGCCCGGCAGGCTCGAAATCGACAGCGCCGACTTCCGCGCGATCTCGCGCGCCTTGCGAGCCGCTTCGCGCGCACGCGACGCGGCGAGCGCCTTGTCGACGATCGTCTTGGCAACGGCGGGGTTCTCTTCGAGGAAGTAACCCAGGTACTCGTTGACGACCGTCTCGACGACGCCTTTGATCTCGTTGGAGACGAGCTTGTCTTTGGTCTGACTGGAGAACTTCGGATCCGGCATTTTCACGCTCAGGATCGCGGTGAGTCCTTCGCGAATGTCTTCGCCGGTCAGCGCCTCTTTGATCAGACCCTTGCCCAGCGAAAAGGCGTTCACGGTACGCGTCATCGCGCCCTTGAGACCCGACAGGTGCGAGCCCCCGTCACGGTTTCGGATGTTGTTCGTGTAGCAGAAGACGTTCTCGTTGTAGCTGTCGTTCCACTGCAGGCTCAGCTCGATCGTCATGCCCTCCTCGGGCACCTCGCGGCAGATGTAGATCGGCTCGGCGTGCAACGGCACTTTGTTCTTGTTCAGGGCCTGCACGAACGAGCTGATCCCGCCGGCAAAGCTGAAGTCGTGGCGGGCGCCGTCGCGTTCGTCGACGACCGTGATCGCCACGCCGGCGTTCAGATACGACAGCTCACGCAACCGAGCGGACAGCGTGTCGAACGAGTACTTCGTCTCGGTGAAGATCTGCAGATCCGGCTTGAAGCGAATCTTGGTCCCCGACGTCTTGGCGCGCCCGATCGCGGACAGCGGCGCCACAGGGACACCTCGCTCATAGCGCTGCGACCACACCTCACCGTCGCGGCGCACCTCGAGCTCCAGCCACTCGGACAGGAAGTTCACGACCGAAACGCCGACCCCGTGCAGACCGCCGGACACCTTGTAGGAGTTCTGGTCGAACTTTCCGCCGGCGTGCAGCACGGTCATGATCACTTCGGCCGCGCTGCGCCCTTCCTTCTTGTGCATGTCGACGGGGATCCCGCGGCCGTTGTCCTCGACCGTCACCGATTCATCGGCGTGAATCGTCACCGTCACGCGGTCGCAGTGGCCCGCCAGCGCTTCGTCGACGGCGTTGTCGACGACCTCGTACACCATGTGGTGCATGCCCGAGCCGTCGTCGGTATCGCCGATGTACATGCCGGGGCGTTTGCGAACCGCCTCGAGCCCTTCAAGGACCTGGATGCTGTCTGCTGTGTACGCGTTGAGTTCTCTCTCAGCAGGCCCCGTTTGGGTGTCCTCCGCCATGGGTCTTCCGTGTCACGTGAAAAGGGGAGAAGCGTTAGAATTGATGCGGGTTTGAGCCCGTTCAACCGAACGCGCCGACTATAGCAGACGACGATCCTCGTGTCACGCCCCGAGCGAACATGCAAGTTGTTGTAAAATTGAGGTTTATGTCGGAGGCGGAGAGGGGCGATCACCGAAGGTCCAGACGATGCCCGGCTTCTTCGCCACGGGACGTTTTGCGCGCGGTTTGCTCCGCTCCGTCAGCTCGTCCTTCAGGGCGTTGAGATCGGCCTGCGCGCCCGCGAGCGAGCCCGTGAGGCGCAGCGCCATCCCGACTTCGACGTTGCGGGCGTAGGCATCCTCGAGCCAGGCCCGCGCTTGGGACCAGTCGGACTCTTCCATCAGGTTCTGGGCCGCCTCGATCGCCTGCTCGGTGTACGCGATCCGCACGGTCTCGTAGGCGTCGCGAACCTGCATCCGACGCGTGATCGAGTGGCCGCGCACCTCGCCGACGACCGTCTTCGCCTCGCCGGTGTGCAGATCGCGGAACGCCGTGTGCGTCGTGAACCGACCGCTCTCATCGGGCAGCGTAAACCCGACCACGACCGTGCGCTCCTGCGAGGCGCCCAGGTCGCCGACGTCCACCGTGACCGAACCCGTCGTCTTCGAGTACTCGTGCCCGACCGCTTCCTCGGGCCGGGCGCCGTCCCCGGACACGGTCAACTTGACGTCCGCCACGTCGACCGATGCGCCGACTGTGAACACCGCGAATGCGCTGCGCGGCGCGTCGCTCTCCACACTTCCGGTCGTCACGTAGGCGATCGTTACACCATCCGGGATCGCCTCCGGCGTGGGCGCCGAACGAACCTCGACGTTGGCAGCCGCAACCGTGACAGGAATCGGCGTCGGTGCCGGCGGCGGCGCGCTACCGAGCGCCGCGAAGCCGCCGGCTCCGGCGAGACCGCCAACCACGATGAATGCTGCTGCCTGAAGTGTGTTCGATGCCATGAGCTCCTCCGTTGTGTCGATGAAGCCAATCTACCGACCAGTCTTGGAGACCGATTGGAACGGATGTGGAGAGTTCGTGAGGATCGAGTCACAGGTTCTGCACAACGCCTAATGGTCCCCGACGATGATCTCGATCGTATCCACCTTGCGCTTCTTACGGATTCTGATCGATCGCTTCTCCTGCACGACCAACGTGCTCATCTGCTCCTGGGAGCGCTCAATCTCCCGGTTGACCAGGGTCAGCCCTTCACTCTCTCCATATCGACGCACGAACTCGTCGTTCAGGACGCGCTCACGCTGGAGCAGCGCCAGCCCCTCCGCGACGCGGTTGCTGCCCCACAGGCGGTCGGCCTCCGCGAGCGCCACTGCCGTAGAGACGCGACGAGCCTGACTCAGCGCGCTGAGCCGAACGTCGTCGGGGTTGGAAGTCCGATCCACCGACACCGCGGCCAGCGTCGCGCGAATCCGACGTTCAACCCTGGGCTCGGCCGTCAGATCTTCGTAGCTGAGATCCACGTCGAGCAGTGCGTCGGCCCCAGACAGTCGTTGGGTCGCGTCGAGCTGAACCATCAGAATGCGACGACTGTTCGCGAACATCGTGTCGACGTGCACGACGGTCGACTCGCCGTCCTGACGCGTACTGAACCCGGGGACCTGTCGGATGACGACCCCCGCAGGCGGCGTAAGACGCACCTGGACCTGCCGCCCCGTCGCTTGCGCCAGACCTTCCCACTCCGCATTCAGATCGCGCTCGAGGCCCGCTGCGTCGGCCACGTAGTAGAAGTGCCCGCCGCCCTTGACGGCCATCGCCCCCATTACGGACTCGTCGAAGTCGTCCCCGATGCCGAGCGTCGTCGTGGTGATGCCTGCGGACTGAAAACCCTGCGTCGCGCGGCGGTCCAACGGGCCCATGTCCGTGTCGCCCACCGTGGGATGGCCGTCGGAGATGAGGAACATCACACGGGCCGCGCCGCGCGAATCCGCGCTCAGGACGCGGGCCGCCTCATCATAGGCGGCACCGATGTTGGTCCCGCCGTACGCGTGCAGTTGGTCGATCGCCATGTAGACCTCCGACTTGTTGACGAAAGTCACATGGCCCAGCTCGCGTTTCACCTGCGCCTCCCCGCTGAACGAGATGATGGCGAGCCGATCGTCCTCGCTCATGCGCGCCGTCAACGCGTTCGCGGCTCGCTTCGCAGCGGCGAGCTTCTCGCCGTCCATCGAGCCCGACTGATCGATCACCAGCGCGACGTCCATCGGCACGCGGCTCTGCACCCGGTCTCCGCTCGCGTTGATCTCGATCGACGCCCAGACGTCCGCGTCGGTCCCGATGACCAGGTGCGACAACGACGCATCCATGCTGAGTGACCCCTGGCTCGTACCGTCGAACCCATCAATAAGCGGCATCGGCTGCGGGTCTGGCGCCGATGCCAGGTGACCGGTGACGACGGCGACGGTGCTCGCCGCGAGGGCGAGGCCGACGAGGATTCGTTTCTGCAACATGATGCGCTCCATGGCTGGTAGTCAGGCCAGGAAGCTATCGGGACGGCTTGCAGAGGGGTTGCAACGGGCGTGGATTTTCGGTGGAAAGCGCCCGGTTAAGCGCGAGCCACAACGTTGCTGAGGACGCCGATGCCGCCGATCTCGACCTCGACGCGATCGCCATCGATGATCGGGCCGACCCCAGACGGGGTGCCGGTCAGCACGAGGTCGCCGGGCAGTAGCGTCATCACGGAGCTGATGAACGCGAGCGCTTCCGCGATCGGAAAGATGAAGTCATCGAGCCGCGAATGTTGGCGACGCGCGCCGTTCACCCGCAGTTCGACCTCGTGCTCCGCGGGCTCGAAGTCCGCGGCGAGCACGACACAGGGCCCGACGGGACAGAAGGAATCGAAGCCCTTCGCCCGCGTGTACCGGCTCTCGCGGCGCTGAATGTCGCGCGCCGTCACGTCGTTCGCGCAGGTGTAGCCGAAGATCGCCGCGGCGGCCTCGGCCGGCGTCGCGTTCGTGAGGCGACGACCGATCACGATCGCGAGCTCGCCTTCGTGGTGCACCTCTTCGGATTGCGGCGGCAGCCAGATCGTGCCGTTTGGTGCGGTCAACGAGGTCGTGGGCTTGAGAAAGAACAGCGGCTCGTCGGGCACCTTCTTGTTCATCTCGGCGGCATGCTGGGCGTAGTTCAGCCCGATGCAGACGATCTTGCTCGGCTCGACGGGCGCCTCGAGCACGAGGTCGCCGTCACACCGTGCGCCCAGGGTCGGTGCGGGTCCGCCGGGCATCAATGACAACCATGGGCTGCTCAGTTCGAACCGGCCGTCGGCCTGCTCGACGACCCAACCGTGGCCGCTGACTCGATAGAGTTTCAAGACGAGCTCAGTTTGCGGCGGCTGTTTCCGCGCCTTCTTCGAGCGGTTCGCCGTCTTCGCCGACCTTACCGCCCGCGGACTTGAACTGCTCCAGAATGCGCTGGCGCTCGGCCTCCCGAGCGACGATGTACGTCTTCAACCCGTTGAAATCGATGTCGAGGGTGAAGCTGTAGTCGCAGAAGTGCTGGATCGACTTGCCCTTCGGAACCTCGGCCGGCGGCTGGCCGTCCTTGGTGTTCCACGTGCAGCTCCACATCGGGCGCGTCAGGCTCGTCACGTAGGCGGGCCACTTGCAGTCCGCGTCGGTCGCCACGCTGCACTCCGCGGGACAACAGTTGTCGACAGCGCCGCACGCGATCGGCGTGGCGCTCTCCGGGCAGGTCGACTCGAACTCCATGAACGCCTGGATCTTGTGGCCGACGTCGAGCGCAGTGTCGACTTTGACCTGCTTCTCCTCCAGCTTCCCCGTCTCGGCGTCCTTGTCGTAGTACTTGTCGAACGTCGCCGGGGTCACCATCTCCTCGCCTTTGGCGTTGAGGAGCGGCTTGTTGTTGAACACGATCTTGGCCCCCGAGGGCATCGAATTGATCGTGACCTTTCCGAAGAACTCGTTTTCGACGTCCTCGCTCAGGCGCGCATCGAACTCCTGCTTCGCATGGATCGAGGTCGGGATCAGAGACGGCGTCACCGCGTAGTTGTAGGCGCCGGACGACTCCTGCCACTTGCCTTCCGTGACTTCGATCGTGGTCGGCTCGAACCCTGGGGCGGAGAACTCCACCTGATGGGTCTCGCGGATCTTGAGGTCCTGAATGCCGGCGGAGGTGCCGACGCGGACTTCGCGCCAACCCTGTGACGTGCGGCCGTACTGCACCGCTCCGTTCAGTTTGACCAACGCGTACTGCGGATTGCCCGAGATCATCATGTTGCCGAAGCGATCGAGCTTCGCCAGCTGATCTTCCTTGTGCTGCTCTTCGGCCATGCGGGCTTCGGCGATCTTCTTCTCGCGGTACTCGCCTTTGGCCAATGCCACCAGATCGCCGCCACGCCCCGTGGCGAAGACGAAGCCGGCGAGGATCACGAGAACCAACACCGCGATGATCCCGATCAACATCGGCACGGTCTTGGACTTCGGCGCATCGTAGTCGCCGAGGTCCGAAGGGCTCAGGTAGTCATCGGAAGCCGCCGACGGCGCAGGCGTGGAGGACGGAAGTAAGACGCCGTCCAGCGCGGCGGAGCCCTTCGGCTTCTTCGGCTGCTTGGCTTCAACCGGCGCGGCTTCGGCGTCCTTGGCCGGCGAAGCGGCGAACGGCACCGCGTCGTCGTCGGCCTGTGGCGCCGCGGCTTCGGGCTTCGGCTTCTTCTTCTTCTTCTTGCCCGAAGACACGCCAAAGATATCACCCACGCTCGACTTCGCCTCCGAGGTCTCGTCGAGCCCTTCCTCTTCTTCATCCGCCATGCGTGCTCCGCTTTACAACTGGTCGAGGGGCGGCACTCTAGTTTCTGGATTTGCAAAGGTCAAAGGCCGCGCAGCGGCGCCAGATTTCGCCGGCCGCCGCCCCTCGTTGTGCGGCCGAACCGTCTCAGGAAAGCGACGTTTCCGACAAGCTGTGTTAGAGTAGCGCCGCGCAATGACTGAGCAACTGGGCGACTACGAGTTAGTGCGGCATCTGGCCACCGGAGGGATGGCCGAGATCTTTATCGCACGCCAATCTGATCCTACGGGCTCGGATCGTGAACTTGCGATCAAGCGCATCCTCCCCCACCTCGCCCGCGAAGAGCGCTTCATCTCGATGTTTCTCGATGAAGCGCGGATCGCCGCTCGTCTGCGACACCCCAATATCGTGCGGATCTACGAGCTCGGCGAAGAGGCCGGCGAGTACTTCATCGCGATGGAGTACATCGAAGGAGGCGATCTCGCCGATCTGCTCGATCGCGCCGAGCAACGTAGCATCGAGATTCCGATCGCGATGAGCATTCGCATCATCGCCGATGTGCTCGCCGCGCTCGACTACGCGCACGAGTACGCAGAAAACGGAAAGCCGATGCGGATCGTTCATCGAGACGTCTCGCCACACAACGTCCTGATTGGGCGCGACGGGGTGATCAAGCTCGTCGACTTCGGGATCGCGCATGCCGTGGAGCGCCACGCCAAAACCGAAACCGGCCTCGTCAAAGGCAAGCTCTCTTACATGTCGCCGGAGCAGATCGAGCAGCACGGCGTCGATCGGCGAGCCGATATTTTCTCGGCCGGCGCACTGCTTTACGAGTTGCTGACCGGGAATCCACCGTTTGGCCGCGAGCTGGCTGCGGTCAACGCGATCCTCCACGAGGACCCGCCGAGTCCGCAGCTCCTGCGACCCGATATCCCCGACGAACTGGTGGAAGTCACGCTTCGCGCTCTGGAGAAAGACCCCGACGTCCGCTACCAGCGCGCCCAGGACATGCTCGAGGCGCTCGAGGATGTCCTGCGGGTCTTCGCCAAGACGGTGTCGCCCAAACAGCTCGCGCGATTCTCCCACGCGCTGATGACGGGGGGCGACATCGACGGGTTCGACGATGTCTCGCAGGCGATCCCGCGGGCGATCTCGCGCGAGGCGATGTTGCGCGCGGCCTACGCCGTCGGGACCCCGATTCCTCTGCAGTCCAACCCCGACGCGACCGAGATCGATCCGCCTCGTGCGATCCGAATTCCAATCGACGAGGACGCGCCAACCGAGCCGCGCCTCGGCGACGTGATCGCCGCGGCACTGCCCGTGCGAAGCAATCTGTACGACGAGTCCGGCGATGCTCCGCGTCCCATGACGAAGTGGTTCACCGCGGCGGCCGTGGGACTGCTCGGGATCGGCGCCGCGGCGGCCGTGTTTAGCGGAGGTCCCGCGCAGAGCGCTCAACCAAACCTGCCGGCCCATCCTGTGGCCGAGCCCATCGCTGCGACGACGAACAACGAACTCGCGGTGATCGAACTCGACCCGCAGTACGTCGATGACGCCGACTACTGGGAAGATGAACAGGGGTTCACATTCGGCGAAGCCGAGCTCGAGCTGAATCAGCTCGAACAATGGGTGGACGGGCTCGGCCCGCGAGAGCTCGATCAGATGCTGGAGGCAAACTTCGGTCGTGAGGACGGCGATTACCTCTGGAGCGTGCGAGGCGCGCTACTGGCGCGGCAGCTGATGGGCCCGCCCGCGCGCGTCAACCCCGGGGATCCACGCGCGCCGAAGCTTCTCGGCCTCGAAGGACTCGACGACACTGTGCTCAAACCGCGGCCCCGCAAGAAGTCGCGGCCCAAGAAGCAGGTCCGAACACCAAAACCCCGCACGGCCACGGCCAGCGCGACCCCGACTCAGACTCAGACGACAACGCCGGAGGTCACCCCACCGGCTGCACAGAAGCGCCCCGAACCGACGGCGGCCAAAGCGACGCCGAAGGCGAAGCCGAAACCCAAGAAGAAGAAGAAGAACGACCTCCGGATGATCGACACCGTCGTCCCCTACTGACCCACACAAACAAAAAGGCCCTCGCGAAGTTCGCGAGGGCCTTGATTCAACCGATCTCCAAACTCACTTCTTGAGTTCGGCCTCGATGATCTCTTCGAACTTCGTCGGCGGCTGCGCACCCACGATGCGGTTGCCGTTGATGAAGAACGCCGGGGTCCCGCGGACACCGACAGCCTGTCCTTCCTTCATCTCGTCCTGAACCTGCTGCTTGATCGCAGGGGACTCCATGTCGGTCTTGAACTTGCCCATGTTCAGGCCCAGCTGCTTCGCGTAGGTCGTGAAGATGTCCGGCTTCTTCATCCCCGGCTGGTCGGCGAAGATCAGGTCGTGCATCTCCCAGAACTTGCCCTGCTTGCCAGCGGCGATCGCCGCACGGTGGGCCGGCTCAGCTTCGGCGTGGAACGGAAGCGGGAACGCTTTGAAGACGATGCGCACTTTGTCGCCGTACTTCGCCGCGACCTGCTGAACCGTCGTGTTGCCACGGCTGCAGTAGGGGCACTGGAAGTCGGAGAATTCGAAGATCGTGATCGGAGCGTTTGCCGGGCCTTTCGTCGCGGCGTTGCCAACTTTCAGCTTGCTCGGATCGACCTTGGGCTCGGGCTCCGGCGGAGCCGACGGAGCGGCGGCCGGTGCCGGCGCGTTCTTCTTGTTGTACTCGACCGCAGCCGCGTACAGCGCCTCGCCTTTGAGGCCCTTCTTCTTGAGCTCCTCGGCGATCTTGATCTGAGCGGTCACTTCGGCTTCGAACGCCGGGTACGGCTTCGCGCCGACGAGCTGCACGCCGTTGACGAAGAAGTTCGGGGTTCCGCGAGCGCCCACTTTCGCGGCGATCGCCATGTCCTCTTTGATCTGCTCTTTGTACTTCCCGGAATCGAGGGCAGCTTTCAGCTTGGCGCCGTTGATGCCGATCTTCGTGGCGAGCTTCATGCCCAGCTCAGTCGTGTTGGCGCCTTTGAGGTCCTTCTGGGCCTCGAACAACGCGTCGTGCATCTCCCAGAATTTGCCCTGCTCATGCGCAGCGAGCGAAATCTCGGCCGCCGGACCAGCTTCGGCGTGGAACGGAAGCGGGTTCTGCTTGAAGACGATGCGGATCTTGTCGCCGTACTTCTCCATCAGCTGGTCCATGGTCGGGTTGACGCGTCCACAGAACGGGCATTGGAAGTCCGAGAACTCGACGATCGTGACCAGCGCGTCCTTGGCACCCTTGACCGGGTCCTTGGGCGAGATCTCGACCATCTGCACCACGCTCGCCGGCGCGGCAGGAGTCGGCGCGTCGGGGGCTTCGCCACCTTTGAAGTTGGCGTCGACCATCTTCGCGTACAGGTCCTCGCGCTTGACGCCCGCACCCAGCATCTTCTTGGCTTCCTCGAGCTGCTTGTTGACGATCTCTTCGAACTTCGAGGCCGGCTGGGCGCCTTTGACGCGCTCGCCGTTCACGAAGAAGTGCGGCGTGCCACGCACGGCGAGCTTCTCGCCGAGCTCCATGTCCGCCTTGATGATCGCGTCAAACTTGGGGTTGTCGAAGTCCTTCATGAACTTGGCGACGTCGATGCCGATCTGCTTGGCGAAACCGGACGACCACTCTTTGAGCTGCTCGTCGGTCTTGCCCTTCAGCTCGCCCTGGTTGGCGAACAGCAGGTCGTGCATTTCCCAGAACTTGCCTTGCTCCTTGGCGGCGAGCGACGCTTTCGATGCGCCAGTGGCCTGCTGGTGGAAGGCGAGCGGGAAGTGCTTGAAGACGATCTTGACGTCGTTGGGGTACTTCGCGAGCACCTCTTTCGCCGTCGCCGCACCGCGCGAGCAGTAGGGGCACTGGAATTCGGAGAATTCCACGATCGTGATGGGGGCGGTCGCTTTGCCGAGGAACGGGCTGTCGCCGATCGGGATCTGGGCGCTGTCGCCCGCGATCCCGCCGCCTTTGGCCGCCGCGCCAATCTGCGCGCCTTCGACCGATGCTGCGATGTCGCCGGTTCCACCGCTCTTTGAGCCGATGAAGTAACCGCCTGCGAATGAGATGATCGCCACTGCGACGATCATGAGTACCGTGGTGCTACCACCGCGGTTGTCTGCTCCGTGTGCCATTTGTTTCTCCTAACTTCGAACAGAAGTTGAGTGATTTGTATGTTTCGTGCTTCGCAACCGTGTCTTCATTGCGAGATCTCTCGGACGGCACTACGCCGGCGTCGGACTCGCGACACGATTACGTCATCAAATACGTGGGTGACTTACCCGACCTGCGGGGGCCTGTCGAGGCGCGCGACGATGCCGGTCGAAGGGCCGACGCCTGGTGAGGGCGGCCCGCGGCGCTGCTGCGGAGTGATCGGAGGCGGGACCTCGAACCGGACCGACGAGGCGTCGGCCTGCGGAACGGACCCGTCCAGATTCAAGTTGGGAATCGCGGGCGCGCGCTCGCAGTCGTCTGGATACACCGAACACGAGTTGGCGCGCCGAGGACGACTAGGAACGTGCACGATCTGTGGCTCAGGCGGTGCGGGATCATCGATGCTGGTGTCGATCACGACGGGGACCCGCTGATGGGCGACCGTCACGGCGACGCCGTTCGCGCGAATCGCTGCGACGAGTCGCTCGGCCTGGGTCTGCGCGATGAGCTCGGGGAGCGTCGAAATCGGATGCTCGGCGAGCTCAAAGCAGGCGTTGTAGGACGGGTCGGTCGGATCGAGCACGCTTCCGCAACCCGAGGCCGCCACCACCTCGTCGATCACACTCGCCACGGTTTCCGCCGCCGGCGAGAACTCGAGGCATTGACCGTCGTTGGGCAGCCAGAACGCAAACGCGCTCAGCGGCGACAAAAAACCGACGATCAACAGTCCAACGATGGTAGCGAGTCGTGTCATTAATTTGCGGTCGGAACCGTTGATTGACAGGAATCTGCACCTCAACATACGTTTCGACAGCGGAACTCTAAGAGAAATTGGCACCGTTCGCAAGAAGGTGCGCGCCCCCCTGCACCCCCTGCCGAATCATGGCTCCTCGTAGATCGCCGATCATCGGACGGCCGCTCCGCTTCGCGCTGATCGGCTTCGGACGCGTTGCCGCGCGACACGTCGAAGCGATGAATGCGCTGGGCTCGGACGTTGCTCGGTGGGTCGCGGTCTGCGACACGGACCCGGGAGCACGACAGCGGGCCGGCGAGACGCTCGACGTGCCCACGTTCGAGGACTACCAGACGCTGATGGACGAGTGCCGTCCCGATGTCGTCGTGCTCGCCACCCCCTCGGGACTGCACCCCGGACAGGCTGTTCATGCCGCCGAGCGCGGCGTCCACACCGTGACCGAAAAGCCAATGGCGACGCGGTGGAGCGATGGCCAACGCATGGTCCGCGCCGCCGAGGACGCCGGCACGCACCTCTTCGTCGTCAAGCAGCAGCGCTACAGTCCCGTCGTGCGCGCCCTGAAGCGCGCCGTGGACCAGCATCGCTTCGGTCGCATCTACGCCGCCCACCTCAACGTGTTGTGGACGCGACCCCAGCACTACTACGACCTCGCCGCATGGCGCGGGACGTGGGAGCTCGATGGCGGCGTGCTGATGAATCAGGCGATCCACTACATCGATCTGCTGCAGTGGTTGCTGGGGCCCGTGGAGAGCGTTCAGGCGTTCACCGCGACCCTGGCGCGAACGATCGAGGTCGAGGATACCGCGGCGATGAGCCTACGTTGGCGCTGCGGGGCGCTGGGCTCCGCCACCGTGACGATGCTGACGAGTCCCTCGAACTACGAGGCGGCGATCACGATCATCGGCGAGCGCGGCCTCGTGCGGCTAGGCGGCGTGGCATGTAACGAGCTCGCGACCTGGCGATTCGACAGCGCACACCCCGACGACGACGATCTCCCGATGCCGACGCCAGACACCGAGTGCGTGTATGGCTCTGGCCACGCCCCCTTCTATCAAAACGTCGCGGCCACGCTGCGCGGCGAGAGTTCCGCGGACGTCGACGGCCACGAGGGGCTGAAGTCGTTGGAAGTCGTGATCGCCGCCTACCGCTCCGCCCAAGAGGGCCGACGCATCTCTCTTCCCCTGGACCTCTGATGAAGCTCGCCGCTGTGTTGCTGTTGACTCTCGTCGCCGGATGCTCGAACACCCAGCCGACGGCCGATCCCTCGCCGCAGGAGACGATCATGGCCCCGACCACCGACGTGGCAAGTGAAGACGTTCAATTCGAAGCGGCCGGAATGACGGTGTTCGGCACGTTGACCCGCCCGACGGCGCCGGGTCGGTATCCCGGCGTGGCGATCGCAGCAGGCAGCGGACCGACGGACCGCGACTGGCGCAACCCCATCATTCCGGGGCCGAACGGCAGCGCCTCGTTGCTCGCCGATGCTCTGGCCCGAGCCGGTGTCGTGGTGCTGCGTTACGACAAGCGCGGCACAGGCCAGACCGGCATGCCGCCCGCCGCGATCAAGTGGGGCGATTATGCGGCCGAGCTGTCGGCCGCTGTCCGCGTGCTCGCGGCGAGCGAGCACGTCGACCCGTCCGCCGTCTACGTCGCGGGCCATAGCGAAGGCGGGGCGCATGCGCTGCGCGTCGCGGCGAACTCCGTGGTTCCGATCGCGGGCCTCATCCTGCTCTCGACCTCCGGGCGGACGTTGCGCGACATCGTGCTCTGGCAGATCTCGAATCAGATCAGCGGCGCGCTCGATCCGGCGGCCGCGAAGCTGGAGATCGACGCACTGACGCTGGCACTGGACGACATCGCGGCCGGGAAACCTCGGGACGCCCGCACGGTGGGAACCCTCCCCGGCGTGCAGCAGTTCGTCATGGCACTTCAGAATCCGCAGTCCGTCGGGTTCGCGCGCGGTCTGCTGACCTTCGACCCCCTCGCCGCCTTCGCGTCATTCGAAGGCCCGGTGCTGGTGCTCAACGGCGACCGTGACGTGCAGGTGGACCCGGAGCTCGATGCGAGGCCCCTCGCCGCCGCGTCCGAGGCCGCGGGCCACGAGACCACGCTCGTCATCGTCGCGACCGCCGACCACGTGCTGAAGGTCGAAGATACGCCGAAGGACCAGCTCACAGCCGCGATTGGAGCGCCCTACAATGATGCCGGCCGCGTCCTCGCGCCTGAGGTACCCGCAGCGATCGCGGCGTTTGTGACGACCCGCGATTAGGGCAGACTCACAGGTGATCGGCGGAGTCGGGCTGCTCGACGCTTCGCGTGGTGGGTCCGTGGCCGGAGCGTGGGTATAGTTTGAAGTTGATCGGGGACCAGCGGACCAGCGGACCAGCGGAGCGGTGGTAGTTTAGGGCTGAGTCACCCGGCCGAGGAACAGGTAGCGCCCCGTCTGTGAATCGCGCACCCCGAAGAAGAACGGCCGATTGAACGACACGGCCACCGGGGGCGTGCTGGGTGCGGGCGTCATCTCACCGCCGGTCCCCGGATCGCTGTCGTTGTCGGTCTGAACGTCGATGCCGACCTCGGTAAATGCGATCCGTGTGCGCTGGTGCGCGTCGTCGAGCTGCGTGCCGTCGGCAAAGCCGAGGTATTCGGCTTCGGGGGCGAACAGGGCGTCGACACCAATCGCGGTGGCCACGCTCGACAGTGCCACGCGGTCGGACACCTCGATTCGTGGGAACTCCAGCATCACATCGCGCGGAACCGCCTCGTCGACGATGCGCTCGAGCAACCCGGGGTCGAGCGCCGATTCGAACGCGTCCAGGTCCTGGGGCAACACCGCGATGAGCGAAAATCCGTTGCTGAACGGGAGCACCACCGCTTCCAGGGCCGCGCCGCCGTCGAAGTGAAGCATCGGCGCATCGGTCCCCATCATCGGCAGCTGCACGTTGGACTCGGTCCCGGCGAACGTCGCGTAGGTCGTGCGGGAGGCATCGAAACCGCCGAACCCCCACTCCGCGCCGAACCACGTCGCATCCGTCACGACAAACCGCGTATTGTTCCCGATCGTGCGCGGACCGAGCACCTCACTGATCCGCCCGCCCGTCTGCGAGCTGTACCAGTTGTTGATCTGGTTGCGCGCGTCTTCGGGCGACGCGGAGAAGTCGAGCAGCCGCAGCTGCAGCCCAAGGTATCGGGCCAGCACGTCCACGAACTCCGCCTCCACGGCGGAGTTCTCTTGCACCCACACGCCGGCCAACATCCGAAACGCGCCGTCGGCCTGCCGGCCTTCGAGGCTCTGGTCCGTCGAGTTGAAGCGCGAGTACACATCCCCCCCGAGGTAGGGACCCACGCGGCCGGCGATGGTGGCGGCGAGGTCCGGCCCCGCCGCGGCATGCGCGATCACGAGGCTGCGCGCCAACCCATGCGGCGCGATGACCGCGTTGCGACCATGCGCCGCTGCTCCGCGGTAGGCGTCGAATGCGAACGTCTCCGCGGCGGCCCCGTAGTCCTGTCCGTTGAATGGCGGCGACGGATCGGGATCTGGCCCGTTGTTCGTCGCGGCGTGGTCGGGCTCTTCGTCGAGGTCCGGGGACGCATTCGGATCGGCCCGATCGACATCGGTCACGATCACTTCGTCGGCGCCGGCGGTCGCACCGAACTCCGGCCGGCCACACGAGGCGAGCAGGAGCAGAATCAAAGGGACGATGACAGGTCGGAACATCACAAACCTCGGTGGACGCCTCGACTAGAGCACGTTTCATGCCTGACACCCGGATGCCCGACAATCGTACCACGGCGCCGCTCGTGCTGCAGCGATCGGGGTGTCCGGCGCCCCAGCCCGGCGCGGCGAAGCTCGCGGAAATCTGAGGCCCACCCGCAGAAATGCGCGGCCCAAGAAAAGAAAAAGGCACGCCGAAGCGTGCCGATCTCTTTCGCGGAAACCGCTGCTCAGTTCACAAGGTCCTTGAGCGTCGGAGCCGGCTTGAACGCGACCGTGTACGAGGCCGGGATCTTGATCGGCTTGCCCGTGCGCGGGTTACGGCCTTCACGTGCTTTGCGATGCTTCACGGTGAACGTGCCGAAACCCGGGTAGCTGAAACGCTGCTCGTGGTTGATGCTTCCGGCGACGACGTCAAAAACGATGTCGAGAAGTTCGCCAGTCGCTTTTTTCGTCAGCTCGATTCCGTTGTCCGCGGCGCGCGCGTGAACGGCGTTGATCAGTTCGGACTTGGTCATTGTCGTTCCTCTTTGAAAGTGGAGTTTTTGAACCTTAAACACGTCGCAAAGCGCCTATTCGCCCCGCCAACGCAACTACTACTCAGAAGATGGCGGGACAATATCCATGGCCCGAATAGGTGTCAAGCGACAAAAAGCACTCTGCGGAACGAAAACGGCAGTATCACTACCCGAGCGGCCGTTCCTCTCCCCCGCATGTCCGCTGGGGCAAAAATCAATACCTCATGATTTCGAGGACTTGCGGCGCACCCCCTCACGCAGTTGTTGAAGACGACGCGCGACCGGAGCCAAATGCGCTTTCCGAATACGCAATGAGTCAGATACGGTGCGGGGAACTCCAGATCTGAGGCAAATCCGATGGAAGTGATGATCCGCGTGCGACTCGGCCTCGAACTCGCCCACTATGCGGGCAACCTCGTCGACGGTGCTCACATGCTAAAATTGTTTGGCGATGTGGCGACCGAACTCCTCATTCGTCACGACGGAGATGAAGGCCTTTTTCGGGCCTACGACGCGGTCGAATTCCTGGCGCCGGTCTTTGCGGGCGATTATATCGAGGCGATCGGCAGGATCACCCACGTCGGGCGTTCGAGCCGCAAGATGGAATTCGAAGCCCGAAAGGTGATCCGTCTGCGTGAAGGCGCCGCGGTGCCTTCGCAAGCGGAGGTCCTCGACGAACCGATCGTGGTCTGCCGCGCGTCGGGCACCTGCGTGGTGCCCGTCGAGCTGCAGCGCAGCTAGCAGCTAGCAGCTAGCAGTGCAGCATCCGCCGTGCGGTCTCGGGCGTGTGCAGGGCCCGACCTTTGGTCTTTGCGTGCTCGGCGACCTTCTCCACGAGCTGCCAACTGCCGGCGGCGAGCACACCACGCTCCAGGTACACGTTGTCCTCGAGACCCACGCGGACATGACCGCCCAGCTCGATCGCCCGGTAGGCGAGCGGAAGCTCGTGGCGCCCGACCCCCGCCACGCACCAGCTGCTGCCGGCCGGGATCTTCGAGATCAGAAAATCCAGATTCTCCGGCGCCGCACCCATCGCACCGGGCACGCCGAGGACGAAGTCGAAGTGGATCGGCTCGTCGATGAGCCCCTCTTTGAGCAGGCGCAACGCGCTGTCGACCATCCCGGTATCGAAGATCTCGATCTCGGGACGCACGCCGTGTTCTCGGAGCCGCGCAGCGATCGTGGTGATCATCGGCCACGAGTTCATGAACACATCGTCGCCAAAGTTGACGGTACCGGTCGTCAGCGTCGCCATGTCCGGGCGCAGGTCGAGCGCTTCGATCCGCTCCTCGACGTCCATCCAGACCGCTCCGCCGGTCGAAAACTGCACCAGAATGTCGGTCTGGGCGCGAATCTGATCGAGGATCGCGCGGAACGTCTCGCGGTCCTGGGTCGGTGAGCCGTCGTCACGGCGACCGTGAACGTGCACCATGCTGGCGCCGGCGTTGCGACACCGCACGGCCTCCGCCGCGATTTCCGCGGGGGTATAGGGCACATTGGGGTTGTGTTCGCGCATCGTCTCCGCGCCCACGACCGCGGCGGTGATCAGCAGAGGTTCACTCATGGCGCGGGGAATCCGGTGATGACTTCGTTGGCGTCGGTGATCGTCATCGCCGGCGCCTCGAGCGACGCGACGAGCCAGAACTCGCCGGTCCCCGTCAACGGGACCGCGAGCTGCTCGAACTGCTGCACGCCGCGAATGTAGATGCGGACCGAGACGTTCGAGACGCCGTACCCGTTCGCCGCGAAGTAATAGGCGCCGATCTGATAGATCGCGCCGTCCTCCGCCCCGCCCATGTTGATGTTCTCGGGCCCGGCGCCCGTCACGTCGTCGATGTCGAGCGACGGGTCGTCGGCATCGTCGCCGGCCACGCCCCAATCGGCGGTCCTGTTCGCCCAGTATATGTCGTACGGCGCGACGTCCCACGTGCCGAGCGGATGCCGGAAATGGAGGTCGACGTCCGTGCCGTCGTTGTCCGTCTGATTGGCGTCGGTCGGGGTATCCCAGACCATTTGGATGTGGATGTCTTGATCCGGCAACGCGCTGATGCTCACGCGCGCGGGCTCCCCACATCCCTCGCCCGTCGCCGCGTCCAGTACCGTGAGCTCGACGATGTAGTAGCCGGCGAGATCCAGGAACAGCGTGGGCTCAGCGGCGTCACTGCTGGGCAACAACGTCGTCGTCGAGTTCGCGGGACGCTGCACCAACGCCCACTCCACCATCGGCGCCACACCGCCGGGGACCACCGAGCTCATCGCCGTGAACTCCACCGTCGCGAGCGGAATCGTGGACAGGGCTGCCTGCCACGCGGTCGAATCCACCACCCGCGCCTCCGCCACCGGCTGAGGGCATGAGTCGCCCTCGCCCACCAGATCCACAGACCCTGTAGCGCCGCCTACGCCGAGGACATCGAGCCGCCCGGTGTAACTCTGCAGATCCGGCGGCGTGAACGTGACGTTGACCGTGGCGGTCGTCAGCGGCGGGATCGTGATCATCTCGATCCCCGATTGTGTCGTCGCCCCGAACTCCGCCGACGGTTCGCACTCGCCTTCGGGCGAATCCGCGGTGCAGGTTTCGATGGAGGCGAGAGTCAATGGCGTCAGAAACGAGCAGTTCAGCACCGAAACCGGGCGGGTCGCCGTGCCGAGCACGCTGACCGCCCCGAAATCGACGGCCTCCGGCTCGACCATGATACAGCCACTGGGGCGGGGCTCCGACGCGTCCGGAATCGGCTCCACACCACCGGCGTCGGGCTCGTCGTCGGAACAGTCGCAACTGCCGAACGAGCCGCTCTTCGAGCACATGCGGGTCCCGCGGGACTCACCGCCGGGGCAGCTGCACTGCTCGATCTTTCCCCACTCGCATGGCTTGAGCAGCGTGGGCTCGTCCTGGCAGCCCACCCACGATGCGAAGATCACGAGGAGGGCCGTCAGCTGGAGATGCTTCATCAGCATTGGCATGAGCCCCGCCGTGGTTGCCGAGGCTCAGGGACGGTTGGGAAACCCGTCCGAGACCTGGTTGTTCGAGAAGATCTGCGTCGACGGCCACGAGATCGTGGCGACGTACCAGAACGACTGGGCACGCGGCAGATACATGTCGCGCCACTCGAACGTCTGGGTCCCGCGGATGTAGATCCGCACCGTCGCATACGTCGGACCGTAGCCGTTATCGGCGTAGTAGTAGGCTCCGACCGCGTAGGTCAGGCCACTCTCCGGATCGCGCAAGTTCACGTTCTCCGGGCCGGCGCCGTCCGTGTCGTCGATATCCAACGAGGGATTGTCAGCCGGGCCCGGCGCGCCCCACTCCGCTTCCGGATTGTTCCAGAAGACGTCGAACGGCAGGTTGTTCCAGGTGCCGTTGGGATGCAGGAAGTGCAGGTCGAGGTCGGTTCCGAAGGCGTCGGTCTGATCGGTGTCGGTCGGGGTATCCCACACGAGCTGGACGTGGATGTCCTCGTCGGGGGTCGCACGAATCGTGACGATCGCCTGGTCACCGCAGCTCTCGGTGCCCTTGTCGTCGAAGACTTTGAGTTCCACGACGTAGTCGCCGGCGAGGTCGAGAAACAGATCGGGCTCCGCAACGGTCGGGCTCGGCGTGAAGCGCGCTGTGGAGTTCGTCGGCTTCTGCACCAGATTCCACTCGTAGCGCGCGATGGTGCCGTCCTGGTCGATCGAGTTGATCCCGCGGAAGTTCACGGTCTTCAGCGGAATCGTGCTGATGTCGGTCTGCCAGCGCGTCGAGTCGGCGAGCTTCGCTTCTCCAACGGACTGCGGACACGCGTTGTCGGTGCCCTTGCCAATCACCGGCACCACCAGGGTGGTCTTCGCCGGATCGTCGGACTTCACGGTCAGCTCACCGTTCGAGACGGTGAGGTCTTCGGGCGTGTAGGTGAGCACGAAGCTCGCGGTGTCTTGCGGTCCGATCACGGCGGGCGCGTCGGGCAAGCCGCCCGGCAGCGAGTTCGCCTTGAGTTGGAAAATCGGGGCCGCAGCCACACAGCTCATCGAGCTGTCGAACGTGCACACGTCGATCGTGCTCACGGTCAGATCCGCGGACGGGCTGCAGTTCTCGATGATGATCGTCTTGTTGTTCGCGAACCCGATGCCGCCTTCGCCGAAGTTCACCTCTTGCTCGTGGCTCAACTGCAAGCACGGCGAGCCGCTATTGCCGAGCAGCCCCACGACGTACTCCGCCGAATCGGGATCGTTGGAGAAGAAGATCATCTCCGCCGTCGAGGGCAGATCGTCGAGCGGGTTGAAGAACACCCGAATCGCGAACGACTCCCCCGCCGCAAGCGTCGCGGGGAACGTCGTGCCGTCCGTCGCCGGATCGGCGTTCATGTCCAGCGAAGCCGGGTACGAAATCTTGAAGTCGCTGCCATCGGGCGCCACGACGATGTCGCTGATCTCCAGGGGCGACTGGCCGATGTTCTGCACCTCGGTCAATTGCCAGAATCGGTCGCGCGTCATCTCGTCGACCGGCGGAACACGGCGGAAAATAATGTTCTGCTTGGAGAACAGCCGCGGTGTGATCGCGGGCGTATCGAGGTCGATGCGCAGCCCGTTGGGGTGCTTGGGATCGTTGGTCTCCAGAAGCAGGAAGCCGCGATCGGGCGACTCGTCGGTCGGGGTGTAGCGCACCGAGATCCGCAATTGCTCATTGGTGGCCAGCTTCGCGGAGTTGACCCAGTCGACCCCACGAGCGAACTCCTCGCCGCCGGCGTCCTCGCGGGTGTCTTCAACGAGCTGGATCGATGAGATACGCAAGTCGCCGGCGCCCACGTTGAGGACGGTGACCGTCTGCGTGTCTGTAGCGTTGAGCGGAACCTCGACGAACAAGATCTTGGGAACGTCCGTCACCGCTTGCGGAGACTCGGCATCATCGATGCCACCCTTGTCTTTCCCGCAACCCGTACCAACCGCGAAGAGGCTGGCCAGCGCGAGCGTGGTGAGCGCATGGGCGATTCGAAAGTCTTTCATATGGACCTATGCTACCGCGGTTTTTCTGGAACTCTTGCGAGGTGCGCACCATAGCGAGGGCCACAATCCTCGTCAACTAGCCCGCCGACGCTCGCTGTGTGGGGTTCGGGCAGACGTTGCGCGGGGTATCTGTCATTTGTCGGTCCTACGTGCGACGGGTCGACGCGGGTAGAAAAACGAAGAGGCCCGAGCTTGCGCTCGGGCCTCTTTTTCTTGCCGGTGAGGGCGGTTACTTACAGACGCCTGCGTCGCAGGAGTCGCCAGCCGGGCAGTCGCAATCGTTCTGGCAGGACACGACCGGCGCGCTGTTCGGATTGCCGCAGGTCCCACTGTCGAGGTTGCAGACTTCGCCGTCAGCGCACTGCTGGTTGCAGGAGCACGCCGTGGTGCAGGAGCCGGCGTCGCAGATCTCGTCCCGCGCACATTCGGCGGCGGTGCGGCATTCCACGCCCGGGTCGGCGTCGCAGTAGCCGTAGCTGTTGCAGACGTATCCAGCGGTGCAGCCGGCGCCGCTCGCGGCGTCACAGGTGTCTTCGCACTTCGCGTCGACACAGATGTTACCGGCCGCGCAGTCGGCGGAGCGGCGACACTCCAGCGGCTCGCAGAGCCCCGAGCGGCAGTGCTCGTTGGGGCCACAGTTCGCATCCGCGGTGCAGGTCGACAGGCAGCTTCCGTCGACACACGCGCCGCCGTCACACTCTTCGTTGAACACACACGAGTTGGCTGCGGCGATACACTCACCGTCGATGCAGGACGAGCCGCTCGCGCAGTCGGTCCGCGTCACGCACTCGGCCTGGTCGGCGGCGACACACTTGAAGTTGCGACACGACTCACCGGCACCACAAGGCGTGCGGGTGGAGCACTCCGCGCCTTCGGGAGCGACACACTCGTTGACGACACAGGACTCGCCGAGGCCGCAGTCGCTGGCCCGGACGCACTCGAGTTCGGGCGAGGGGTTACAGGTCCGCTTCTCGAACTCGGTGAGGACCGGCAGACACTGGGGGGACGTGCCGACTTCGGAGCTGATGTTGATGCACTCGAAGCCCGCCGGGCACTCGTGGTTGTATTCGCAGGGACGGGTGCAGACCATCTCGCCCGTCGTGGTCGCCTGGTCGAAGCTGAGCTCGATGCACAGCGCGCCCGGCTCCACACAGTCGTTGTTGGTCTCACACGCCTGGCACAGGCCGCCGAGGCCGCGCTCGTCGCTGTCCGCGGCGACGCAGCGGTCCGCGACACAGATCTGGCTGGAACCGCAGTCGACGTCGCTGTAGCAGTCGACGGTCGTGTCGTCATAGACGACGTGCTCCTCGATCACGACCTCTTCGCAGTAGGTGTCGCAGGAGGTCTCCCACCAGCACTCGTCCCAGCATTCCCACGAGTCACAGTAGGTCTCGCAGACCTCGTATTCGTAGCACTCGTCGTAGCATTGAGTTTCGGTGGAGTGGTGGTCATCGACAATGATGCATCCAGTCGAGATCATCGCCCCGAACATCACGAGGGCGGTACAGGCTGCTGTGCGAATCGACTTCATCATGGTCTCCTGCGAGTTCGTTCTTTCGAAGATGTTCATGGCTTTTCACTCAAGGTCTGGATCGAGGGCTCAGACGCCGACCCCGGAGTGAAATTCAGAACTTTTTCGCGGGCCGTGTGCGCAGCGAAACTTTCTACTGACACAATGGCGTTCGCGGCGTGTTCAAGGGTCCGAGCGTCATCACGCGACCAAACCGAGCGATGTGTGCCACGAGCCGAGCGAATCGACGTCGATGACTTGTACCGCCGCTATGCGCCGATGGTGTTGCGACGCTGCCGGCGGCTGCTCGTGGACGACGAGGACGCGGTGGAGGCGATGCAGGAGACATTCGTGCGGGTGCTCGAACATGACGCGCGACTTGATGCGCGTGCCCCGTCGAGCTTGCTGTGGACGATGGCGACGCGCGTGGCGCTCAATCGCATCCGTGCGCGAGGATCGCGGCCCACGCCCGGTGCCGACCACAGTCTGGTGGATCGGATCGCGACCGCGCCGCTCGAAGATCAGCTGTTTGCGCGACGAGTCCTTGCGGCCGTGTTTCGGGAACATGACGACACGACGCGAGCGATCGCGGTGATGCATCACGTCGACGGCATGACCCACCAGCAGGTCGCGGACGTCGTGGGGCTCAGCGTGTCCGGGGTGCGGTGGAAGCTTCGACAGCTGCGCGCGACCCTGCAGGAGGGTGATGATGAGTGACACGACGACATATGACCTCGAGCGAATGGCGGCGGGCGAGATCGAGACGCCCGGCGCCTTGGAGGAACAGGTCGCGGCGCTGCGCGCCGACGACAGCGAGATCCTGCGGGAGTATCCCCCCGAGCGATTCGTCCCCGAGCTGCAGGCGTCGGTTTCGCGCCCCGCACCTTCGCTGAAAGTGCCGATCGTACTCGCGCTCGCCGGACTCGTTGTGGCGCTCGTGCTCATCCAGCCGGGCGAGGTTGCGCCGCGCGTCGAGCGCGGTGTCCCGGGCGTGCGCCTCAAGGGGCCCGAGCTACGACTTCATCTCTATAAACAGGATCCGGCCGGTGAGGTCCGACTGTCGGCGGGCGATGCGATTTCGGCGGGTGACGTGGTGCAGGCGAAGTTCGGCCTCGCGACGGAGTCGTTCGTCGCGCTCTTTTCCATCGATGGCGCGGGGGTTGTGACCGCCGTCGAACCGACGGATCTGGAAGCGACCGCGCCACGCTACGCGGGCGGAACGCACGCAGCGCCACGATCGACGGAGCTGGACGACGCACCGGACTTTGAGCGGTTCGTCGTGGTGGCATGCCCGGAGGCCTTCCGGCCGGCGGAAGTAGTCGCTAAGGTTCAGGCACATCTGGATCTAGAGCCATGTTCAGTGGAGACGCTCGAACTGAGGAAGCGATGAAACTGCTGACCTGCACGATGGTCGCGCTGCTCTGGCTCTGGTCCGCGACCGCACAGGCCCAGGAAGTGCGCCGGTTCGCGCTGTTGATCGGCGTGAACGACGGCGGCTCGGAGCGCTCGCTGCTGCGCTACGCGGAGAGCGACGCCAAGGCGGTGGGCGGGGTCCTGACCGAAATGGGTGGCGTCGCGCGAGCCGACGAGGTCTACGCGCTGAACGCGACCGCGGCGGAGCTGCAGAAGGCGCTGGCGCGGATGCAGAAGCGCCTCGTCGAGGCGCAGAGCGACGGAACGCGGATCGAGCTCGTGATCTATTACTCGGGCCACTCCGACGAACGCGGGCTGCTGCTGCGCCAGTCCCGCTTCTCGTATGACGCGTTTCGCGAACGCGTGGAGGCGCTGCCGGCCGACATCCGAATTGTCGTCGTCGACTCGTGCGCATCGGGCGCGTTCATCCGCCCCAAGGGGGGCCGGTCGCGGCCGAGCTTCCTGATCGACATGTCCAACGCGGTGCGTGGACAAGCGATCGTGACGTCGAGCTCCATCGACGAGGCGGCGCAAGAGTCCGATGACCTGGGTGCGAGCTACTTTACGCACTTTTTGGTCTCGGCGCTGCGCGGTGCCGCCGATCGCAACGGCGACAGCCGCGTGACGCTGTCCGAGGCCTACGAGTTTGCGTTCCACAACACCCTGCAGCTGACGAACAGCACCGCGTCGGGGCCCCAACATCCGACGTACGACTTCCAACTCATGGGACAGGGCGAAGTCGTGCTGACCGCGTTCACTCCCCGCACATCGACGCTCGAGATTGGCCCCGACGTCGTCGGGCGCGTGTTCGTGTGGAACCAGGCCGAACGATTGACGGTGGAGGCACCCAAGCTGTTCGGGGCGGTCACCGAGATCGGGCTGCCGCCGGGCAACTACACGGTGACGGTGCGTCACGACGGCGCGATGCGGCGTGCGGACGTCGAGCTGCCGCAGATGGGGCGACGGCGCCTTCGGGCGGCCGATTTCGACCGCGAAGCGCTCGTCGCGACGCGGACGCGTGGCCAGCCGGTCGCCGAACCGGTCGTCCAGAAACAAGCGGCACCCCGCAGATCGGGCATCGGCTTCTTGTTGCCGACATCGGCGATCCTCACCGTCGGCGGTGTCGCGCTGCTCATCGCGGGCGACGTGGTGCGAGACCGCGGCGATGCAGACGTCGCCCGGGTCTTCGAGTTCCAGGGCGAGATGCAGGAGTTCGAAGCCGCGGGCGCATACAGCGAGGGCGTCCAACACTACCGAACCGCGTCTCGGCTGCGGTTGTTGGGATTCATCGGCGTGGGCCTCGGCGTGGGGTTGCTGACGCTCGACCTGCTCGTCGCCCGCCGGGCGCCCGCGAAAGTCGCGGTGGGCGTGGGATCGATCACGACGCGGGTGAGTTTCTGAGTTTCTACTGACGGATCCGACGGGTGGGGTGTTTCAGCCGAGACACTACCTGAAGGGACACCATGCGACTGACCTACCTGTTTCCCATCTTGCTCGTCGGCTGCGGCCGCGTGGGCCCGCTCGACAGCGGTGCCGCCGGCGCCTACGGCGATGTCTTTCTCTACGCGATCAACGCGAACCCCGCCGCGAGCGTGATGACGTTGCGCGGTGATTCCGGGCGGATCGTCAAGGACCTCGCGTTCGGCGAACGCTCGGGGACCCACGGGCTGTGCGCCGCGGACGACGATCAATGCCTGCCTCACCTCGTGAGCCGCACCGACGCGGTGCTCAAGGTGAAGTTCGACGGGGCGGCGAGCGCGTTGGACCTGCGAGCAGACCTGCGTGCGATGTATCCGCAGGAGACGGGGACCGTGATCGTCACCGGTGCCGAGCGTGCGCTGGTGATCCGGCACGCGCAGTCCATCTCGTCGGCGTGCGGGCTGCGAGTGGCGAACGCTCTGGCGGTGGAGCACCTCGACACAGACGCGGCGACCTACTCGATCGCGCTGGAGATTCAGCGCGATCTCACGACGGCCGGCTACTTCGACGAATCAACGACGGCGTTCCAAACGACCTGCGGTCCGTTGCCGACCGCCTCGGCCGAGCACGCGGAGCTCATCGAGCTTCGTGGGGCTCAGTTCGACACGATCGTGAAACGGCCGTGGTTCTTCCCCGTGAGCTGCGGCGAAGAGTCCGCCGGCACATGCTACGCGTGGTCGCTCGACAATGCGGACGCCCGCGGTGGATTGGAGGTGGGCGGCGAGTTCTTGGCCGCCAGAGATACGGCGTCGTACTACGACTGCGTCGAAGGCGCGCTCACCGTGACGGCGTGCGGTGCAACGCCGCGCTGGGACGACATCGAGATCGACCGCGGCGCGGTGGCGCGATGCAACGAGCCGGTGCCCCGCACCACTGCGATGATTGCCCCGCAGACCGTCGGCCGCTTCAGTGGGGACGATCTGTGTGATGCCGAGTTTCGGGTGCGCACCGCGACGCGCGACGTGGTGTTCGGCCCGCAGACGGGAGACGACCGCGGGACGGAGCAGAATGGAGATCTCGTCCGTGGAGCGATCGACGCGCGCCAGGGATCCGAGGTGGTGTGGCTGCTGTACGGGCGGCCGGTCAATCCCCGCGTGTGGACGTGGAACAGCTCGGATCTGTTCGTCGACCTCGCGTCTTACGACGATCAGGACTAACGCCGGACCACCTGCTGGAGCGCGTCAGCGAGGCGCTGCACGTCGTCGAGCGAGTTGTAGAGCTGTGCCGAGATTCGGACGAGCCGGCCTGACGGGCTGCCCCAGGGCACAAACGGCACTTCGATCCCGAACTCGTGGAGCAGCACGCTCTGGTCGGGATCGAGGATGAACGGAGATGTCTCGGTCTCGATCGAGCTGTCCGGCAGTCGTACTGCGGCGAGCGACCCGATCATGTCGGCGGGGACGAGATCGACCTCGCCGAGCGCTTCGCAGAGCAGTGCGCGGCCGGCGAGCGCGAGTTCGCGGTTTCGACGCCGAAGCTCGGGCCAGCCGCCGTCCACGAGCGAGGCCATGTAGTCGAGCGTGAACGGGATGGCGAAGACGGGCGTCGGGTCGAGCGTTCCGACCCAGTCGAACTCATTCCGCAGACGCTCCGCGGCGTCCTCCGCGCGCATGTTGGCGCCGTGGCTGGTGACCAGCGGGCGCACGCGGTCGCGGTGTTGTTCGGCGATCCACAGAAGTGCGGCGGCCTTGGGGGTGCAGGCCCACTTGTGGAAGTTCCCGGTGTAGTAGTCGACCCCGAGCTCGTCGATCTGCAGGTCGAGCATCCCCGGCGCGTGCGCACCGTCGACGAGGATCTCCACGCCAGCCGCCCGACACGCGGCGGCGAGGGCCGCGATCGGCATCACGATGCCGGTCTGCGACGTGACGTGATCGACCAGCAGGAGACGGGTACGGGCGGTGAACGCCGCGGTGACGGCGGTCACGATGTCAGTGCTCGACCGCAGCGGAAGTGGAATCGGCACGACACGGACGACCGCGCCCCAGCGCGCGGCGACGCGGTCGAGGGCGTTGCGGCAGGCATTGTACTCGAGATCGGTGACGACGAGTTCGTCTCCGGGTTCGAGCGTCAGCGACGCGAGCGCGGTGTTCACCCCGGTCGTGGCGTTCGCCACGTAGGCGAAGCCGCGGGGATCGGCACCCACGAACGCAGCCCCGCGCGAGACGGCCTCCTCCATCAACGCCGGCGCCTCGCGCATGAAGAAACGAAACGGTTGGGCCTCCATCTGTTGCCGAAGATCGGTTTGATGGGTGAGCACCGCAGTCGGGGTCGCACCGAAGGAGCCGTGATTGAGAAAAGTAATCTCTGGATCGAGGCTCCAGTGTCGGTGGAAGTCCGAACTCACTGAGCGCCCCACCAGGCGCGGAACTCGCGGTAGTCGATCGACCCGCTGTTGTCGCGATCGACAACGCTGAAACCGATGGCGGTCTCCTCGTCACTCATGTCCGCACCGAGCGCCGCGAGCAGCTCCGCGAACTCGGCTTTATCGATGCGATTGTTGTTGTCGCGATCGAAGTGGTCGAACGTCTCGCGCAATTCTTCTTCATCAATGTCCATCGGCTCGCTCCTTCAGGGGAAGCGCTAGGCTTACCGCGTAGGCCGCGGCGCGCGCAATCTCGGCCGTGGATCAACCCCGGTGCGCGTGATATGTCACGAAGATGAGCTACGTCGTTCTCGCGAGAAAATGGCGGCCCACACAGTTCGACGAAGTGGTGGGCCAGAGCCACGTGGCTCGAACGCTGAAAAACGCGATCGAGCAGGGGCGAGTTGCGCACGCGTTTCTGTTCGCCGGCGCGCGCGGTGTGGGCAAGACGTCGTCGGCTCGAATCCTTGCCAAAGCGCTCAATTGCAAGAACGGCCCGACGCCGACCCCGTGCGACAAGTGCATCGCCTGCACGGAGATCACGGCGGGGCAGTCGCTCGACGTCTTCGAAATCGACGGCGCGTCGAACCGCGGGATCAACGAGATCCGCGAGCTACGCGAGAGTGTGCGATACGCGCCGAGCCGCGACACGCACAAGATCTACATCATCGACGAAGTGCACATGCTCACGACGGAGGCCTTCAACGCGCTGTTGAAGACCCTCGAGGAGCCGCCGCCGCACGCGAAGTTCATCTTCGCGACCACGGAGCCGCAGAAGATCCCGGTCACGATCCTGTCTCGCTGCCAGCGCTATGATTTCAAGCGCGTCGGGTTGGTGGACATCGTGGAACATCTCCAGCGCATCGCGACAGAGGAGAAGATCGAGGTCGAGCGCGGCGCGCTGCAGATCATGGCACGCCAGGCGGCCGGCGGCATGCGTGACGCCGTCAGTTTGCTCGATCAGATCATCAGCTTCTCCGAGGGTGCGATCACGGAGGCGCAAGTCTCCGAGGTGCTCGGCGTCGCGAACCGACGGCAGCTCTTCGAACTGAGCGCGGCGGTCATCGCAAGCGATGCAGACGCGGCGCTGCGTATTCTGGATGACGTCAATCGGTACGGATACGACCTCGGGACGTTTGCGGCGGAGCTCGTGGGTCATCTTCGCGACCTCACCGTCATCAAGGTCGTCGAGGACCCCTCCGGAGTCACAGACCTGACGGAGTCCGAGGTCGCGACGGCGCGCGCGCAGATCGAGCAGGTCCCGGTGAACCTTCTACATCGCTATTTTTCGGTGATGGCCGAGGCGACGCAGGAGCTGGCTCGTTCGTCGTTCCCGAAGCTCATCTTCGAGATGACGCTGGTCCGACTGACTCGCCTCGAACCCCTGATCGGCGTGGATCTCCTCATCGACCGCCTCCAGGCGCTCGAGAGTGAGCTCGACGGTCCGGACGAGCGGGGTTCCGAAAACCCCACCCAACGACAACCTGAAACGGCCCGGGAGGAAGTTCCTCCCCCTGCCCCGGCGCGCCCGCCGTCCGTAAAGACGCCGGATCCGGCACCGCCGAAACCGGCCCCGGCAAAGCCGGAACCACAGGCTCCGGAGCCGGCAGCCAGCGAGGCCGCGCCGGTCGAACGGCGAGTCGAACGACGGGTGGACCCTCCCGCCGAACTACGATCGGTCGTCAACACGGCGGAGCTCGAGCGCCTGACGCCGCAAGCGCGATGGAAGAAGATCGTCGAGTTCCTCGCGCAGACGAACCGGCCACTCGCGATGACGGCCGAGCATGCGTGGGTCGAGCGGTTCGACGATGGCGTCGTCGAAGTCGTGTTCGCCAACAAGTACCTCGAGATCATCACTGAGCCGGGGCGGATTGAGATCCTCGAGACGACGCTGAAAGCGCTGTTCGGCGAACGCTGGACGCTCTCGCTCACCGCGGCGGCCGGGAGTGCTGCGGCATCGTCACGCACACTGGCCCAGGAGCGCGACGACGAGATTCAGCGCCGTGTGCAGATGATCGAAGACGAACTGCGAAATCACCATGTTGTGCGCGAGGCTCGCGACCTTTTTCACGTCGACGAAGACAGTGTGCGCGTCCAAGTTCAGCTCTTCGACGACGACTGACCGTGCGCTTGACTTGCGCCTGCGCCTCGAAGACCGCACGATGGCGCCATGCTCCAACCCGGTGATGCCTTTCAGAACGCGTACGTGATCGAGCGAGAGCTCGGGCAAGGTGCGTTTGCGGTCGTCTACCTGGCGCGCGAGCGCGAGCTGGGCCGCCACGTGGCGATCAAGGTGTTGAAGGATGGGCGGTCCGACGATCGGTTTTTTCGCGAAGCGCGACTGCTGAGCGAGCTGCGATCGCCGCACACCGTCACGATGCTCGACGTGGGGCGGGCGGGAAACGAGGACCGCCCGTACATGATCTTCGAGTACGTGCCCGGTGAGACGCTCGAAGACCGCCTCAACCGCGTCGGACCGATGCCCGGCGGACGGGTGGCTCATATCATCCGTCAGGTACTGGCGAGCCTGGCCGAAGCGCATCAGCACGGGATTGTGCATCGCGATGTGAAGCCGGCCAACATCATGATGACCGAGGTCGACGGCGACGAAGACTTCGTGAAGTTGCTGGACTTCGGGGTCGCCAAGCCGCTGGAGGAGGTCCGCGACGTCTCGGTCGAGCTCACGATGGCCGGCCAGATCATCGGGACGATGCGCTACATGTCGCCGGAGCAGCTCAAGGGCGAGCGCAAGGCGGTGCCGGCGTCGGACGTGTACGCGGTGGGCCTCATCGCCTACGAGCTGCTGACGGCGGAGAAAGCGGCATCGGGCGACGACGCGCACTACGTGCTGGCGCAACATCTGTCGAAGGACCCGTTCATCTTGTCCGATCGACTGGATGTGCCGTTCCACTTCAAACGAGCGTTCGAAGCGATGATGTCGAAGGACGTCAAGCAGCGGCCACGCGATGGTGGCGAGGCGTTGCGGAGCCTCGAGTTCCGAGATGACGACCCGACGACATTCGACCAGCGGGTGAGCGTGCCCGGCGTGTTTCCTCGCCCGCGAAGCAACTCGCAGCCGCTAAACCGCCCGGCCGCACATGACCAGGTGCCTGAAGACTCGCTGCGCATCGACATGGCGGCGCTGGAGCAAAACCGCGCACGGGTCACCCGCGGACTCACGACGCTGCCCAAGTCCGCGCCGCCGGAGGAGGACTCGGGCCTCGCCACGATCTACTACGTCGCGGTGGCGGTGGTCGTGTTCGGGGTCTTGATCCTTCTCTTGACCCAGCTCGCGCCGCGCTGAGCCGCGAGCAGCGCCGGCATCACGCCCGTTAGGGAGACGAACGCCGTCGCGGCGATCGCACCGTCGAGCAGGCGACTGTCGAGGCGATCGGCGACGTACTCGTCGTACAGATCGAGAAACGGATGGGCGCCCGCGCTGAGCTCGTCCGCCAGCGCGACGTCCGCGGCATAGAAGATCTGCCAGGCGTTGGAGCGCGCGAACGTCGCGGCACGGGACCACGCACGAACTGAGCGTCGGACGCCCATGCGCCGGTTAGCGACTCGCAGCGCCGCGAGCAGCTCCTCGACGTCGAGCAGAGTCACGGGTGACGCGCGATAGGCGTTGGGGGCCACGTCGAAAAACTCGTCCGCGCCTCCGGCCCACGCCGCCATGATGAGCGCCATCGCGAAGTAGCGCCGATTGAAGCCCTCAATCTCGAATCGACGCCCCGACGTCGTGATCGAAGTGGGAAGCGTGACCCATGTTGCGCCCGCGGCGCGAGCAGCGAGGGCGAAGCGCTGGTCCTCTAGAAACGGGAGCGACTCGTCGAACCCGCCAATCTCGTCAAACAGGGCCGCGGACACGAGCATCCCCTGATCGCCGTTGATCGTGTAAGGCCGCGAGAGCTCCGTCTTGGCTTCGAGGAACGGCCGCGGTTGACCGCGGAATCGGATCGGGAAGTGCCCGCACCGCCGAGCGGACCCGATTTCCGCGAGCGCGAGCGCCAGCGTGCGGGGGTCGGTGAGGCGGGTGTCGGCGTGCAGGAAGAGCAGCATGCGTGCGTCGGAACAGGCGCGCCCCGCGTTCATCTGCGCCGCGCGGCCGCGCGGCGCGTGGACGACGCGAGCGCCGTGCCCGATCGCAATCGTCGTGGTTTCGTCGGTGGAGCCGCCGTCGGCGACGACGACCTCGAAGCGAATGTCGTGTTGGGCGGCGAGATCGCCGAGTAGCCCACCGATGCTGTGGGCTTCGTTCAAGGTCGGGATGATGACGGCGAGCGTCAGTGCATTTGCCGGAACTCGGGGACGCGGAAGTTGACCGGCTCCAGCAGGTCGAAGATCTCCAGCGTGCACTTCAGACCGCTGGCCGGAAACGTGATCGAACTCGGCTCGTACTCGGCGAGAAACAGGATCGGGTCCGCGGCGCGATTGTAGCCGAGCTGCACGAGGGTCAGCTCGGGGATCATCTCGTCGTGGGACAGGTAGATCGCCTCGGAGAGCGTGTAGTACCCCTCCGGCATCACCGCGACGATCGAATCGACATAGTCGCCGTCGCGAATCAGGTAGCCCTTGTCGTGAAAGCTCCAACGGTTGTTGGCGTTCGCGGCCGGCAGCAAGACGAGTGGCGGGCCCTGCTGGGAATGGTTGTGGAAGTACACGAGCAGGTTCTCGCGCACCCACTCCTCCTTGCCCGGAAGTGGCACCGTCGTCTTGTAGAGCCCGCATGGTGGCAGTTTGTCAGTCATGTTCAACTCCCGAGCATGAAGGATTCATCGCTTGGCGCCGCCGGAGCGCTTCACGTACAGCTGCTTGGCCTGCCGGGACACCTGCTGCGGGATCGTCCGATCGCTGCTCAAGGTCTTGAGATCGTTGGTCCGCAGATGATTCAGGAACTTCATCGTGTCCGCGAGCGGGGTCTTGGGGTTCGTGCAGAGACCTTGGAGCACTTCGTAGTGTCCGGTGTATTCCTTCTGCGCGGCGATGAACGCGATGACGGTGGCGGGCAGGTTCTTGTCGCGAGCCCATGAGCGAATGTCGGGATACTGCAGTCGCGGGCTGCGCGCTGCGGCCATGTGCACGAGCTTGTTGGGGTCGCGAATGAGCAGGTTGAGGGCCCCGCGACCGCCGATCGTGGCGAGTCGCACGCGCTCGGAGATGCTCATCTTGGCGATCTTGGAGCCCAGCGTGGCGCTGTCGCGCGTCTGCTCTTCCTCCTTGAGGGCCTCCTCTTGCTCGGCGCGGGTGAGGTTGTCGAGCTCGGCGAGCCGGTGCTCCTCCTGATCGGCGATGATCGCCTGCTGCTGGAAGAACGATTCGTCGACCGACGACTCGTTGGAATCGAACGTCTGTCCGGACGCGATGACGGCCTGTACGCCGGGCAGCCCGACGAGCTGAACGCCTTCGCGTTGAACCAACTCGAGCAGGCGATCCACGGTCGCCATGCGGGCATGAGCGTTCTGGTACATCTGTTCCAGAATCACCGGCGCCTGAAGGATCCGCACCTGGTTAGTGGCGATGACATCGCACAGGTTCGGCCCCGCGATGCGGGCGATCCGGGCAATCGTGAAGTCGTGTGTCGCGCGGTTCGTGACGACTGCGTCGAGGATGAACGGGTCCTCTTTGCGTCGTTCGGCGACCCAGTCGAGCAGGCCGAGGTGGGTGCTCTTGCCCAGCGCGGGCACCACGATGTCGGCGGGCATCGAGTCGATCGTGGCCGACGCTTCTTTCTTGGCCACGTCGTCGGTGCTGATCGACAGCGCGTACAGGATGAGCAAGTTCTGCTCAGGGAGAACGGGCAACATGCCCTTCGCTGCCATCATCTTGAGCGGCGCGGGTGCGGACGGCTCCAGATGCTTGTGCAGGTTCTCGGGCAGTCTCGAAAGGTCGATCGGCTGGCGTTCGACGTCGAGCGACATAATGGTCCTCACGGCGGAGTGAACTTCGCGCTCAGGTTAGATGTACAGCACGTTCCGCGCAACGTCGCGGCTAGCGACTCGGGGCCTGGCAGGTCCCGCACTCGGGCACCCGCAGAAACACGCCGTAGACCGTCGCAACCAATGAGATCCCGACGGTGGGAAGGGCGAACACCAACCCGCTCGTGATGAGCGGCCACGAGGCGAGCCGCTTCCACGCCGGCACCGTGATCACGGCCCCGCACTTTGCGCACTTGTGTTTCATAGTCCGAGCCGCTCGCGCAGGCCGTCTTCGACGGGGTTCATGTAGCCGGGCGCACGTTCGAAGACGCCGTTGAGGCCCTTTCCGCCGTCAATCGGGCGCTTCACGTCGGCGAACAACCCGTCGGCGAGAATCTCGAACATGCCGCGGTCGAGGACTTCGTCGAGCAGCACCGCCGCCTCGCTCAAGACCTTTTGGGCGCGTCCCTGGATGATGCCGCCGGGCCGGTAGACGACCTCATCGCCCAATGAACGCGCGGCGTTCATGACGTATTGCGCGTTCTCGAGGGCCAGATAGCGATCGCCCATATGTGGGGTGTGCATCGCTTCGGTCATCATCCCGAGGAGCTGAATTCCTTGTTTCGTCCAGCCGCCGATCAGATTGAACAGCGCGTCCTGGACATGGCCCTTGAAGATGTTGCCGGTCATCCATTTGGTGGGCGGCATGTACTTCAGCGGCGCGTCGGGGAAGATCTCGCGCGCCATCTCGGCCTGCGCGAGCTCGAGGAGGAAGCCGTTTTCGATGTCGGGGCTCATCTCCATCGCGTGGCCGAGGCCCATCTGGGCAGGCGGAAGGCCGCACCGCAGGGCGAACTGCTCGTTGATGAACTGGCTCGCCAACACCGTGTGAGCGGCTTCGACGGCGTCGGCGGTGGTGAGGTAGTTGTCCTCGCCGGTGTTGATAATCACGCCGGCGTAGGCGTTGATCATGCGGCTGAAATACTGGTCGACGAAGGTGCGCTGCGGGTTGATGTCGCGGAACAAAATCCCATATAGCGCGTCGTTGAGCATCACGTCGAGCCGTTCGATCGCCCCCATCGCCGCGATTTCTGGCATGCAGAGCCCGCTGCAGTAGTTGCACAGCCGGATGTAGCGCCCCAGCTCCTCGCCGACGTCGTCGAGCGCCTCGCGGACGATTCGAAAGTTCGCCTGCGTGGCCATCGTGCCGCCGAAGCCCTCGGTCGTCGCGCCGTACGGTACGTAATCGAGCAGCGACTGCCCCGTGGACCGGATGACGGCGATGATATCGGCGCCCTGACGTGCCGCGGTGCGGGCCTGGACCGCGTCCTCGTAGATGTTCCCGGTCGCGACGATGACGTAGTGCAACGGGGTGGGCCGGTGTTCGGTGGCCGCAAGCAGCTCCTCGCGGCGGGCCACGTTAGCCGCGATCCGGTCCAGGGCAGCAGCCGCGAGGTCGTCGACAACCGGGCGGATCTCCGAATCCGGCGCGTCATCGACGTCGTCGACGCTGAGGTCGCCCGACGCCATCCCCTCGGCGATGATCTGGGGTGAACGACCGGTCTGCAACATCGCGCGGCCGATGAAGCGCAAGACGCCTTCCTCGAGGTGGCCGGCGCGTTGCACCGCGTCGACCACGACGTTCGGCACCGGGACCTCATCGGCGTCGACGCCGTCGACGCCGGCGAGCCGCAGCACCGTACGCTCCACCGCCACGGTGCTGCGCGAGCGGATGAACGTGTCCATCTGATTGGCGACCTGCGCGGCCGCGCCACGCGCGTGCGCGATCGTGGCTGGATCGAGACCTAATTTACCCATGATGACACCGCGACCGCGGAGCTCGGTACTAGTTGCTAGTTGCCCATGCGAAGAATCGCACGGTTGTCGATGTCCGTGGCCTCGACCGGGCCGCTGAGCTCGATGCCGAGATCGCGCGGACCGATGATGCCCAAGAACACACCAGCGAGGCGATACCATCCGCTGGGGAAGTTCGACGACTGCAGTGCCGAGAAATCGGCCTCCACGCTGTACTGTCCGTTGACCGCCGAGGCGAGCGCGTTCCAGTAGTGGCGCATCTGCGTGGGCTGGGTGACGTACATGTAGGAGCCACCGGTGCGGCACGCGACGTCGGCGTAGTAGTCGATCGGACCGAGGCGGCCTTCGGCGTTGTAGGTCGGCAAGCAGTAGGAGGCCGCGGTCATTGTCACCGGATCTCCCATCGCGGTGCCGTAGACGGTGGCGGGACGACAGGTCTCGAAGTTGGAACATTGCCCGTCGGAGGAACACGGTGGAGCGCCGACGCAGGCCGCATCGCCCTGACAGTTCGTGTTGCCCGCATAGTACGTGTTCACGTCACGGATCAGCGTCGGATCGACCGGCGTGTCGAGGTGAACGACATAGGTGTGGATCCCGTGGCGCGTCAGCTCCTCAAGGGTCTGCTCGTAGGTCTCCGGCCCGTCCGCGTCATCGGTCCCGTCCCAAACCTCGTTCGGACCGTCGGCGAAGATGAACAGAAACTTCTCGTGGTCCGCATACTTGGCGAGGCCGAAGTCCTTGCGGATCATCGCTCGCGCCGCTTGCCAGACGTTGGCGGGCTTCGGCACGGGCTCCGGCATCGAGTCGATGAGCGCCTCGCCGACGGAGAGATCGTTGGTGAAGTGGTCTTCGAGATCGCGTTCGTTGATGAGCGGCCGCGCCTCGGCGGAGACCTGGCCCGCGAACCAGTAGATGTTCACGAGCGTGTTTTGAGGGTCCGCCACCGACGCGAGGTTGATGAGGAAGCTCTTGACCGCCTGCCGATAGATCCGTGTGGGATCAGTGGCACGTGCGGCGTCGGCGAGCAGGTCGCGCTCGCCGTTCTCGTCGAACAGTGTTCCGCTGGCCGTCGGCAGTCGACCATCGAGCAATGCCGTGTTTTCGACCAGCACGCCGACGAGCTGCTTGTTCGCCTCGATCACACCGGGATCGAAGTCGAGCTTAATCGTTTCGGGCACGAACGCGACGGGACTCTGCCGTGTGCATTGGCGCGGCGAACCTGGTGATCCGCCCGCGGCGCACTTGAAGCCCGACCCGCACTGGGCGTCGGTGGCGCACTCGAGGTCGCTCAGTTTCGAGACGCGTGGACGCCGAACCGCGAACGACCCGGCATCGAAGGTGAGCCCGGGGGTCACGGGCACGCCGTTCACGGTGTCGCCGGGTACCAGCGGGAGCACATCGGTGGTGCCGATCATGAATGGGATCCGCTGACGCGGGCCCGGAGCATCACAGTTTACGGGCACCGGCGGCAGCACCGACAGCGCGACCGGCACGCGCGGATTACCGAGGTACGGCGGCGTGCATCCGCCATCGTCGCCAATCAGGAACCAGCAATCGTCGCGATCGAGGCGATCGCAGGTCGCGACGTCTTCGAAACAACTGCGCAATGGCCCCACTGTCGCGCACGGCTGCAGCGTGTCGAGCTTGGCGACGCACTCGTCGACGCCGAGCACATGTCGGACCTCGGTCGTGCTGCACTCGACGTCCGTCGGCCCGAAGTGAGTCGACGCCAATGCGTCGCACACCGCGTATCGCTGGGCGTCGTTGAGGTCGGCGATCGCGGTCTCGTCGGTGATGTCGACGACGGTCGCATCATCGGTGGAAGACCCGTCGGGGCCGCCCGTGGTGCCGGCGTCGGGGGAGTTGTTCTCCTCGCCACCGCACCCACCGCAGGCCTGCAACGGGAGTCCGATCAGGGCGAGGTACAGCACTATGCGGAGCGTCATCTTCATCTGGCTGTTCCGTCTCACGAATTGGGGCGGAGAATACTGATGCACTCATCGTTTCACAAGCGCTCGATGAGATCGTTGTTTTGCCCGAAGACCGCGCTCCGAACGGCGTTCGGGTCGGTTAATTCCCTTATTTTTCAGCGATCGCGAAAATCGGTGGCACTTCCACCTACATTTCGTTACAAGTTCCGGCCGTACAGGGACGATAATCGAGGAATTGAATGAACGACCAAGTATTCGGGAAAAGCCTGGTCACCATCTTCGCCGCCGTGGCAATTGCCGCGAGCGCGGGCTGTTCGAGCGATCGCGAGAACGGCATCCAAGGCGGGGAACCGCCGGACATGGTGACCGATGTCAACGAAATCGTGTTTGTCGAAGTACCCGTCGACGCCACCGACACCCAGACGCTGACGCTGATCAACGTAGGGCAAGGTCTGCTTCGCATCACCAGCATCGAGCTCGTGGAGGAGTCCCTGGAAGACTCCGGCGCGGAGTTCTCGAAGGGTGAGACCTGGGTCAACGCGGCAAACCTGGCCACTGACGAGCAGCTTCGCATCACGGTGAACTACTCGCCGCGCGACAAGCAGGCCGATTCGGGCTTCTTGCGAATCAAGACCAACGACCCCAAGTTCACGAACGGGATGGCGATCATCCCGCTGACGACGCCGGCTCTGGCGCCGCGGATCTTCTCGAAAGAGAACGTCATTTTCCGGCGCGTGCCGCCGGTCGATGCCAGCACGCGCGACAAGTACTGGCAGCTGACGGAAGTGCAGAACATCGGGCAAGCCGCCCTCTCGCTGAACGACCTCATCGTCACGCCGCAGGAGAGCGACTTCCACGTCACGTTCCCGGTCTCGATGGATCGGGACGCGGACATCACGACGGACCGCGCGACGTACCCCGGGACTCTGGAGCCCGGTGAGTCGTTCCCGCTCCGCGTGTTCTTCAATCCGACCGACGACCTGCCGTCCTCGGCGGAGCTGATCATGTACTCGAACGACCCCGTGTCGCCGGACTACATCGTCAACCTGCTGGGCAACAGTGGTTCGCCCTGCCTTCAGCTGAGCGAAGAAGACGAGATCAACTTCGGCGAAGGCGCGATTGGCTTCGCGAGCAACAAGACGATCGTGGTGGAGAACTGCAGCCCGACCTCGGAGCTGACGCTTTCGGAGATCGACGTCTGCACGAAGAACGCGGCGGGCGACTGCGACGCCGCACTGCGCACGTTCGCGCTCAAAGAGAACTCGCTGCCGGGTGGACTGCCCGATGACGTGGCGGTCCTTGGCCCGCAGCAGACGTCGAGCTTCGTGCTCACCTACACGCCCGAAGACCTCACCGTCTCCAACGGCGAGCTGGTCGTCGTCTCCGACGACCCCGCGAAGCCGATGCTGAACGTGCCGATCGTGGGCAAAGGGACGAACAACACCTGTCCGACCGCGATCGCCGAGGCGACGGTCGCCGGAACGAACCGTTACCAGGCCGAGATCAACACGATCCCGCTGAAGACGATCAACTTCCGCGGCACGAACTCGATCGACTCCGACGGCACGATCCAGGGCTACGAGTGGAACATCGTTCAGCAGCCGACCGGATCGACAACGCGGATGTCGCCGTCCGCCAACCACGCCGAGCCGACGCTCTTCATCGACCTCGCCGGCGAGTACGTCGTGGAGCTGAAAGTGTTCGACGACCGTGGCACGGAGAGCTGCGGCGAGCAGGCGATCATCACGATCTCTGCAATTCCGAATGAAGACATCCACATCCAAGTCGTGTGGGACACCCCCGCGGACAGCGACCAGACGGACTGGTTCGGAACCGACGTGGACACGCACCTGCTGCACCCGAACGGCACGTGGAACAGCGGACCGTGGGACTGCTACTGGCTGAACAAGACGGCGGACTGGGGAAGCCCGGCCAACGCGTCCGACGATCCCTCGCTGGACATCGACGACACCGATGGCGCCGGTCCGGAGAACATCAACCTCGACGAGCCGGAGGCCGGGATCACCTACCAGGTGGGCGCGTTCTACTTCTCCGACGCGGGGATGGGACCGAGCTACGTCACGGTGCGGATCTTCGTCGACGGCGTGCAAGCGTTCGAGCAAGAGCAGCTGCTGCAGAACGACGACGACTTCTGGCACGTTGCCAACATCACCGATCGGATCGTGACCCCGGTCGGGACGGTGCGGGCCGATTTCCCCTAGGATCGCGTGAATCTGTGCGGAAGCTCCAAGCCCGACGGCTTTGAACCCAGCATGAAGGCTCCTCCGGGAGCCTTTTTGCGCTCTGGCGCCGCCGAAGCCGGTTAATTTTCAGAAAGCATGAAAGTTTTCTACCACGTTCTGCTACATCTCCGTAGATGGCCCCATACCAGGGACGCGTAGGAGAGAGCGATAATGGTCAATTTCGGAAAATGGTTGGTGATGTTCGCGGCCAGCGCAATGCTGACGGCGGGTTGTGGCAAGGACAGCGGCAAGAGTGTCGTGTCGGGCGATCCGCCCGATGCCGTCACGGACGTGCCGTCCCTGGTGTTCGTCGAAGTCTCCCTGGGTGAGACCGACCTGCAGACGTTGACCGTGTTCAACGTCGGCAAGGGCGACCTGCAGATCAAGAGCATCAAACTGGTCGCGGGCGACGAATTCGTGCCGGGCGATGACTGGGCCGAAAGCGCGGTTCTGAAGACGGACGAGATCTTGCGCCTGTCGGTCGCGTATACGCCGACGGACGAGAATCCCGACGCTGGCGTCCTGGAGCTCGTCACGAACGACCCCAAGTACCCGCAAGGTCTGCTGCGCATCCCGCTGGAGACGCCGCAGCTGGCGCCTCGCATCTTCTCCAAAGAGAACATCATCTTCCGGCGCGTTCCGCCGGTGGACTCCAGCACCCGCAACAAGTTCTGGCAGCTCAGCGAAGTCCAGAACATCGGCCAGGCGCCGTTGAAGCTCATGGATCTGGTCATCTCGCCGATGGAGAGCGACTTCTCGATCTCATTCCCGACGTCGGGCGACGCGATGGCGGACCCGGCCACGGACACGTCGGAGTACCCGGACCAGCTCGCGGCGGGTGAGTCATTCCCGATCCGCGTGTACTTCAATCCGGACGACGACCTGCCCTCGACGGCGGACCTCATCTTCTACAGCAACGACCCGGAGTCGGAGGCGTACGTCGTCAACCTGCTGGGGAACAGCGGCTCGCCGTGCCTGCAGCTGAGCCACGAAGGCGAGATCAACTTCGGCGAAGGCGGGATCGGCTACGCGAACAACAAGACGATCATCATGGAGAACTGCAGCGCGACGTCGGACCTGACGGTCTCGTCGGTCGACGTCTGCACGTTCGTCGACGACGGCTCGTGTGACCCGGCCGGCCCGATCTACACGATCAAGGACGGCTCGTTGCCGGCTGGCCTGCCGGATGCCGACGCCATCATCGGCCCGCAAGACACGGCGAGCTTCGTGCTCACCTACACCCCCGAAGACCTGACGGTCTCGACCGGCGAGCTGACCGTGAAGTCCGACGACCCCGCGCGGTCGACGCTGACGGTCCCGATCGTCGGCAAGGGCACGAACAACGCTTGCCCGCAGGCGCTGGGGGAAGCGAAGACGGCTGACGGAACGCGTTGGGAGACGGACATCAATACGATCCCGCTGAAGACCCTCCAGTTCCGCGCCAGCGGCTCGGTGGATGTGGACGGCACGATCGACCGTTACGAGTGGAACGTCGTGCAACGACCGACCAACTCGACGGCGCGGATGACGCCGAGCAACGCCGTGGCGGAGCCGAGCCTGTTCCTGGACCTCGCCGGCGACTACGTCATCGAGCTGAAGGTCTATGACAACAACGGGACTGAGAGCTGCGGCGATCAGGCGATCATCACGATCCACGCGACGCCGGACGAAGACATCCACGTTCAGCTGGTGTGGGACACCCCCACCGATGCGGACCAGACGGACTCGGCCGGTACGGACATCGACCTTCACTTCCTGCACCCGAACGGGCGCTGGAACATCGCCCCGTACGACGTGTACTGGCTGAACCCGGTCGCCGAATGGGGTAACCCCGGTCCGACCGATGATCCCTCGCTGGACATCGACGACACCGACGGCTCGGGCCCCGAGAACGTGAACATGCAAGAGCCGACGGCCGGCCTGAACTACGCGGTCGGCGTCTACTACTATGCGGACAACGGCTACGGACCGAGCTACGGCACGATCCGGATCTACATCCGCGGCACGCAGGCCTACGAGTACCGCGACATGTTCCTGCCGAGCACCGGCACGTTCTGGTACGCCGCGACGATCACGTGGCCGACGGGAGCTGTCGCCGGGATCAACACCGTGCGCACGGGCTTCCCGAACACGAACTGATCCGTTCGTCCGAACACCACGAGAGGCCGCTTCGATCGAAGCGGCCTTTTGCTTTTCCACGACAGGCATCACGTGCACCCAGAATCGCCGAGCGACCCGCCGTACGCGTTGATGGAGTATGCCGGCGGTCAGTTGGCCTACACCACCGAAGGCGAGGGTGATCGCGTGCTGGTCGCGATCCCGGGGCTGCCGGGCACGGTGCGGGACTTTCGCTGGCTCGGGGCGGCGCTCGGCGAGGAGTTTCGGCTGATTCGAGTCGACCTCCCCGGTTTCGGCAGATCGACGCGGACCGGCTACGCGGGCATGTCGATCGGAGAGCGCGCCGAGGCGGTTCGCGCTCTGATCGAGGCGCTCGACCTGGGGTCGGTCACGCTGGTCACCCATTCGTCGGGGGGGACGGTGGCGGGGCATCTGGCGCGGTACCATCCCGCGCTCGTGGAGCGCTGTGTGCTCATCGCGTGTCCGGGGCCGCGACCGCACTATCCGGCAGCGCTCTATCGCGCGACGGCTGCGGTGTTCAGCCGTCGGCCCGGGCGCCTGCTGATGGTGCCGGTGCAGCGGGCGCTGTATCGCGCGCTGGGCTTCTCGAAGTCTCTGAGTGATGCCGAACGGATGTACACCACCCTCGATGCCGCCGCGGCGCACTTCGACACGCACAGCGAGAACGTGCGGAACATGACGCAACCGACGCTGACGGCATGGGCGCAGGACGATCGCATGATCCCGAGTGACATCTTCCTCGCCCTGGATGCGATCGCGCCGGACGGTCCGCGGCTGCGCTTCGACACCGGCGGACACAACATCCAGAAGACCCGCGCGACGGAGCTCGCCGAGGCGATCAGGGCGTTGACGTCGTAACGTGTGGCCGCGTTCGACTGGCAACCGAGAACGCCAGGGCATAGGCTGACGCAATCGCACGCATGTCTCGCCAAGATGCGCGCAACGGTTGCTCCGTTGCGACGCTCCCGGTTTCGTAGATCCATGGCGTGGGATGGACGTTGTAGATCGCCGACCCGCACACGAGCACGCCATGCGCCAGAGCACTCAGATCCTACTCACCCTCCTCCTGCTGCTCCTTCCCGGTATGCCGGCGTTTGGCCTCGGGTTGCTGATCCCCAATGACACGACGGTCCGCCCGTTCGATGTCGAGAGCCACCGCGCAACGGTCGTGATCACCAACAATGCCGCGGTGACGACGGTCGAACAGGTGTTCCGCAACCACACGGATCGACCGATGGAGGCCGTGTTCGTGTTTCCGATCCCGGAAGGCGGCACGGTGAGCGACTTCTCGTTGTGGATCAACGGGAAGAAGACCGCCGGTGCCGTGCTGGAGAAGAACGAGGCGCGCGCGATCTACGAGTCGATCGTACGCCGCGCCGCGGATCCGGGCCTCGTGGAGTACATGGACGGGCGGCTCTTCCGCGCCAGCATCTTCCCGATCCCGCCGAAGGGGACGCAGAAGCTGGAGATCAAGTTCGGCCAGGTCCTCAAGCGACAAGGCGGGATGCACATCTACGAGTACCCGCTCGCGGCCGGAAAGCAGTACGTGACGGCGCGAACGGCGCAGGATTTCACGCTCACGGCGACGGTCCACTCGTCGATCCCGATCACGAACGTCTACTCGCCGTCGCACACGATCGGCACGCACCGCAAATCGGACGCCAAGGTGATCGTGGGAACCGAAGAGCTGGGCGTCGAGCTCGACCGCGACTTTCAGCTGTTCCTGTCCTATTCGAAGAACGACATCGGCGTGAGCCTGATGACCCATGACCCCGACGGCGACGGCGGCGAGAATGGCTATTTCATGCTCGCGATCGCCCCGCGCGTCGAAGCGGCAGCGCACAACGAGATCGGCCAGACCTTCACGTTCGTGATGGACACGTCGGGGTCGATGGCGGGCGAAAAGATTGAGCAAGCGCGCCAGACGCTGGAGTTCTGCATCGCGCGGCTCAAGGCGCAGGACCACTTCAACGTGGTGCGCTTCTCGACGGACGTCGAGGCGCTGTGGGACGCACCAGTGGCAGCCACCGCTGAGAATCGCAGCACCGGAGCGCGCTTCGCGAAGGAACTTTCGCCCGCGGGCGGCACGGCCATCGAACCGGCGCTGGCGTTGGCCCTGGCGCAGAAGACGCCGAAACATCAGCCGCATCAGGTGATCTTCGTGACCGACGGGCGACCGACGGTCGGGATGACAAACCCCGCGTCGATCATCGAGTCGGCGAAGTCGAAGATCGGCCCCAGCGAGCGCCTGTTCACGTTCGGCGTCGGCTTCGAGGTCAACGCGATCTTGCTCGACGGGCTCGCCCGCGCGGGGCGCGGCCGAGCGGACTTTGTGAAGCCGGGGCAGAAGCTCGAGAGCGCCGTGGCCGCACTGTACACCCGTATCTCGTCGCCGGTGCTGTCCAACGTGGCCGTGGACTGGGGCGATACGCGCACCTACGACGTCTACCCGAACCCGCTTCCGGACCTGTTCCGCGGCGACCAGCTCGTGCTGTTCGGGCGGAACCGCAACGCTCTCAACGGTCGGATCGCGGTGACGGGGTACGTGGGCGGCCAGAAGAAGTCGTTTGGCTTCGGCAGCAACGCGGAGTCGGGCAAGAACGTGAAGCCGCTCGCGCTCGACGACTCGAGCGTCGAGCCGCTCGAGTTCATGCCGAAGCTGTGGGCGACGCGAAAGGTCGGATTCCTGCTCGAGCAGATCCGCGTCAACGGTGAGCAAGCGGAGCTGAAGGACGAAGTGATCCGGCTCGCGAAGAAGTTCGGGCTCGTCACGCCGTACACCTCGTACCTCGCCGTCGACGACAGCGAATTCGAGAACAATGGCCCGCAGGGCGGAAATCCGCCGCCGATGGACGGGCAACGCCCGCGGCCGCGGCCGGAGCTCAAGGCCAGCGAGGAGAGCGCACCCATGAGCGCTCCGGCACGGTCCCCGCGCAGATCACGCAACGATCGGGCGAAGAAAGGGATGAGTGCGGACTCCTTCGGAGCAGCCAGCGGTGAAGGGGCCGTGCAGGCCTCCGAGGCGACGCGCGCCTACCAGGAGCAGGACTCGATCGGCGACGACGCCGGGATGAGCCGGCGCTTCGTCAGCGGACGCACGTTCGAACTGGACGGGCGTTCGTGGGCCCAGGAGAACCTCTCCGCCAAGCAGCGCAGTGGCGCGAAGAAGGTCGCGTCGTACTCCAAGAAGTACTTCGAGCTGCTCAAGAAGCACCCGGAGCTCAAGCGCTTCGCGAGCCAGCTCGGTGAGGACTTCACGGTCGATCTCGGCGGGACCGTCTACCACATCACGCGGGCAAAGTAGTTCGGACCCCCTCAGTCGGTTGACCTGCGCGGTTCTTTGCTGGATCGTGCCGCCACTCGAGGAGGCGCATCATGTCGGACGACCAAGTTCACACTCCGTACGGAAAACTGAACTACGGAAACTACCTGAAGATCCCGGAGCTGCTGGAGCTGCAGCAGCTGCAGTCGGAGAGTCAGGCCCACGACGAGTTGCTCTTCATCGTCATCCACCAGGCGTACGAGCTGTGGTTCAAGCTCGCCCTGTACGAGATGGACTCGGTGGCGGTCGCGATGCGCGACGACGACGCGTTCGAAGCGGCGCGGCTGCTGCGACGGGTGCACAAGATCGAAAGCCTGCTGATCCATCAGATCCACGTCTTGGAGACGATGACCCCGCGCGACTTTTTGTCCTTCCGGTCGGCGCTCAACCCGGCGAGTGGCTTTCAGTCGATTCAGTTCCGCGAGATCGAGTTCATCTCGGGGATGAAGTCCGCCGCGATCGTGAAGTCGATCGAGACGACCGATCCGGAGAAGAAGCGGCTGCAGCGTCGTCTCGAGGAGCCGAGTCTTCGCGACCTGTTTTACGAACTGCTCCAGCGCAAGGGCTTCGACGTGTTCGTGCCGCCGTCCGAAGGCGAGCTCGAAGGCGAGGAGCTGGCGCGGACGCTGGAAGCGCTGCTGGAGCTCTACGAGCACCCCGACAAGTTCTACAACCTGTACACGCTGTCCGAGGCGCTGGTGACGCACGACCAGAACCTGATGCTCTGGCGGTTCCACCACGTACGAGTCGTCGAGCGTCTGATCGGCACGAAGATGGGCACCGGCGGCTCCGCCGGCGTGCGGTACCTCGAATCGACGCTCTCCAAACGTGCATACCCCCTGTTGTGGGGCGCGCGCGGCCAGATGAGCGATGAAGAGTTCTACAACACGAAGCGCGGGCGCACCGAAACGGTCTGATGCCGGAACTCGCGGAAGTCGAAATCGTGCGTCGGAACCTCAGCGCGTGGTGGTCGGGCCCCGCGACGGACGTGCGTGTGCTCGACGACGCCGTGCTGACGCGCGGCTCGCCGGAGCTACTCAACGAACTGCTCCGCGGCCCTGAGCCGACGATGGACCGCCGCGGGAAGTACCTCATCGCACGGTTCGCGGCTGATCGCGCCGTCATCTTCCACTTTCGCATGACCGGCAAGATCGTGCGGAACGCGGCGCCGGACGTACGCTTCGCGCGCCTGGCGTGGAACAGCGCGGGCGGCGACTGGTTGGTGTTCAAGGACAGCCGCCGGCTGGGGCATGTCGAAGCGTTCGACGCCGGCGAACTCGCCGAGTACGAGCCGCTGCTGCGGATGGGGCCCGAACCGCACGGGCTGACCGGAGAAGCGCTGTCGATGCGACTGTCATCGCGGCGCCGTCTCAAGGATGCGCTACTCGATCAGTCCGTCATCGCGGGGGTCGGCAACATCGCGGTCAGCGAGGTATTCTGGCGCCTGCACCTCGCGCCAGACATCGTCGTCAAAGACCTCACGCCCGCGCAAGTGGCGGCGCTGGCGGCCGAACTACCGCGCTACTTCGACGAGTTGCTGCTGGAGCAGTTCGACGACGAGGTCGTCTACCTCGGCGAAGGGAAGGCGCAGAACCCGTTCGCTGTTTACGGACGCGAAGGTGACGCGTGCCCGCGGTGCGGTTCGACCGTGGCCCGCGTCGTCATCGGTGGACGGTCGAGCTACTTCTGCAGCGGTTGCCAGTAACAAACCGGTCGCGAAGTTGCCCGGCACCCACCGCGTGCGTAGTTTGGGTCCGTTCGTACTGCCGAGGTTACAAGATGGGTGAGATGCCGCGCTGGAAGCTGTTCACGATTGGTGGGCACCCCGTGTATCTGGAACCGATGTTCCTGCTGCTGATCGGCTTCTTCGCGTTCAGTGGCCTCAAGTCGATGGCGGAGCTGCCGGCAGCCTTGCTGTGGGCGCCGGTTCTGTTCATCGGCGTGCTGTGGCACGAGCTTGGCCACGCGTTCGCGATCCAGAAATTCGGGTACGGCTCGAGCACGATCGTTCTGCAGGGGCTCGGTGGCGTGACGATCAATCGGCGCGGCGACACGCCGCCCGGCAAGGCGGCGGTAATCAGCGTCGCCGGCCCGATCTTCAGCTTCAGTCTGATGATCGTGTTCGGTCTCGCGGCGTATTTCTACCCGGGCAACGACCTGCTGGGGCAGTTCTTCACCTTCATGGCGTGGGCCAACGGGGTGTGGGGGGTGTTCAACCTGCTGCCGATCGCGCCGCTCGACGGCGGGCATATCGTGCTGCACGGCCTGCGCGCGAAGTTCCCGAAGCGCAAGGCGTACCTGTACTCCGCGTACAGCTCGCTCGTGATCCTCGCCCTGCTGGCGATCCCGCTGTTCATGTACATGTCCGGGATCTTCATGGTGATCCTCGGCCTGCTGTTCGTCGCCCACAACTATCAAGTCATCCGTGCGATTAACGCGGGCGCGGCGATCTAGCGCTACTCGACTTCATCATCGGGGCCCTGGGTCCAGAACACGAATTCGCCGTTCTGGACGACGGCTTCGACGTGATTCTGGCCGAAATGGTACGGGATGCTGCGGTACCCCGGCACGCTGAGCAGCGTGAGATTCGCGCGCTGGCCAACTTCGATCGAACCGACATCGTCACGGCGTAGCGCCTTGGCGGCGCCGACCGTGATCGCGCGAAGCGCTTCGCCAGGCGTGATGCGGTAGAAGCCACACCCAAGCGTCGTCATCAGCGCAAGGTCTTGCGTCATCGCACTGCCGGGATTGAAGTCCGTCGCGATCGCGATCTCACAGCCGGCATCCAGCAGCTTCCGCGCGGGCGCGGCATGGTCGATCGTTCCCAGGAACAGGTTCACGGCCGGCATCAGGACGCCGACAACGTTGGCTTCGGCCATCGCCGTGATCGCATCATCGGAGGTGAACTCGAGATGGTCGGCGCTCGCGGCCCCGATCTCGGCCGCCAGTCGCGCAGCGCCAGCGTCGGTGAGTTCGTCGGCGTGAATCCGTGCGACGAGTCCGTGCTCGCGACCCGCCAGAAGCACGCGGCGAGCCTCGTCGACGGTGAACGCCCCGCGGTCGCAGAAGACATCGCAGTACGCCGCGAGCCCTTCCTCGGCGACGCGCGGGATCATCTCCTCGCAGACCAGATCGACGTACGCATCGCGCCGCTCGCGGTAGTTTCGCGGGATCGCGTGCGCGCCCAGGAAGCAGCCCGTGAGTTCACAGGGGACGTCGCCTGCGAGGTCGCGGACGGCGCGCAGGCACTTGATCTCTTCCTCGGTGGACAGGCCGTAGCCGCTCTTCACTTCGACGAGCGTCACGCCGCGTTTCACGAATTCGAAGACCCGGTCACGCAGCGTGTCTGTGAGCGCCTTCTTCGATGTCGCGCGCACGGCGTCCACGGTGTTCAGAATGCCGCCGCCCGCCTCGAGGATCTCGACGTACGGTCGGCCCGCGTTCCGCAGC
>JBFIHF010000004.1:0-61788 GCA_041601915.1 Bradymonadaceae bacterium
CCGCCCTCGCCCACCTCTGCGCCTTCCGCCGCCGCTACACCCGCGCCCGCAAGATCGTCCTCGCCGGCGGCCGACCCACCTTCCCCCGCGGCACCTACGCCATGCACCGCTGGCACGGCTTCCCCCGCGCCCCCTAACCCCACCCACAACCCACTCACCCCGCGGACCATCTCCTGATGGGCCGCATCGCTGCGTCCGCTGCCCCCCACCGCCCCAAAGTCGACGACCGTCAGCCCCCATTTTCGCCCGGCCTCGCTCGTCGACAAGATCGATAGTTCGACCATACCGAACACAAACGCCAAGAACGGAAGTCGATAACGAACGGTTCGACCGCGATCGTAGACCGCCCCGGGCGGTCTGACAGACCGCCCGGGGCGGTCCTTGATGAGCAGTGCCGATCCCGCTACAAGCGGGGGTCAACGAGCCACGGGGCATGACGTGTTGGATCGAACTTTGGGTGTTGCGGCGGTCTTGGTCGCGTTGATGGTGGGGTGCAATGCGCGCGACCCGGTGGCGCCGTTTGGTACGGTTGGCAATACGACGACGCTGAACAACGCGACGACGGGGTCGAACAACGGTGAGACGAACAGCGAGTTGAGCTGCGTGATGGGCTCGATCGAGTTGGGTGAGACGGTCGATACGACGGGGTGTACGGAGTTGGCGTTCGTGCTCGATGTGGCGACGTCGATTCGGCTGACGTTCACGGTCGACGTGGCGCAGTCGTTTGAACTGCTCGACGACGGGGACGCGCTCGTCGTGGGTGGCGACGTTGAGGGTGGCACGCCGTTTACGTTGGACCGCGTCTTGGATGCGGGGGCGTTTGTGCTGCGTTTCGGCGATGGCACGTCGACGGCGGAGGGCACGGTGTCGTTGGAAGCATCGGACTGTGCGGCGCCGACGCCGCTGTCGTTTTCAGCGGAGCTGGCCGATGGCGTGCTCGAAGAAGGCGACTGCGTGGCGGACGGATTCTACGACGAGTTTACGGTGACGTTCGAGGAGCGGACGTCGCTGTTCGTGCAGGCGAGGTCGGATGTGTTCAGTCCCGAGATCAGCGTGACGAGCGCGACTGGGGAGTTGGTCGTGACCGAGGTGGAGAGCGCGTTGGCGCGGGTTGGCCCGGGTGAGTACCTCGTGCGTATCTCGGGCGGCGAAGGTGCGTATCGGGTGGGTGGCGAGATTCGGCAGGCGGACTGCGAGTCGGATGGCGTTCTCGCACTGGACCGCCCGTTCCGTGGCGCGTTGGAGTTCAACGACTGCGACTCGAACACCGAACTCGGGCTCGGAGGCATCGACGCGCGGGCCGACGTCTACACGATTGAGGTGGAGCAGGCGGGCTACCACCGCATCGACGTCAAGGTGGCGCCCGGTGACGCGAGCGACCTGGCGCTGGCGCTGTACAAGGATGGCAGCGAGCTCGAGGTGAGCCTGGATTCGATCGGGACGGAGCCCGCGATCGCGTCGGATCTGGCGGTGGGCCTCTACACGGTGATCCTGGCGTCGGAGGACAGCCAGTTGGCGAGCTACGACATCGCGTTCACGCGGGCCGCATCCCCGGCGTGTCGGGACAACGGCTCGACGTTGCGCGTCGATCTGCCGGCAACGCGGACCGGGACGGTGTGGAACTGTCAGGGCGGGATCATCGATTACCCGATCTATGACGTCCCGGGCGGCGCCCGGTCGATCCGGGTGAGCAGCCCATTTGCCGCGACCGTCGAAGTGTTGCGCAACGACGGGGCCGACTCCACGGCGTTTGGTTCCTGCGACGCGGACCCGGACTGCACGTTCGACGCGACGTTCGCGCCGGGCGTGACGTGGCTGCGCATCTCGGGCGCCCCGGGCGGTGGCAACTTCACCGTGACCGTCGAGTAACGCCAGGTAGCTTGCGCCATCGCGCGGGTTTGCCTACAACACGCGCATGATTGAGACACACGCACATGAGTCGGGCGCGCCCTCGCTGCTCCCGGTCGAGACGGTGGTCGGCCGGATGCGGGAGCCCGCATCCATTCTGCGGCTGCCCGATGGAACGATCCAGGCGACGCTGGGGGTGATCCCATCGGCGAAGCCCAACGGCGTCGCGGGCCACGAGACGGTCGCCGTCATCCCCGCGATCTTTCCGGAGTGGCTCGGCGACCGCGGTTTTGCGTCCGCCCACAGCGTGCGGTTTCCGTACGTGGTGGGAGCGATGGCCAACGGGATCGCGTCCGTGGAGCTCGTTGTCGCGGCTGCGCGGGCCGGTCTCCTCTGTTTCTACGGAGCGGCAGGTCTCGGGCTCGAGCGCATCCAGCGGGACCTGCACCGGATCCAGAAGGAGCTCGGTCCCAACCCGCCGACGTGGGGCGCGAACTTGATTCACGCGCCGAACGAGCCGGCGCTGGAGATGCACACCGCGGAGCTGTTCATCCGCGAAGGCGTGACGCGCGTGTCCGCGTCGGCCTACATGAAACTGACCCGGGCGATCGTGCGATACGCCTACGCAGGCGTGACACAGAACGCCGACGGCAGTATCGCGCGCCGCAACGCGGTGTTCGCGAAGATCTCGCGCCCGGAAGTCGCACGTCAGTTCATGGCGCCGGCGCCCCAGGCGATGCTGGACGATCTGTTTCAGCGCGGGTTGCTCACGGCGAACGAGGTGCGCCTCGCCGCGCACCTTCCGGTGGCTGAGGACGTCACCGTCGAAGCCGACTCGGGCGGTCACACCGACAACCAGCCGCTCGGCGCGCTGTTCCCCGTGATCACCCATCTGCGAGACGAGCTGGTGGCCGCGCACGCCTTCACACGCCCCATCCGGGTCGGTGCGGCGGGCGGCATTGGAACGCCGCTCGGGGCCGCGTCCGCGTTTGCGCTGGGCGCCGCATACATCCTGACGGGCTCCGTCAACCAGGCGGCGGTCGAGTCTGGCCTGTCGTGGGCGGGCAAAGAGATGCTCGCCAAAACGGCGTTTGGCGACGTGATGATGGCCCCCGCGGCGGACATGTTCGAGCAAGGCGTCAAACTGCAGGTGCTCAAGCGCGGCACGATGTTCGGCGTGCGCGCCGACAAGCTGTGGGAGATCTACCGCGAGTACCCGGGCCTCGATTCGCTCGAAGCCGATGTTCGCGAGCAGCTGGAGAAGAAGACGCTGAGCACCACGATCGACGCGATCTGGGCGGAGTGCCAGGGGTTCTGGTCCCAGCGCGATCCCGAGCAGCTGACGCGAGCGGCACGGGACCCGAAGCACCAGATGGCGCTGGTCTTTCGCTGGTATCTCGGCATGTCGTCGCGCTGGGCGATCGCCGGTGAGGAGAGCCGCGCGATGGACTACCAAATCTGGTGCGGCCCCGCGATGGCGGCATTCAATGACTGGGTGCGCGGGTCGTTCCTCGAGGAGCCCCGGAACCGGGACGTCGTCTCGATCGCGCTCAACATTCTGGAAGGAGCCGCCGCCATTACACGCGCGAACCAGCTGCGAACGTTCGGCCTCGACGTGCCGGCCGCCGCGTTCCAGTTCGCGCCCACGCGCATCTCGATCTGAACCATCCCCGTCGACTTGTGACGCGTTCGCGGGCCTGCAAACATCGCGCGAACTCAGCCGTAGTGTGAAGCTTTGAGACTTAGACATGCGATGTGGTGCCTCGTGGCACTGTCGACCGCCGTGGGATGCAAGCGCGACCGAACCGAGGACCCCTTGCCGGGCGTCGATGTCGGTGACATGGCCGCCGACACGCGAACGGACGCCGACCTGACCCCGTCGGAGCGCGAGGCGATCCTGGCCGTCGAGCCCAGTAAGGACACGTCGATCCCGGGCCTGCGCGCCGAAGTCCAGGTGGTCTACACGGCGGGCAACGTCCCGCACATCTACGCGCAGAATCTGCACGACGCGCACATGGCGGCCGGGTTTCTCATCGCGCGGGACCGGTTCTTCGAGCTCGACATCGCGAGCCGCCTCGCGCTGGGTGAAGTCTCGCAGCTGCTCGGCGGATTCGGGCTCGGGCCGGACCTCAACTCTCGCGGCCAGGGCATCCCGGCCGTCGCGGATCGCTTTCTGGCCTCGATGAGCGACGAGACGGTCGCCGCGTTCGACGACTTCGCGGCGGGCGTGAACGCGTACGCTGCGGCGGTACGCGCCGGTGAGCTTCCGCCTCCAAGCGAATACGCGCTGGCCGCACCGCTCGTCGGCGCGGCGAGTGGGATCGAACTGATCCGCGACGTCGACCGCCGGACGCTGGCCGGTTTCGCGGCGTTCGTCGTCTTCGAGTCATCCTTCACCGACTACGACGTCAGCTCGGAGTTGCTCGCCGAACAGCTCGACGGCCACTTCACCGGCGCGCCGCTCGAAGCGCTGCGACAAGCCGGGATCGAGGACGACCTCTTCGGAAACATTCTGCCGCGCCACGACCTCTCCGTGGCGCCGGGGTGGGGCCTCAACGGGACGCTGCAAACCCCGCTGTCGCTGGAGCTGCCACGGCCGGCACCGGCGGGGCGAGTCCTTGGGAAGCTTCCGCCGGCGCTCCGCGAGCGACTCGCGCGCGTGACGAACGGCCAGCTGTGGTTCGGGACGCGCGACGCCTCCGATCGCGGGTCGAACGCATGGGCCATGGCCGGCGACAGTACGCCAGACGGCTCGACGCTGCTCGCGGGCGACGGCCACCTCGCGCTGGGCGTGCCGACGCTGTTCTTCCAGATGGGCATGGACGTTCGCACGTTTGGCGACGATTCGCTGCGGGTCGTGGGGCTGTACCTCCCCGGGTTCCCCTACCTCGCGGTGGGCACCAACGGCGATGTCGCGTGGTCGCAGACGTATCCGCGGGCCGACGTCATGGACTGGTATCGCGAAGAGCTGCGGCTCGACGCCAACGGCCTCCCGGCGTCCTCGCTGTTCAAGGGCACCTACGAGCCACTCGTCCAGATCGACGAGCTCTACGAGGTCGGCCCAGTGCTGACCGACGACCCGTACGACGCGATCTGGCCGCGATGGACGACGTTTGATGGCCGGGCGCTGCGCGAGATCGAGGGCCGCACGGTCGAGGACATCGACCTCGAGGTCCTCGCCCCGGGCGAGTCGATCGTCGCGATGCGCGGCGGCTTCGTGGTGCCGGCCGATGAAGACGGCGACGGTGTGATCACCGCGATTTCGGTCGACTTCACGGGCTACGACATGCAGGACCTCGCCGCGTCGGTGAACGGACTTCAGCGCTCGACCACCGTCGACGAGTTCCTCGAGAACATGCGCGGGTTCACGGGGTATGCGCAGAACCTCGTCGTCGCGGATCGCGCTGGTTCGGTGGGCTTCTCGAACTTCACCGCGACGCCGTGTCGCGACTACCTGCCGCGCGACGCCAACGGCAACTGGGTGGCGGGCGCCGACCCGCAGCGCTTGCTCGACGGCACGTTGTACGGTGGTTTCGAAGTCCCGTTCGCCAACGGACTGCCGGTCACCGGCGACGCCGACCCACAGCGCTGCATCGTCGACTACGACGTCTTCCCGCGCGTCACGCGCTCGACGGGCTTCGTCGCGAACGCCAACAATGACCCGGCGGGGGCGAGTTTCGACAACTCTCTGACGAACGACCCCGCCTATATCGGTGGTCCGTGGGTCCCCGGCTACCGCGCTCGCGCGATCGTCGACGGCCTCGAAGCGGCGGCCTCCCGCGGGGCGACGGCCGACGACATGGCCGCAGTCCAGGGCGCCCAGAAGTCACTCGTCGGGATCGACTTTGCGGCGGTCATCATCGATGCCGTGGCCCGCGCCACGGCGGCCCAGACCGCGGACCCGACGTCGCTCACGGACGCCGAGCTGCGCGCCCGCGACCTCTACGCGTCGCGCGCGCCCGAGCTCACCGAGGCGGCCGACCGGCTGCAAGCGTGGCTCGACGCCGGCGCGATTCCGGCCAGTGGCGTCGAGACGTTCTACAACGCGCCCACCGCGCAAGACCGCACCGACGCAGTCGCGACGATGATCTTCAACGCCTGGCTTCGCCAGTGGATCGCGGCGGTCTTCGCCGACGAGCAGATCGACTTTCTGCTGAGCTACCCGGGCCGCAGCCGCGGCGCAATGATGCGCGCGCTGCGCACGCTGGTCGACGGACGCGGCCCGAACAACCCGGCGGGCCTCAGCAGTTGGAACGCCGCGACGCAGGAGTCGGTGTTCTTCGACAATCTCGACACGCCAGCGATCGTCGAAGAGCACGACGAGATCGCGCTCGCGGCGCTCGTCGCGACGCTGGACATGCTGCGGTCGGAGCCCATCTCCGGCGCGCACGGCGGGTTCGGAACCACCGACATGTCGGGCTGGTTGTGGGGGCTACGGCACCGCGTCGTGCTCGATTCGCTGCTCGCGTCGTTCGGCGCCGATACACCCGCCGTCGCGGTCATCGCGCAGCGCTTCGCGATCAACACGACGGTGCTCCCGCTGGCCGACAACATCGGGACCGACGACCCACGCAAGCGCCTCAAGTGGTTCCCGCGACCCGGCGACTTGTTCGGCGTCGATGCCGCCAACCCGTCCTTCTACGGCGACAGTTTCGACTACACCGACGGTCCGGTGATGCGGATGGTCATCGAGCTGAGTGCCGACGGCGGCGTGCGCGGCCGGAACGTCATCCCGGCCGGACAATCCGGGCTCAGCGATTCGCCGCATTTCGCCGACCAGGCGAAGCTGTGGCTCGCGAACGACGCCCTCGACATCCAATGGGCGCCGGCCGACGTCGCCGCAGCGGCCGTCGAACGCGAAGTGCTGAAACCATGAAGCTCGGCCTGCAACGCGTTCCGTCCGAGCTGTGGACCCGCGACGAGCGCCCCGATGCACCGGTTCGCCTGCGCTACCTCGGCACGGCCGGGTTCGTGGTCGAGGCCGATGGACACACCGTCGTGATCGACCCATACGTGACTCGCACGGGTCTACGCACCCTGGCGACCGGCCGCCTCACCCCAGATCTGGACCGCATCCAGCGCATCATTCCGCGGGCCGACGACGTGCTCGTCGGCCACTCCCACTTCGACCACGTGCTCGACGCGCCGGCGCTGTGTCACCAGACGGGGGCGCGCCTCATCGCCACCTCGGACACCGCGAACGTCGCCCGCGCCGCAGGCCTCGCCGAGCGTCAGATCCTGGAGACCGAGGGCCGCGAGGACATCGCGATCGGCAGCGGATTTGTCCGCGGCCTGCCCTCGGATCACGGTCGCGTGTACTTCAACCGCGTGCCGCTGCGGGGTCGCATCACCGCCCCGCCACCCTGGCCGCCGCGGTACACGGACCTGCCGCACGGACTCGTCCTGAACTGGTACCTCGAGGTCGCGGGCGTGCGCATCGTGCACATCGACTCCGCGGAGTTCTTCGAGGAAGAGCTGGAGGGATTTCGCGCCGATGTAGTGTGTCTGTGCGCGATCGGACGAAAGTACCGACCGAACTACGTCGCCGACGCGATCCGGCTGCTGCAGCCCAAGCTGATCGTCGCGTGTCACTGGGATTGGTTCTTCACCCCGTACGAGGCCGAGCCCTACTGCCTCCCCGGCGTCGACCTCCCCGGCTTCGTGGACGAGATTCGGAGCGCCGGTACACAAGCGGCGGTGCTCCCGTTCGACGCCTCAATCGGGCTCGGCTGACGCAGCCTCGAGCCACGCGTCGTACAGCGCTAAAGCCGGTGCACGCACCTCGGGCGCGAGCGCCTCGAGGACGTCCGGCGTCCCCAGATCGACCGCGTTGAGCGCCTCGCGGGCGGGCCGCCAGCGGTCCGTAAGCCCTGCGGCGTCCAGATGTTCTCGAACCTGCCCCGCGATCCCCGCCGCCACACTGGGGACGAACACCAGCCGTTCGGCGAGCACCATCGCGTCCGCGGCCTCGATCGTCTGGAGCAGCTCCATCGGTAGATCCGCGGGGATGGTCGGTGGTTTTCGCGCCGCCGCGACGAGCTTTCGCCCGGCTGCGGTCTGGATGGTGCGAGGCCCGTGGAAGGCGTGGAGGAAGTGCGCGAACTCGACGAGCCGACGACGCGTTCGACCGCCCCCGCGCAGCAGGTACCAGATGTTGAACAGCCGCTCGGTGACCTGAAACGCGTGCCGCTTGCTCGCGAGCCCCGTGGCGAGGTCTACGGATGCGACGCGCTCCACGACGCCCGCGCTGACCAGACGGTCGAGCTGCGCGGAGACCGTGTTGACGGTGAGTCCGGTGTCCCCCGCGATATCCGCCGCGATCGCGGGGTCCCAACGTCGACACACCGCGTCGACCACCGTCTGCGCCTGCCCGGACAGCCCGTGGAACTGCGCCTCGAACTTCGGCGTATGGCGATCGAGCAATGTCTCGAGGTCCCCCAACAGTGTCTCGCGGGCGTCGAGCCTCAACGTCTCGAACAACGCGGCGATGGTTCGAGGGTTGCCGCCGGACAGGCTGCGGATCGGCTCGATACGCTCGGTGTGTTCCTCGATCAGTCGCCGTACCGGTGCATCTGCGAGCCGATCCGCCAATGTGAGCAGCAATGTCCGCGCTTCGCCCAGATCGAGTCCGGGCAGCCGCACGAGGTTGAAGAAGTCATAGAATGCGGCACCGTAGGTATAGGTTGCCGCCGGCGCCGCGGAGCTGGCGGCGACGACGACGAGGTCCGCGGACTGCTGCAACACGTCGCGGAACGACCAGTCCTCGTCACCGATGCGCTCCAGCACCCCGTCGGCGCCGTCGATCAGCAGAACCAGCCGACGCCCCAGTCGTTGCGCCTCGCCCAGTAGCGCCGCGCGACCGCGCACCTCCAGCTCGACAGCCGCGTCCCGCGGTAGCGCGTCCACGATCTCGTCGATCGCGATCGACTCCGCCGCTCGCCCCCATCGCGCGAGGGTGTCGGACAACGCGTTGAGGCAGTTCAACCAGAGATCGCCCAAGTTTCGGACGTTGGGCTGCTCGGGCGGAAACAGCAAGGGCAGGTACGCCTCGCCTAGTTCCGCGTCGTCCTCGATCGCGTACGCGATGCGATGCAACAACGTCGTCTTCCCCATTCCGGCCGGCCCCAGAACCAGGTGATGCTGCGGGGTCGCATCGGCCCGCGATCGCAAGTCGGCGAGCAGCGATTCGAGCTCCGCGATTCGCACCACGAAGTCGTGAATCAACTCGCCCTTCGCGAGCAGCTGTGGGTTGAAGAGCGCCACGCCGCCAAACTCGCGGTCCGCGTCGCTCATCGGCGCACGCTGACATACTGCGCCCAATACTCTCGCAGCAGCGGCGAGCGGAATCGCCAGCGGCCGTCCGCCGCGCGCACGATGTACCCTTCGGCGAGCAGCAGGTTGAGGACGCGGCGCGAGGCGCGGGCGCTTCGTTCGTCGGCGTCGACCCCCAGCAGGACCCGGTCTGGCGCGCCGTCGGGGTCCGCGCAGATCATGTCCAGCAAGCCGCGCGCGCGCCCGGCTTCGGCGCGAAGCTGGTCATCGAGGCGTTCGTTCCAGTGGCTGAACCGTCCGCGGTGACCCACCGACGTCAGCTCCGCGAACGCGGCGTCCACGGCCGCCGTATCGAGGTGCTTTCCCCGCGCATGCTGCCGGTCCAGTTCGCGGACGAACAGCGCCAGAAAGAACGGAATCGGCCAGCCGGTGCGGTGGATGATGTACTGCACCACCGCAAAATCGAGCGAAAACCCGGCGCGTTCGGTGGCCCAGTTTACGAAGCCGCGCGCCTCGTCGGGCTCGTAGGCCCCCAGATGAAACGGGTGCAGGTCGTTGATCGTCGACGTCAGGCGCATCGATGCGGCGATGCCGTCGAGGCCCACGGATCCCGCGATGAGCCAGCGCACCGCTGGAAGCCGCTGTCGCAGGTTCCGAAACCACTCCAGAAACTCCTTCGCGCGGGCCGGACTCTGCTGCGCCAACTTGAGCACGAACAGCGGCAACTCATCGATCATGACGAGATACCTGGCATCCTCGTCACCGCTGAGCGTGCGCACGAACGCGGCCCCAAGCTCTCGCCAGTGATCGGCGGCCTCTTCAACGAAGCTGAGCTCCAGAAAGCCCACCCCGATGTCCTTGGGCATGAATCGGCGGAGCGGCTCGAACAGCGGGTGATTCGCGAGCTGCTGTAAGAACGCGCCGTTCACCTTCACGGCCGCACGATACAGCTGCGTCACGAAGCTCAGCTCATCGGCGCATCCCTCGACGCTGTCGCGCAGGGCGACAAAACCCGCGCGCGGCGCCGCAGACTCCATCTGCTCCATGAGCGACGTCTTGCCGACGCGGCGCGGGGCGAGCAGCAGCACATGGTCGGTCTCGAGCGTGCGCCAGAGGTCGCGCATCTCCGCGGTTCGACCGAAGAAGTCGTCCCCGCGCGCCACGTTCCCCGCGATCGGTAGCTTGCCCATCTCGCCCTCGCTGTTCACAACAGATCCGTTGTACAACATCGACGTTGTACAACGCAATTGTTGTGCGATGAGCGCGGCGGAACGGCGGAACTGAACGCCGAGTCATAAAATCGAGAGTGCTTGCAAAAGGCTCGATCATGTGGATTCGAAGTGCTATACGGGCTGACCCTCGAAAGGGCTGGACATGGCGGATCACAAGAACATACCTGTCGCAGTCGTTGGAGTTGGCGCACTTTTTCCTGAGTCGCCCACGGCGCTGGGATTTTGGAACAACATCCTCGCGGGCACCGATCTGATCGGTGACGTCCCCGAAGGGCGTTGGCGCGTCGAAGACTTCTTCGATGCGGACCAGAGCGTGCCCGACAAGACGTACGCGCGGCGTGGCGGGTTCATCGAGCCCACCGCGTTCGACGCGATGAAGTTTGGCGTGCCTCCCAACATCATCGAAGCCACGGATACGTCCCAGCTGCTGGCGCTGATCGTCGCCCAGCAAGTGCTCGACGACGCGGCGCGTGGACAGTTCGAGGAGATGGACCGCGATCGCATCAGCGTGGTGCTCGGCGTCACGTCGGGCCAAGAACTGATGAACGAAATGGCGAGCCGCCTGCAGCGGCCGCAGTGGGTCAAGGGGCTGCGCGAAGCCGGGCTGTCCGAGGACAAAGTCCAGGCGGCCTGCGACAAGATTTCCGAGCAGTACACGCCGTGGCAGGAGAGCACGTTCCCGGGGCTTCTGGGCAATGTCGTGGCGGGACGCGTCGCGAACCGGTTCGACCTCGGGGGGACCAACGCGGTGACGGACGCCGCGTGCGGCTCGACCTTGGCCGCGCTGACGATGGGGCTCAACGAGTTGTATCTGGGCCACTCCGATGTCGTGATCGCCGGTGGTGTCGACACGTTCAACGACATCTTCATGTACATGTGTTTCTCCAAAACGCCGGCCCTGTCGGCGAGCGGAGACTGCCGCCCGTTCAGCGACGCGGCCGACGGCACGATGCTGGGCGAAGGGCTCGCGATGTTTGCGCTCAAGCGCCTCGACGACGCCGAGCGCGACGGGAACGAGATCTACGCCGTGCTCACGGGCATGGGTTCGTCGTCCGATGGCCGCGCGAAGAGCATTTACGCGCCGGTCAGCGAGGGGCAGGCCAAGGCGCTGCGCCGCGCGTACCACCGCGCCGGCTACAGCCCGTCGACCGTCGAGCTGCTCGAAGCGCACGGCACGGGCACCAAGGCGGGCGATGTCGCCGAATTCGGCGGCCTGAACGCGGTGTTCAACGAAGCCGATCGGGCGGACCGTCAGTGGTGCGCCCTGGGCTCCGTCAAGTCGCAGGTCGGCCACACCAAAGCGGCCGCCGGCGCCGCGGGTCTGTTCAAGATCGTGATGGCCCTGCACCACAAGGTGTTGCCGCCGACGATCAAGGTCGACCGCCCCAATCCGAAGCTCGACATTGAGGGGAGCGGCTTCTACCTGAATACCGAACGCCGACCGTGGATTCGCGGCAACGATTATCCGCGGCGCGGATCGGTCAGTGCATTCGGCTTTGGTGGCAGCAATTTCCACCTCGCCGCTGAAGAGTACCGCGGACCGAATCCGAAGCCGACGTACCGAAACGTCCCCACGGAACTCATCGTGTTGGGGGCTACTTCGGGGGCCGAGCTCGTCGCCCGTTGCTCCTCGCTGGCCAGTACGCTGGACGACGTGGCGCTGGACAATGTCGCGCAGGAGACGCAGCTCGCGTACGAAGGCGGCGCCGCGCGACTCGGCATCGTCGCCGAATCGATCGCAGACCTGCGCCGCAAGCTTCAGCAAGCGGGCGACACGATCAAGAACGCTCCGGACAACGACTTCACGCTGCCCAACGGCATCTACTACGGCACGGCGGAGACGGGACGCACGGCGTTTCTGTTCCCGGGTCAGGGCAGCCAGTTCGTCGGGATGGGCGCCGATCTCGCGATGGCCTTTGATGCGGCTCGCGACGTCTGGGACCGCAGCGCGGACACCGATTTCGACGGCGAGCCGCTGCATCGCGTCGTGTTTCCGATTCCCGGCTTCGACGACGCCGAACGCGACGCACAATCCGCGAAGCTGACCTCGACGCAGTGGGCACAGCCCGCACTCGGTGTGGCGAGCCTCGCCACGTTAGCCATCCTGCGACAGTTGGGCCTCGACGCCGACGTCGTCGGTGGACACAGCTTCGGCGAAGTCACAGCCTTGTGTGCGGCCGGCGTCGTGGACGAGGCGAGTGCGTTCAGCATCGCCAAACAGCGCGGCCAGTTGATGGCGGAGGCCGCCGAATCGACGAGCGGCGCGATGTGTGCGGTGCAGGAACGTGCCCAGCGCATCGAAGAACTGCTCGCGGAGTGGAAGTCGGAAGCCGTCGTAGCGAACTACAACGGACCGCGACAAACCGTGCTCTCCGGCCCGGTCCCCGCGATCGAAGATGCAGAGCAACGGCTCCAAGCGGCGGGAATCGCGTTCACGCGACTCAATGTCGCGACCGCCTTCCACAGCTCCGTGGTCGCCGATTCAGCCGGCCCGTTCGCCGAGTTCCTGGGCGGCATCGAGCTCTCCAAGTCCAAGCTGCCGGTGTGGGCGAACTCGACCGCGGCCCCGTACGGCGACGACGTCCGCGAGACGCTCGCCGGACAGATTGCAGCGCCGGTTCGCTTCGAACAGATGATCCGCGGCATGATCGCCGACGGCGTGAAGACGTTCGTCGAGGTCGGCCCCGGAACGGTGCTCACGCGCCTCGTTCGGCGAATCGCGCAGGACGAATCGATCGCGTGCATCTCGACCGATGCGAAAGGCCGCGATGGCGTCACCGCCTTGTGGCACGCCCTTGGTCAATGGATCGCGGCGGGCGCCCACCCCCAGTTCGATGCGATCTGGGACAACGTCTACGTCACCGAGCCGGCGCCGCCAGCGCCGAAGCTCACGGTCGACATCTGGGGCGGAAACTACAACCGCCCTTACCCGCCGGCCGACGGCTTCGTGCCGGGTCCGAATGCACCTGTTGAGACGCAGCAACCAGCGCCACGCATTGTGGAGCGCGCACAACCCGAGATGTCGATGAGCAACCGCGACGATCAGAATCCGCCTCAGCCGCCTGTCACGCATCCGCCCGCTGCTGCGGCCGCCCCGGTAGACACCGCGTGGGTCCACGCGTTCGCGGAAAGCCAGCGCCAGATGGCGCACGCGCATGCCGCATACCAGCAAGCGATGGCGCAGACACACACGGCGTTCCTGCAGACGGTCGCGTCGTCCCAGGCGAACATGACCGCGATGCTGCACGGCTCCGCCCCGACGGTACAGGCGGCCCCCGCACAGCAGATCGCGGCGCCCGTTGCGCTCGCCCCGCTGCCTCAGATCGCGCCGCTGCAACAATTCGCACCTGCGCCGGCCCCGATGCCCGTCGCGGTCGCGCCGGCTTCCGCGCCGCGCCCGGCGGCCCCGATCCCGGCACCCGTCGCACCAGCCCCAGTCGTCGCAGCGCCCGTCTCCGCGGCCCCCGTGGCCGTGGCCGCGAGCGCACCGGCGCGTGACCTCGAAGCGCTGCTGCTCGACGTCGTGGCCGACAAGACCGGATATCCCGCCGAAATGCTCGAGCTCGAGATGCAGCTCGAGTCGGATCTGGGGATCGATTCGATCAAGCGCGTCGAGATTCTCTCCGCCCTGCAGGAAGAAGCCCCTGAGCTGCCCGAGATGGACGGCAACGCGATGGGACAGCTGCAGACGCTCGGCGAGATCGTGACGTTCCTGGGGTCGCATGCCCCGACGCCCGCGACGGCGCCTGCGCCGCCGGTGGCTGCTGCGCCGCGAAACGGTGCGACCAACGGAACGCGCGACATCAAGACGGTGTTGCTCGCCGCGGTCTCCGACAAGACCGGGTATCCGACCGAGATGCTCGAGCTGGACATGAAGCTCGAAGCAGACCTTGGGATCGACTCGATCAAGCGCGTGGAGATCCTGTCCGCGGTCAACGAGGCGCTGCCCGAGCTGCCCGAAGTCGACGGCAGTGACATGGCCGGACTCGGCACGTTGCGCGAGATCCTCGAGTTCATGAACGAAGCGGTCGACGAAAAAAAAAACGTCCGAGCGAGTCTGTAGCGCCTCCGCTGGTTGACCGCAGCCAGGTCGACACGATCCCCACCACACCCCTGCCGCGCCCCGCGGAACGCCGCGAGATCGTCCTTCCGGACCGTTTCGTGCTGCGCGCCGTGGCGGCCCCGCTCCCTCACCAACGCCCCGATACGCTGCCTCCCGGCGCGGAAGTGACGATCGTCGACGACGGTCAGGGTGTTGCGTTGGCGCTCGCGGCGGCCCTCGAGTCGCAGGGGTTGGAGACGACGATCTGCTCCACCGGCGCCAAGGTAAAGCCGGACACCGACGCCGTCATCTACCTGCGCGGGTTGCGCGATTTCGCCTCGATCGAGGAGTCGTCGGCGATCGCGAAGGACGCGTTCGACGCGGCACGCATCGTCGCGCCCAAGTTTTCCAAGACCGGCGGGTACTTCGCCACGGTGCAAGACACCGGTGGGCGGTTCGCGCTGGACGAGTGGTGCGAGCCGACCAAGGCGGTGCTCGGTGCGCTGGCGGGGCTCACCAAGACGGCGGCGCAGGAGTGGCCGCTCGCGGTGGCACGCGCGATCGACCTCGACGCCGGACACCGCGACGTCGGCGCGTTGGCGCAGGAGCTCGCCGAAGAGATCCTCGCCGGTGGCGCGGACCTCGAAATCGGGCGGCCCGATGGTGAGCGCGTACGCGTGGACCTCGAGACGGGGCGACTCGCACCGCGGGCGTTGCCGCCGCTGGGGGCCGGGGATCTCGTGGTGGTCAGCGGCGGTGCGCGCGGCGTCACGGCGGCCTGCATCATCGAGCTCGCGCGACGGACGCGCGGCAAGTTTGCCCTGTTGGGGCGCTCCGCGTTGCCCGATATCGACGTCCTGGAGGCCGAAAACGACGACGCGGTCGTCAAGCGTACGCTGCTGGCGCGCGCCAAAGCGGCCGGCGAATCGATCAGCCCGAAGGACCTCGGCTGGCGCGCGAGCAAGATTGCAGCGGCGCGAGAGATTCGCGCCACGCTGGCAGCGGTGGCCGCGGCGGGCGGTCAGGCGCAGTACATCAGCGTCGACGTCCGAGACGTCAACGCCCTGTGCGACGCGTTCGAGCCGCTGCGCGCCCAATGGGGCCCGATTCGCGGCGTCGTTCACGGCGCGGGCGTCATCGAGGACCGCCGGCTGGAAGACAAGACCGACGAGCAGTACGACAAGGTGTTCGGCACCAAGGTCGGCGGCTTCTGGGCCCTGTGTGCGGCGACGGCGCAGGACTCGCTGAAGGTGCTGTGCGCGTTCTCATCGGTGGCGGGCCGAGCCGGCAACGTCGGCCAGTCCGACTACGCGATGGCCAACGAAGTGCTGAACAAGTCCGCCCAGATCGAGGCGCGCCGCCGCGACGACTGCGTGGTCAAGTCGATCGCGTGGGGGCCATGGGACGGCGGGATGGTGGGACCGGACCTGCGTGCGATGTTCGAGGAGCGCGGCATCGCGCTGATCGGGCTGGAGGCCGGTGCGCAGATCTTCGCCAACGAGATCCTCGGCGACTCCGCGGACGTCGAAATCGTGGTCGGCAGCCTCATCGAAGCGAACATGGACGACGCGAAGCACGAGCCGTCGGTCCCCACGGTCATCGACCGCGAGGTCCGCATCTCGACGGAGAGTCATCCGTACCTCAAAGACCACGAGATCGACGGAACGCCGGTGTTGCCGCTGGCGAGCGCGCTGGAGCTGTTCGTCGACACCGTCGCGGTGTGGTTCAGCGCCAACGACCTCGCGCTGACCGACGTCCGGGTGAAGGCCGGCGTGCGGCTGCGCAAACTCGACGAAGGCGAGGTGCTGACGATCCACGCCGAGCGCTCCACGAACGGCGTCGACCGCGCGTTTCTCGAGCTTCGCGATGCGGACGGAAAGCTCTGCTACACGGCGACCGCGGTCGCGCACCCGGCGCCGGAACAGGCGTCCATCGTTCCGCAGACGAGCGACGAGGCCTACGAAGGGGTCGTCTACGACGGCCAGCTCCTGTTTCACGGCCCGAGCCTGCGAGTGCTGGAGAACGTGCATCGCCCCGGTACCGAAGGCATGAGCGCGGTGACGCTGACGTCGACGGGCGCCGGCTGGGCCACGCCGCATCTGGGGACCGACCCCGCGGCGCTGGACGGCGCGATGCAACTGGCGGTGCTCTGGACGAGTCAGCGCATCGACGGCCTGTCGCTACCGCTTGGCGTGGCGGACTTCCGCGCGCTGCGTCCGTTCGACGCCGACCGCGTCACCGCGGTGCTGCGCGAACGCTCGTCGAACCGGTCTCGCACGTTGACCGACATCGACCTCATTGGCCCGCACGGCGAGCTCGTCGCGACGTTTCGAGGCGTCGAGGTCTACAAGTACCGACGCCGCGACTAATAACCGCGGTCGCGATCTGCTAGCTTTTGATCATGCGGTACCTGCTCCCGATCGTGTGCCTTCTCCTCACCGCAAGCTCCGCCTTCGCGGACGAGGCTGAGGACCGGTATGCGGCGCTGTATGGCGATGGAATCCGGGCCTACGCCGAGTCGCGGTACGACGACGCGCTCACGCACCTGTACCGCGCGGTGGCGGTCAAACCGAATCCCTTTGCGCTGAAGCTGATTGCTCGAAGTCACGACTTCCAGGGTAACTGCTCGGCGCGCAACCACGTGATCACGATGCTGAGCGACCTCTTCCCGCGGGAGCGTGCGCCGGCGCCGCAGCGATGCGCCGAGGTGGGCGAGGTTCGCATCGAATGTGGACTCGAAGCGGGCGCCGTGCGCGTGGACGGGGCCTTTGACGCACCGTGCGCCGCGACCGTGTTGCTGCCGGTCGGCGACCACGTGCTGCAGAAGACGTCGATGGGCCCGATCGTGCGTGTCGCCGTCAAACGCGGCACCCCGAGCGTCGCGACGATGCTCGTCGGCCCCGACAAGTGGTACCTCGACGCCGCGTCCCGGCGCGTGGTGCAGCTGCCGAGCCGGTGGATTCGACCGAGCTTGCTCGAAGATCCGGACATGCCACGATCGTTCGAGTGGAAGCGCCCAAAGGGCCACTAGTACTTGGCCACAGTGATTTTGATTAGTTGACGTCGGTTCTGACCGACGATCTCTTCGCCGTCCTCCTCGACGATACGGCAGGTGACGGACGAGATCGACGGCCCAAGATCGAGAATGAGGACGGGGGGCGCGGGAGTTCTTGAAGTCTCGCAGACTGGTCGTAATACTTCGGGCCATCATGAACGCATCCAGACATCTGATCCTCGCCGCGCTGCTCGCCGGCAGCGTGGGGTGCAGCGAGGGGCTGTATCACGACCTCGACGAGCAGACGGCGAACGAGCTCGTGGTGGCGCTGCACGAGGCGGGGATTCACGCCGACAAGGTTGACGCGAATCGGCGCGGCTACACCGTCGAAGTGCCGCGCGGGACGACGGTCCACGCGATGAACGCGCTGCAAACACGTGGGCTGCCACGACCGACGGTCGAGGGGTTCACGGCGACGTTTCCCGGCGATCGGCTCGTCCCGTCACCGGCCGAAGAGCGCGCGCGCATCCAGTACGCGACCGCGCAGGAAGTGCGGCGGAGCCTGCTGTCGATCGACGGGATCGTCGATGCGCACGTGAACCTCGTGCTCCCCGAAAACCGTACGCGCGCGCCGCAAGCCGAGACGCGGGCCAGCGTGGTGCTGCGATGGTCGGGTGATGGGTCCCCGATCACCGACGACGATGTGCGGCGAGTGGTCTGTGGGGGTGTGGAGGGGCTCGAGCCGGGTGCGGTCGAAGTCCTGATGACGCAGGCCGCCTCACCGGCGCAGCTTGCGCCGCTCGAGCAGATCACCGTCGGCCCCCTCGCACTGCAGACGGGCTCGAAGGGCGCCACACAGGCGGTCCTCGCGACCCTCACGAGCATCATTCTTCTGCTGGGCGCCCTGCTCGTCGCTCTCGGCTTGCGTGGCCGACGACCCACGCGAGGCGTGTCATGACCGACGACCCCCGACAGCCGAACGCGCTCGACATGCGTGTGTCGGAGCGTGACAGCGCAGAGCTCGCCCTCGGCGCGGCCCACAGCGGTGTAGCGGACGCGACATCCCTGCTCGACGCGGCGCTGGAGAAAGTGCGCCGCATCGAAGCGACCTTGCACGCACGCCGTGTCGAACAGGGGGAGCCCGCGGACCTTCCTCACCTCGAGTCCGACGCCCTGGGCGCCCGCGACACGGTGGCGGCGTGCCACGTCGCCCTTCATGAAGCGCAGCGCATCGTCGCGGAGTACGAGCACGAGCTCCACCAACTCGACTCGCTCGTCGAGACGATGCGGTCCGAGGTCGAATCCGACGACTGAAGTGCGCAGATCCGCGCCCCGCGCTACACTGCGGCATGCGACCGAAACTCTGGTACATCCGAAATCTCCAGCTCTTCCGCAGCACCGATGGGCTGGACGCACGGCTCCGTGACATCGGACGGGTCGAGCGCTGGGGCCACCGCGCCGAAGTCTCGATGCGCGCGGACCCCGCGGAGGTGCAGATCGTACTCTCCGGGGTCGTGGAGCTGACCGACGGCACGTTCGACGCGCGGGTTCGATTGTCGGCCGGCGACCTGTTTGGCGAACTCGGGTCGAGCGAACAAATCTGTCGCCTTCACGCGTACGACGACCTCGTCATCGCGTCGATCGACCGCACCGTTTTCGACACCGAGACCAGCGGACGGCTCGGCGAGCTGCGCGCGAGCCTCGGCGTGGTCCGACGGCGCTCTCTGGCGATGCCCGTGACCTCGCTGCTGTACTCGCCGCCCAGGCTGCGGCTCGCGAATACGTTGCTACACGTCGTCGACACCGTCGGCCATCGCAACGGGGAGCGCGGGCACCTAGACTTCCGCCCCAGCGCGCGGGGCCTCGCACGCGTGAGCGGGCTCGCCGACTCGACGGTGCGCGAGCTCCTCGACTCGTTCGCCCAGGACGACCTCATCACGCTCGGACGCAACGAGCTCGTCGTCCCGAGCCTCGAGACGATGCGACTGCTGGGAACCACTTGAGGTGCGGTCCGGGACGCTTTCTGGATCCGCGGGTTTCAGATATCTTCGAAGGGTTCAGACATGTTCCGAGTGCGGATGAGTTCCTGACATGACCCCACCCGGCGCGATTCAAGTCGTTCGGACGACCCTCACCCTGGGCATCCAGTTCGACGACTTCGACTATCGGCTGTTTCTGCGGGAGTATCACCGCGATCTTCGTTCTCGGTTTCAGAACGACAATTTCCCGGCCTACACCCCGGCCGTAGTGCTCGACGAGCTCATCCCCCGCTACGAGCCCACCTGCGTCTCGGGGGCTGCCGGCGGACGCCACGAAGCACTGCGCCAGTTCGCGCAGCGCGTGCACCGGCTCGATCTGAACCTCACGGGGTCCGACTTCGGACCGTTCGAGCAACGCCAGTCGCCCTACAGCTTCGATCGCGCGTTCTACCACCTCGGCCGTGAGGTCGCCACGGGGCGCGTGAAGATGGAGTTTCCCGGCTACAACCCGTATCGGTCGACGCGACAGATCAACGTCCGGTTCCTGCGCGAGAACCTCGAAGATGTCATCGAACTGCTGCCGGACTACCTGTGGTGGTCGATGCACGACCAACGCGACGCCCTCGCCAACGTTTTGGCCCCGGAACAGCTCGCCGAAGTGCGCCGCCGGATCGAACTCTCCGGGTACAAGGTCGAGAACTTTGGCCTCTTTCTGACCACGATGGAGACGCTGCATCTCGACGGCGACAAGATCGACTGACGTGGAACCGCTGCCCATCGACGAAGTGCTGCCCGCGATCGTCGACCAGTTGCGTGCGCGTCGACGTGTCGTGGTCGAGGCGCCGCCGGGGGCGGGCAAGTCCACGCGGGTGCCCGCGGCGCTGCTCGACGCCCACATCACCTCCAAGCAGGTCCTGCTGCTCGAACCACGCCGCGTGGCGGCCCGAGCGATCGCCCAGCGCGTCGCCTCCGAACGTGGCAGCACCGTCGGCGACGAGGTGGGCTGGCAGATCCGCTGGGACCGTCGCGGCAGCGCGACGACGCGTCTGTGGGTGATGACGGAGGGGATTCTGACGCGTCGCATCCTGACGGACCCGTTTCTCGACGACGTCGGTATCCTCGTGCTCGATGAGTTCCACGAGCGCAGCATCCACACGGACCTCGCGATCGGCTTCGCGAAGGAGCTGCTCAGCGTCCGCGACGACCTCCATGTGGTCGTGATGTCGGCGACGTTGGACGCCGCCGCGGTGGCGAACTACCTCGAGTGCGACAGGGTGCGAAGTGACGGCCGGATCCACCCCGTCACGACCGTGTGGCTGGACGCCGCCCCCGACGACCTCGGGCGGAGCGTGGCACGCGCCGTCGCGGACCTGACGGCGGCGCACGACGACGACGGCGGCGACATCCTGGTGTTCCTGCCGGGACTGCGCGAGATCGACGCCTGTCGCTCGGCGTGCGCGTCGCTGCCGGGGCTCGAGATCCACCGCCTGCACGGCCGACTGCCCGACGCCGAGCAAGACGCGGCGCTCGGCCCCAGCGCAAACCGTAAGCTGATCCTGTCCACCAACATCGCGGAAACGTCTCTCACGATCGCCGCGGTGACCGCGGTCATTGACAGCGGATTGGTACGCATCGCGCGTGCCGCGACGGGCTCCGGATTCGACCGATTGGAGCTCGGCGAGACGAGCCTCGCCTCGGCGAAACAGCGTGCGGGCCGCGCGGGTCGAACCGCACCCGGGCGCTCGGTGAGGCTGTGGACCCGCGCCTCCGAGTTTCGCCGCCGTGAGTTCGACGAACCCGAGATCGAGCGCATCGACCTCTGCGGTCCGGTCCTCGACATCGTGCGGTGGTCCGGGGTCCCGGCGACGCAGTTCCCGTGGTACGAGCCTCCGGCTCCGTCGCGTCTGAGCGCCGCGACCGCGACGCTGCGCGGGCTCGGCGCGCTGGACGGAGACTCGGTGACCGCGGTCGGTGAACAGCTGTCCCAGATGCCTCTGCACCCGCGCATTGCGCGCTTCCTGGTCGCGGCACGTGGACTCGGCCCGTTGGGCGCGGACGTCGCCGCCTGCCTGAGCGAATCGGACTGGGTGACCGGGGTCAACGAACACGCGACGGGCGCGCTGTCCGATCCGCTCGTGCGCGGACAACTCCTGCGAGACGTCGCCGCGGGCTCCACGCAACAGAGCCACGCCGCCGGACTGCGGGTCAGCGTCGCCGCCGCACGCCACACCCTGCAGGTCGCGAACGACCTGCGGCGATGGACCGAGGACGTCTCCGGCGCGGCCGACCATGAAGCGATCGCGCGCGCACTCGTGGCGGCATTTCCCGATCGCATCGCGTTCCACGCCACCGGCCGGCGTTACGCACTCAGCGGCGGGGGCTCGGTCGTGCTGGCGCGTGAGTCGTTGCTCCGCGACCCCAAGATCATCGTCGCGACGACCGTCTTTGGCACGACACGCGTGGACGGCGTCGAGTGCGCCATCGCGCGCCAGGCGTGCGAGGTCGATGCCGGCTGGTTGCCGCAGCAACGCTTCTCACAGCGCGTGGAAGTGCGGTTCGACCCGAACCTCGACCGGCTGGTGGCGCGGCGGATTCGCCGCTTCGATACGCTCGTCCTCGAAGAATCCCAGGCGTCGGTCGCCCAAGCCGACATGACCGCGGAAGCGCTCGCGCGCGCGCTGGCGGCAGAAGTGAGCAAGGACCCCGGCCGCGCGTTTGGTCCGGACAAGGCGGAGTTACGCTTCCTGCAGCGCATCGACTTTCTACGGCACTGGATGCCGGAGCTCGCGCTACCCGACCCCCGCGACGAGGAGTTCCTGTTGCAGCTCGTCTGGGGCTCGAAGTCGTTCGCAGACCTCCGACGCGCGGGCTTCCGGTCCAGCTACCGTCGGTGCGTCGACGGCTCACTGCTCGCGGCGATCGATCGACACGCACCAGACCGCATCATCCTGTCGCGACGCGGCTTCGCCGTCGACTACACCGACCCGCTACAACCGGTGCTCGCGGCGCGCATTCAGTCGTTTTTCGGCCAGACGCGAACGCCCACGGTTGCTGACGGACGGGTCGCGCTGACCCTGCATCTTTTAGCGCCAAACCAGCGTCCGCAGCAGATCACCCAGGATCTCGAATCGTTCTGGTCGACGACGTACGCCGAAGTGCGCAAGGAGCTTCGGGCCAGATACCCCAGGCATGACTGGCCGGAAGACCCGTCCGCATGAACCTCGCCGACGCTAGCCCATTGTCTCCGTACGGCCGTTGCCTCGACATACCCCAATGGGCGTTTCTCATTCGAGGTCGATATGCGGAAGTCCATCCTTCATTTCGAAGACGAGATCGAGGTTCTCGATCCCACTCTCGCGGGAAAGGAATTGGCCGAGCGGCGAGGTGATGTAGTTCTCCACGGCGCGCCTCAGCGGGCGAGCGCCGTAGCGCTCGTCAAACCCGGTGCGGATCAGGAAATCGACGACCTGCTCCGTCGCGCGGACGCGGATCCCACGGCGCGTCAGACCCTCGCGCGCAAACGCTTGCTGGAGTGCGCGTTCCACGAGCTGGCGGGCGGTCGCTGCACCCAGTGAGCGAAACGGGATCACTTTGTCGATCCGGCCCACGAACTCCGGGCGAAAGAACTTCTCCACAGCGCCCACGTAGTGGGAAACCTCTGCCGCTCGATCGCTGGCCGCGTCGCCGGCAGAAAAACCGAGGGCGGGTGGTCCGCCGGCGCCGAGGTTCGAGGTCATCACGACCACGGCACTCGTGAGCGACACCGTTTGGCCCATCCCATCGGTCAGGCGGCCCTCGCCCAGAACCTGCAGCAGGAAGTCGAAGACGTTCGAATGGGCCTTCTCGATCTCGTCGAGCAACAACACGAGGAACGGCTGCTCACGGACGCGCCGGACGAGTTCGCCACGCTCGCCCCGGTATCGGCCGACGAGGCGGCCTGCGGCCCATGCGTCTTGATACTCGGACATGTCGAACCGCACCAGCCGATCGGGGCTTCCAAACAGGTACTCCGCCAGCGTGAGCGCGGTCTGCGTCTTGCCGACGCCCGTCGGCCCGAGAAAGAGGAAGCTGCCGAGCGGGCGCGCCGGCGAGTTGAGCCCGGCACGCACACAGGTCACGAGGTCCACCATCGCGTCGACGGACTCCGGTTGGGCGAAAATTTTGTCGTCGAAGAACTGTCGGACCTCGTCGACGGCAAACTTCGCATCGGGGTCGAGCAGGCCGATGGGCAGCCCCGTGAGCGATGCGTACGCATCGACGGCGTGTTCGGGCAGCAGGAAGGGACGCTCCTCGCCGTCGCTGATCACCCCTTGTTTGCGATGCGTACGAGCCATCCGTTCGGCCAATTCGACGGCTGGCCCGGGCAGTTCCGACGCTCCCTTGAACCGCGCGGTGAGCTCCAAGATTCGCTGCCGCGTGTCCTCGGAGAGGCGCACACCAAACTGCCGCCCCAGGCGATAGCTGACGCGGTTGAGGACTTCGTCGGTTTGCGCGTCGGAGAGCGGGTCGACCGGGAGGCGACGCAGCGCGCGGAGGAAACTGGGTTGCGTTTGCTCGATCCGCGCGAGCTGTTCGGGTTGCGCCTCGGTGATGAACACGAGCTCCCCGGACAGGATGTGCGGGAGCAGCATTCCCGGGATCCCCTCGGCGTGCTTCTCGGTGCCCGCCGTCTCGAGTAGCTCCACGAGATTCTCGGCAAACAAGATCGCGCCGACTTGCTTGGCGTCGCTGATCAGTTCGAGCACCCGTTCTTGCCACTGGCCGAGGTACTTCATCCCGGCCATCAGACGCCCGCCGCTGATCTGCCATACGCCCGTCTCGAGCAACGTTTCGGGCGCGTCGCGTTCGATGATCCGCCGGACGGCTTCCTGGACGATCGCGGTCTTACCGACTCCGGGCGGTCCGATCAGCAAGACGCTGCGCTCGGCGGAGTCCGCCAGGGCGTTCAGCAGGGTCTCGACCTCGGCGCGCCGCTCGAACGCGCGCGGCGCGTCCTTGCGACTCAGTCGACGGTGCATCGGGTCACCCACCGCGGAGAGCGTCGGCGCCAGATCGTCCTCGTCGTCGGCGACGGTTGCCGGGTCTGGACGGAACCGGACCTTGAGCCGCTCGACGAAGAAGCGCGGCCGCTCCTCTCCGTTCACGGTCTCCACGAGCGGCGGCAGACAGGTGAGCAGCGCCGGCAGCCGCGACTCCAGCGTGTAGCAGTCTCGCACCCACTCCGAGCACATCAGCTCGAGTTGCTCGGGGTCTTTGACCAGGAGACGTGCACTGAGCTGAGGCAGCTGAACCGTCGTGCCCTCGTCGCTGGTCGTACATACCGCATAGAGCTGCAGATCGAGGTCGAGGAGCCTGCCCATGCGTGCCGCAGGCACCGTGATCTTGACGTGGCGCGCGACGGCGAGCTCCGTTTTCGCGGCGTCGTCGTACCGCGACGAGTCGTTGCGAAGCACGCGCTCGATGACCCCCTGCAGGCTCGCGACGACGCCTTCGCGAGTTTCGCCGATCGCCGCGACCTCCTCGTCCCCCAGGACCCGGGCGTACCAAAACGCCGACTGCCGTTCGACGACGATATCGACTTCGCGGACCAGTTTAGCCATCCTGCCCCCTTTCACTGACCGCGGTCATTCGGCTGAACGCCACGCCGACGACAAAGTCGCGCAGATTCGAGCCACGGTCCTCGGGGATCGCGTGCGTGCGATGCATCCGGACATCCTCGAACTGACCACCGGTCTCCACGAACTCGACGAACAGCTCGTCGTCCGGCATCACCTCGATCGACAGCCGACGAATGAGGGCGTCCGGTTCGTGGGCGCCACCCTCCATGGTGCGACTCATGACCAGGGCATGTTGACCATGCGAAGGTGGCCGAGGACTCCACGTGTACCCGGTGATTGCGCCAAACATCGTGCCGACGCCGGGGGACAGCGACGAGACCGCCACCGCCGTGGCCCCATCGACGGGCGGCCCCGTCTTCCAGCCGCCGTCTGCCGTGCGATGCGCCCACAGCGCCTCGAGCTCGAACCCCACGTCCAGCGTCTCGACCCATCGGGCCCACCGCAACAGCAGCGTCGTGTACGGTCCGCTGAGGCCCGCGATCACGAGGGTGTTTCCGCTCACTCCGTCGCTGGCCAGGGCGCTCATCTGACACTCGATCCACCGGACCTCCGTGCGCAGCTCGCTGGCGACCTTGGTCCACCAGTGCGCCTTGCCCTTGCGCTCCCGGTCGTCGGTCTGCACCGCGAGCAGGAACTCGCCGGTGCCGCGCGGGTCCATGAGGCCGGCGACGCGACGCTCCAGCCGCCCCAAGCGGTCCAGCACCGCCTCATGGCGCCGCAGATCGTCGGCGAGGGCACGCGCGTCGGTATGTGAACTGCCGAGGGTGTTGATCTTGGCGAGCAGCTCGTCGTAGTCGCCGACGATCTTGGTACGCCGGCCGTCGCCCGCGAACTCCGCCGTCTGCGCCGTGATCGCGGCGAGCTCCTCGAGCACCTCCTCGCGCTCCGCACCAATCTTGGGTTCCCCGACAGGCGTTCCGACGCGCGGAGCGCGCTCGATCGTGTGGAGGCTCAGACTCACGCCGTCGTCGGACGGCGAGATAATGACCCGGGTCAGCGAATCGCCGCCGCGCCACGAGGTCAGCTTTCGGGCCAGCGGCGCCACGAGCAACTGTTCGATCCGGTTGGCGAGCGTTCGCGCGCCGTACCGCGGATCGATCGAGCGTTTCACGAGGTAGTCGATGAGCCCTTCGTCGACATCGACCATCACCTGCGCCTGCCGCAATCCGCGCCGCTCCAGCAGATTCTGGAGCGTGCGCCTGGCGATCCGACGCAGCGCCTCAGGCCCCAGCGGCGAGTACGGGATGACGTGGTCGATGCGATTGAAGAGCTCCGGCCGGAAGAAGTCCTCCGCGGCCCGTCGGTAGTGCAGCGCGCGGTCCGCGGGTCCCTGGTCCTGAAAGCCCAGCCAGCGGTCCTCGGACGAGGCCCCGAGATTGCTCGTCATCACGACGATCGCGTTGCGGAAGTCGACGGTCCGTCCCGCGGCGTCGGTCAGTCGGCCATCACCGAGGAGCTGCAGCAGCAGGTCGAGCACCAACGTGTGCCCCTTCTCGACCTCGTCGAACAACAGCACGCAGAACGGCTGCAGCCGCACCTTACTCGTCAATTCACCGTCGGGTTGCCGCGGCGTTCCGATGAGCCGTGTGACCGCCGTCGACTCGCTGAACTCGCTCATGTCGAATCGAACCATGCGATCGGCGCTGCCGAACAGATCATGCGCGAGCGCCTTCGCGGTCTCGGTCTTTCCGACGCCGCTCGGCCCGACCAGCAGCAGCGCGGCGAGGGGCCGCTGTGGGTCCGTCAACCCCTGCTCGATCGCCACGACCAGTCGCGAGACGACCTCCACGGCGCGCGGCTGACCGAAGACGCGCCCGCCAAACACTGCGCGCACCTCGTCGAGCGTTCGGCCGAAACCGGGACGCAGGATCGTGGGCGGAAGTCCGGTTTGACGCTGGACGACGTTGGCGACGCGTTCGGGGTCGACACGCACCGCGTCCCCTTCGGCGTTGTCGTTGCCGAACCGCACCGCGTCGTGCTGACACTGCCGCACGAGGCGGACGGCCTTGCCGGGGAACGCCTCGTGGCGGAAGAACCGCCGCGCGAGATGCAGCAGGGTCTCGACGCCGTCGGCGGCGAATCGCACGTTGTGTCCGCCTTCGATCTCGCGGATCAGGTCCGACACGACGCCGAGCGTCTCGCGATAGGACAACTCCGGGACCTGAATTCGCCGAAACTTGTCGACGAATCCGGGGGCATCGCTGCGGGCCCACACCCACGTCTCTTCGGTCGCCTCGGCGATGAGTGAGAAGCGGTCTTGCTCTAGATACGGCTCGATGAACCTCGCCACGTTGGAGTCGCCGTGATTCGTCCGCCCCGCGCGCACGAGCCCCAAGAGGTCCTCGACGTAGAGCACGTCCTCGCGCTCGGACAGCTCCCGGCACAAGGCCTCGGTGCGCTGCTCCCACTGGCCGATGATGCTCATGCCCGCGATGATGCGATCACCGCTCGTCTGCCAGATGTCGCGCCGCTCCTGATAGGCCGCCGCCAGTCCGAACGCACGGCGTGCCGCCTCGTGCACCAGGGCGGTCTTGCCCACGCCAGGCGGCCCGACGAGGCAGATGTTCTGCGGGCGCGGACTCATCAGCGCCTCGGCGAGCTCCTCGACGAGCTTTTCGCGGCCGAAGGCCCGCCCCAGGGTGCCGTCTTCGGCGCGGTGCGACAGGTTCGTCGCGACCTCCTGCAGCGTGGCTGGCCGGCGCAGTCGCCCGCCCGGCGGCGCCGCGTCCACCATCGGGCCGCTCGGCCAGCCGAGGTCGACCTCGAACGCCTCAATCTGGCCCACATACGAGCACTGCAGTCGATCGAGGTTCTCCGCCGCGTTGTCGTTGGCCCAGTCGTGGGCCCATGAATTCAGCGCCGCATACATGTCGTCGACGCGCTTGAGCGCCAGGCACGTGCCGGGCACCCGCGGCAGCCACAGCCGCGTGATCGGGTCGTCGGGCCACGTCCCCACCACGACATGCGTGGTGGCGTTCATGTGCACTTCGGGACGCTCGATATCCACCTTCCGCCGCACATCGAGGTAGATGCTCGTCAGGTAGGGCCGGGCCAGCGGCACCAGCCGATCGACTTCCTCGGCCCCCAGCTCGCCGTGCATCAGCTCCAGCGCCCGAAACATCAGCTCCTCTTTGAGCTGCGCCGGACTGGGACCGCGCGCCGGCTCGGCCAGAGCGGCGACCCACGGGATCGAGACCTCCCAGTGCCCTTTGCGCGGTTGCGCGACGTACATGTGCAGCGTGAGCTTCATTCCCACTCACTGTCGGTGATGCGCCACGCCAGTTCTTCGAGGGCCACCTCGAGGGTCGAGAACGGGTAGACCGGATCGAGCTTCGCGGGCTCTGCGTTGGGCATCGTCACTTCGCGGGTGCGATAGTTGTAGCTGCGCGCGATGTAGGTCCGCGAGCTCATCGGCCCGATCGCCTGCGCCCAGGGCCAGCCGGCGTACTCTTCCAACTCCCAGACGTCGACCGAAGCGTTGCCATCGGCGGAGATCAGCCGGTGCAAGCCGTCTTCGGGCCGCGACAACGGGCGAGCCGCAAAACCCTCGAACAACAGCACGATGACGTCGCCGGCGAACTCCTGGGTCTCCTCCCAGGTGATGCGCGCCTCGTCGTAGGCCTGACTCTCGTCCCACGCGATCCCGGCGAGGTCACGATCAGACTTCGGACGCCAGGTGCTCAACTTCCAGTCCTTGTTCTTCGCGCGGGCCGCGTACCACCCGATGAGCTGTCGACGCCATGCATCGTCCGCGGAGCGACAATACAGAAACAACGCGATGCGATCGGGGTCTTCGTAGGCCCCGCGCAGGATCTCCAACACGACCGCACGCACGCGCTCCGTCAGCTCCACGACGCGCTCGTCGATGTCGCCGGACAGCGCGAACGACCGGCCGTGGTACGCCTCGTTGGCGAGGTCCTCCATCGCGGCGAGCTCCGTCGCGATCGTGTAGGCCGGCTCCACGACTCGGCGCGCGTGCTCGGCCTCCGTCGCGAGATCCGAGGCGTGGCCGTCCTCCCAGAACTGCTTCGATTGACTGGACACGTCGAAGTTCTCGACGCGCCACTCGAGGTCCCCGAACACCACGGTGCCCATGTAACGCTGCAGGCGTCGTCGCAGGTCCGCGATCTCCTCGAGTTGGGTGAGCAGCGCGCGGCGCGCCGACGCGTCCGTACGTCGCCCAGATACGAACTCGAGCTTCCACTCGAGGTTCGCCTTGCGCACCGGCCCCGCGCCCACGCCCACCCGTACCGTGCGGGCCGTTCCAGCTTCGAGTGCCGGGCGTGAATCGGCGAGGCGACGCGACAGCTCCGCGACGAGCTCCTGCTCGATCACACGCTTCAGGGGCCGCGCCCCGTAGCGCTGGTCCCACCCTCGTGACGCGAGCCACTCGTACACGCGGTCATCGATCTCCAGCTCCACGTCCTGGCTGCGCAGCCCGTCGCGGTCGAAGACCTGCGCGACCTCCCGGTGTGCAATGCGCCGCACCACGTCTTCGGTGAGCGGACGGAACGGGATGAACTGGTCGATCCGCGCGAGGAACTCCGGCCGAAAGAAGCGCTCCGCCTCGCGCCGGAAGTGACTGGCCCACGCGTCCGCCACGGACTCGTCGCCGAAGCCGATCGCCGGGCGCAGCGAGTCGACGCCGAGGTTGCTGGTCATGATCACGATCGTGTTCCGAAAGCCGGTCATGCGCCCGTTGACGTCGGTCAGCCGCGCCTCGCCGAGTACTTGCAGCAGCAGGTCGAACACCCCGGGATGGGCCTTCTCGACCTCGTCGAGCAAGATCACCGAAAACGGCTGCCGGCGGATCGGTCCGGTCAAATCACCGTCCTCGCGGCCCTCGCCAATGAGGCGCGAATAGGCGTCGGAGTGGCTGTACTCGCTCATGTCGATCCGCACGAGCCGCTCGTCATCGCCGAACAGGTACGCGGCGAGCGCGCGTGCGAGCTCCGTCTTGCCAACCCCCGTGGGCCCCACGAACAGGAACGATCCCAGCGGTTTGTCCGGCGACGAAAGCCCGGCCTTCGTGATGCCGATGACGTCCGCCACGCGGCGGACGGCCTCGTCCTGCCCCAACACCCGACTGCCGATCGTCATCGCCACGCGATCGATGTCGAGCTGCCGATCGTCCATGAGCAGGATCGACGGGAGCCCGGTGTACTTGCAGAACTCCTCGACGAGCTCCACTTGCATGATCGTCTTGCGGAACGCATTCGCCGCCACGCGCACCGACCGCCGAACGAAGTCGATCGTGCGACCGACGGTGCTGCCATCCAGTGAGAACCGACGTTGCAGCGCCCACGACCGGTTGATCGCGTCCAACGGCACCGTGACGCCCTCGCGCGCCGCGAGTCGCTCGACAGCCTGCTTGACCACCAGCCGCGCCTCTTCCTCGCGCGGGTCCTCAATGCGAACGACGGTAAATGCGCGCGCGAAACCAACGTCGCGCCGTTCGACCTCGTTCCACTCTTCGATCGTCGCTTCCGCGATCACTCGGATCCGCCGATCAGACAGCACCGGCTTGAGAAACTGCGCGAGATTGTAGTCGCTGCCGACGTACTTGCCCGCGTCCAGCACCTCGATCAGGCGTCCGAGGTACAGCACATCATCGACCTCCTCGAGTTCGGCGACGGCCGCGCGGCACTGTTCGCGCCAATCCATGCTGTAGGCATCGGTCGAGGTCAGGCGCGGCGCGTCCGCGAACCAGAGGCGCCGCGTCGAGCTGGCCGGGTCGTGGATACGCTGCCAGGCCAGATGCTTGACGATCGCGGTCTTCCCCACCCGCGCCGGGCCCACCAGCACCACCGCCGAGGGCAACTGCCCGTCCAACAGCTCTTCGAGCTCCGCGATCGTGGCTCCACGCCCGAACGACTCCACGAAGCCACGGTCGCTCCCTTCGGCCGGGGTCGCGCTCGACCAACACTGCGCGACCTCGTCGAGCGTCGGGGTGGGGGGCGGACCCGACGCGTCGGGCAGCTCGAGATCGTCGTCGCCGAACTCCGACATCCAGATCGCCTGGATCGGGACGCCAGCGAGGTCCAGCGGCTCGAACTCCACCTCCAGCGCCACGACGGTCATCTCCTTGGGTGTCGGGCGATGCAAGGACACCATGCGCCCGGCGACGCGCAACGCATCGGCGAGGTCGCGTACCGCGATCGGCTCCGGCTCCGTCGGCGCTTCAGGGTCGTCGTCCTTGGTGCTCCGCTTCGCGGGCTGGGCGGGATCGATGATCGTCCAGGCGCCGAACAGCGGCAGAGAGAGCTCGATGAGCCCGCCCTCGAGCTCGCGGCGCTGCACGTCCACGGGCGCGAAGCACAGTTGGTCCTCCATGTCCCAGCCGTTGGCGCTCGCGTTCCAGTCGTAGGCTGCGGTCCCGTACAGCGGCGCGCTGTCGCGCGTGATGGCCGGAATTGCGGCTCCCGAGTTCTGACCAATCATCCGCGGGTGAGCGCGCTCGAGCGCCTGCTTCACGACGTCCCGAATGTCGGCGAGCGCCGCATCTGCGGCCGGCGAAGCGACCGAGACGTACGGCGGGTTCAGCGTCTCTGCGATGAACAACGGGTCGTTAGACTCGCTCTCGGGATACTCGCGGAGGCTGACGGGGACCACAAACTTCATCGCCGGACGATCGGATCTTCGGCTGGCCGCGTCAATGAGCCAGACGTCGCGAAGTCGATCGCGGGGTCCGAAAAGTTTTACATTTCTTTTTGAATAGACCGCCCACGCCTGTCGTACGCGCTCTGTTCACACCGACGACATCTGCCGAGGGCCCGCTGATGAGAAGCCTCGCTTTCGCCACGCTCGCCGTGGCCACATTCTCTGCCTCGCCGGCCAGCGCCGCCGAGACCTGCGCGGGCTGCCCGCGCGTCCAACTGCTGCGCGCCGAGGATCAAATTCGCATCGCAGCCGAGGACGATCATGATCCCTACGAATCGCTGCGCCACCGCGTGCGATTTGTGTCCGCGGCGGGGACCTCGGCGTGGTCGGACTGGGCGGACACGAACGCCTACGGCATGCGCACCACGGCGGCCGGCCAGGTCGAAGCCGAAACGATCGATCTCGAGGGCAACGTCGGGCGCGGCGTCATCCACATCACCGCACCCGATGCGCCGCAGGGCACGCGAGGCCCCGGAACCGTCGAGGAGGACTCCAGCGTCGAGGCGCGCTGGGACGGCGACGCCACGACGCCCGACGGCACGACGGCCGCCGATCTCGAGCCTGAGGCCGACCGCACCGACGCCAACGAGTACTTCGCGGCTCAAGAGTGGGATCACTCGGTCTGTCCCGTCGCGTCGGCGAGCCTCAGCGACGAAGACGCCGCCTGCTCCACGGTCCGTGGCCCCAATGACGGGATGTTGGCGGCGCTGCTCGCGCTCGCGGCCCTCGTGCTCGGGCGCGTGCGGCGGTAGCAGGCTACTCAGAGACGGTCAGGATCAGCTTCGCCGAGTTCAGGGTTCCAACGTCTTGTGCCGCGGTATCGCGCACAATCAGTTTGAACGTCCCGCCAGCGGCTTTGCCCGCGAGTCCCTCCACCACAAACCGCTGCCGAACGTCGTCGGCGCTGCTCGAGTCCGATGACTTCAGCTTCACGCGCGTTCCGTCCGGATGCACGAGCGTGATCTCGAGGTCGCCGTTCCACGTGTGGGTGATGTCGACGTCGACGGCCACGCCGAGCAGCTCGCCGCTCGCAGATGAGCTCGCCGAGACGCTCAGGCCGTTCGTGTCGTTGTCCGGGATCGTGCCGGTGCTGAAGTCGACCTCGACGTTCGTGCCGCCGGTCGGCGGGTCAACGGGCGGCGGGGCACCGCTACCGTCGAGGTCGCAGAATGCCGTGTGCTCGGCGGCGGCGAGCGTCGCGGTCGGAATCGTCTGCCAGGGGCAGCTCTCGTCGGCGGTCCATGCCGCCCACTCGGCGCCACGGCCCAGCGATACGGCGTGGTCGCGGAACAGTTTGAAGCCGTCACCACTGTCGGCGCGGTTCATGAAGACCGTCGGGGGGGCGCATGCCTGCGCGGCCTCCTGGGCCTTGGTGTTGTAATCCATGACGATGTCGTACATCGCACTGGTGCTGCGGTTCCAACAGCAGGTCTTGGACTTGTTGTACTCGAGCTCCGCGAACACATAGTCGTCGAACTGGCGGTACTCGCTGTCGACCTCGGCCTGGCTCTTCCCGAACTGCGCTTCCATGAGCTCGTAGAGGCTCTCGAACGCCGCCTCGCGGTTGATGCGTGCCGAACAGCTCGCCGGGAACTGGCGCAGATGCTGGCGCTTCGTGTCGATGATGTTCAGCAGCACGTCGCGCTTCTGCTGCGGGTTCAGCTCGGTCAGGATCGCTTCGAACTGCGCCGGTCGTGCCTCGATCGCGGCGATGGAGCTCGAATTCACCCAGTGGCTCGCGTACTCGACGGGCACGATGTTGGTCCAGCGGCCGCCGACGTTCTTCGCCGTTCGCCAGCGCTTGATGCCACCGCCCAGTCGGCCGTGTTCGGGTCCGCCGGTCTCATCGAGCAGGAAGTACCGCTTCGAGGCACCCGCGGTCTCCCAGACGGGCTGGCGACGCGGCATCGAGCCGCTGGCGAGCTCGACCTCGAGACGCGTGACGACCTCGCCGCCGAGATCGGTCGAGCCGACTTCGTCGGCGCGCATCACGACAAGGGTGTGACCGATGCCCTGAGCCTGCCAGCGCTCGAGGAGCACGTCACCTGGCTTGATAGCCTGCGGCGCGAGGTTGAACGTATTGGACGAGTCCGCGAGGTTCACCGAACCGAACCACGCCAGCGCGAGGATCGTGAAGTGCCCCACGCGCTTGTTGAGGAAGATGCGGTCGAAGTAGTCGCCGGCATGCAGGCCCGCGCCGATCTGCGGCTGCGCGTCGTCAAATGATCCGGGGATCTTCTTTCCACGCAGCTCGGGGTCCGATGGCCACGTGCCGCCATTGAGCACCGCCGCGGTCTGGTCGCTGAAGTCTTTGTAGCGGGTCTTGAAGTTCGGCATGTTGCCGAACTTGCCGTTGTCCCGCCGCATCCCGAAGTGGCCGGCGTAGATCCGCCCGTCGCGGTCGCGCGCTTCGAGGAAGAACGGAAGCTTGTACCAACTGGCGAAGGTGATGCGCAGGAAGATCGCGGTCTCCGCGCACTCCAGTGTGGGCGACGGGACTTCGGTCCCCCACGGCGTCTTCATGCGAAAGGTCTTCGAGTTGTAGTAGCCGCCGACCGACTCGATCTGCTCCATCGAGTCGACCCACGCTTGGTACTTCTGGTCCCAGGTGAGTCCGCTGTCTTCGCCCCACGCGACACCGGCCTTGCGCGCCGCCGGGGTCGTGGTGTCGGTCCACGCGTTGGAGACTTCCCAGACCGCGGTCGCGGCGCTGTCGAAGCTCGTCAGCAGGCCGCGCTGTCCGGTGATGGAGTCGTCTTTGCCGGGTGCGATCTCGTCACCGCCCGTAGCGTCAAAAATCGGGCGCCCCCATTCGTCGATTTCGCGGTCCGGCATCCCGTCGTCATCGTTCGTGCCGGTGCTGCAGCCGACGAACAGACCGACCAGAAGAAGGAGAAACCACGTATTTCGAGAGTTCGTTTTCATTGTTGTGCTCCACCAGGACCTGCGACCGTCGCGGGTACTATCAATTCTCGTGCCAGCCTGAATTCGCCGGAATCCGGGGGGCGAGCGTGGTTCTGACCCGCAGCGAGTGGCGACACCAGTCGCTGGATCCGGCCGGATCGGCAAGTGCAGTTGCCGGTTTGGAGCCGCAAAGGGCCTGCGGGGGGGCATTGGGGGTCCCAGCGCGGCTGGCACGACTCGTGCGTAGAATTCCGCGTCGCATGCAAATGGAGTCGAACGGCCAATGTGCTAGACTCCCGTTCTTCGCACTCGTGGAGCCCCACTTGATGAACTACCGATTTGCCGTTGCCGCATTGTTGCTGGCGTTTCCCCTTCAGAGCTGTGGTTCGGACTCCCCGGACGACGACACGGTGGTCATGGGCGACGATGCCTATGACTCCAGCGGGATCGAGGCGTGGGGCGAGGCCTTCGAGTCCCGCGCGAGCGGGAAGAGCGACACGGCGGGATGTTCCGGCGTCATCGTACCGGACAGCTCCGGCTTCGGCGGGCGCATCGCGCTCACGTTTGATGACGGCCCCGATCCGCGTTCGACGAACATCGTGCTCGATGTGCTCAAGGTACATGGGATCAAGGCGACGTTCTTCATCAACGGCAGCCGGGTGAACTCCCAGGCGGCGCGCGACACGCTCGCGCGCATCCTTAGCGACGGCCACCTCCTCGCCAATCACTCCCAGAACCACACGAACTTGGGCACGACGACGGATCTCGCGAAAGTGGAACAGGAGGTCGACCGCACCCACCAGGTCATCGAGGATGCCGGCGCCCCCCCGGTGTACTTCCGCTTTCCCTTTGGCTCATCGACGTGCGCGACGGCCGACCTTGTGAAGTCATTCGGCTATCGCGTCACGGGCTGGCACAACGATTCCGCGGACTGGTGCTTCGCCAGCTCCCGCGGGGGCGTCGGGTACTGTGACCCCGCGACGTTCAAGTGGGTTCCCGACTCGATGCGCAACGACATGGTGGGACTCGTGCTGCAGCAAGCCCACCAGAAGAACGGCGGCATCTTGCTGTTCCACGACGTGCACATGAACACCGCGAACACACTCGATGAGATCATCAGCCGGCTCAAGACCGACGAGTTCACGTTCGTGAACCTCGACGACGCCTCGACGTTCCCGCTGTTGAACAGCGACGACCTCACCGATCTCGCGTGGACGGGCACGGTGTGCGAAAACGATGCGACGTGCGACTTCGGCAGCGGGGCGCGTTGCCTGACCTACGACAACGCCGGTACGCCGGCCGGCTTCTGCACGACGGCGTGTGAAGGCTACTGCGACGATTTCCCGGGTCGCGCGCCGACGTTCTGCGTCTCGATCGATGGCGGCGAGACGGGGACCTGTCTGTCCAAGCCCGCCGCCGCGAACTCGAACTGCGCGAAGCTGCCGGGGACCTCCGCGCAGTCGAAGACGCGCTTCGTCGGCGGTACCACCGCCGCGGCATCGACCTCCCCGGTCTGCTACCCCGACTCGCTGTAGTTTCGGATCAACTGTTCGCGTCGTGCGTCGCACTCGACGGCGCGCTCGCGATCGGAATCCGCTCCCCCAACCACCGCGGTTCGCGGTCGAACGCCACGTCGGCGACCGCCTTGATCCGCGCCGCAGCCTCGCGGAGGTGGGCGTAGCGCGTCTCGCGCCACTGCACCTCGGGCGCCGCGACCCCCACCGCATCAATGCCGGCCCCGCGCGCAAGGTAGACCGACCGCGCGAGGTGAAACGACTGCGTGCAGACGATCGCGCTACGCACCTCGAACACATGCGCGGCGCGCCTCATCGTATCGTGGGTGCGGAAGCCGGCGTGGTCCATGTAGACGTCGGCGGACGGGACGCCGCGGTCCAGCAGCCATCGCCGCATCGGGTTGACCTCGTCGAGCCCGCGACCGTCGTTATCGCCGGAGACGAGGATCTTCTGAACTTTGCCCGATCGATGAAGGTCGAGGGCGAGCTGCAATCGGTCGACGAGCACCGGCCCGGGTACGCCCGGGCCGTTGAGCCCGGCGCCCAGAACGATCGCGACGTCGCGCTGAACGACGGTGTCGGGCACGTCGATGTGGTCGGCGCTCGCGAACACGACGTGCTGATGGGCGCTGACCGCGAGGGCCACCGCGAGGCCGGCCGCGACGATGACGTTTCGTTTCCACATGCTCGATGAAAGTCCCGCACACGAGCCGGCTATTCCCGCGTCTGAGCCGCGCGATGGTTGCAATATCCACCGCGGAGCGCTCTATTCGTCGACCTGAGATCCGTGGAGCGAACGTTGACCTCTGAACCTTCCAAGCCCGCAGAAGCCCCGTGGCTCGCGATCGCGATCGCGATGTTGGCGATCGGTGGCGTGGTGATCGCGGCGCTCAGTCTGGGCGAGCCGCCGCCACCACCGATCCCGCCCGCGCTCGTTCAGCGTGCGGGGGTCGACCTCGGCAGTTGGGTCCCGTTTGTCGACGTGGGCGTGGACGCAGGCGTCGCGCTGGACGCCGCGCCGCACACCGGCGACGAGTAGTTCCGTGAATCAGGTGAACGCATCGCCGCAAACCGTTGAGGAGCTGCTCGGGCGAGCCGACCGCATCGCGGGTCGGACGCTCGCCGAGGTCGCAGCGCTGGTCGATGAGCCGGTGCCTGCCGACCTACGCAGCAACAAGGGGTGGGTCGGTCAGCTGATCGAGCGCGCCCTGGGGGCATCCGCGGGAAGCGCCGCCGAACCCGACTTCCCGCACCTCGGCGTGGAGCTCAAGACGCTGCCCGTCGATCGGTCGGGACGACCGCTGGAGAGCACCTACGTGACGATGGTGCCGCTCGCGGCGCCCGACGACGTCGACTGGGAGAGCTCGACCACGCGCTTGAAGCTCGGCTGCGTCCTGTGGGTCCCGATCCTCGCCGAGCGCTCGATCCCGGTAGCCGACCGGCAGGTCGGCCAATCCGTCTTGTGGACGCCGGATGCCTACGAGCTCGCGCTGCTGCGACGCGACTGGGAGGGCCATCTCGCCGCCATTCGCCAGGGCGGCGCCGGGGATCTGAGCGGAATCGACGGGGAGATCCTCCAGGTCCGCCCCAAAGGCGCGAACGCCGCGCAGTTGACCTGGGGTGTCGATGATCGCGGCGAAGCGATCCTCACCCAGCCGCGTGGCTTCTACCTCCGCGCGCTGTTCACGGAGACGTTGCTGCGTCGACGCTACGGCTAGACCACCCGCCGCTTCGGCAAGGACTCACTTCACCCCGTTCGCGGCGAGGAACTCGAAGATCTGGCGCCAGTAGGTCTTGGCGGACTCTTCACCGATCGGGATGCCGTGCCCTCCCGGGAGCAACAACAGCGTGCCATGGCGCGTCGCGTGGGCATTGTCGTGTGCATGGCTGACCGGGATGACGGGATCCTCGGTCCCGTGCAGGATGAGGACGGGGATCTCGCTCGTGGCGAGCAGACCGATGGTGTCGTAGCGGTCGCGGGCGAGGAACCCCGGCGCAAGCCTGGTCCGCGCGATCCCGCTGATCGACGTGAACGTCGACTGCAGGATCAGGGCACGGGGGGCGCGTCGCCGCGCTAGCGCGCCCGCGACCGCTCCACCGAGCGATGTACCGTGATAGACGATGCGATCCTCATCGACGTGCGCATCCGCCTCAAACCGTGCTGTGAACACGGCGAGGTCCGAGGCGATGCCTTCTTCGGTCGGTGCGCCCGCAGCACCACGATATCCGCGGTACTCCGGCACCAACACGCTGAATCCCCGGCGGCGATAAACGCTCATCAACCCAAACAGGTGCTCGGCGGCCTCCATGTTTCCGTGGAGCAGCACGACCCCCGGTGCACCTTCGGCGTCGGCCGGCGCGAAGAACGCGTGCACCTCGCCCACCGCGGTCGTCTCCACCCACCGCTCCACGCCCGGCGGTGGTGGCGGTGCCTCAAACGCGAAGCCCGCGCCCGGATAGACGATGCGGTCCTGCATCACGACGATGATCGCGAGATAGGCGAGGTAGAGAAGTACGACGGTTCCGACGAAGAGCTTCACGTGTCGACGCGTCACTCGGCGGAGGCCTCGAGCGCGACCAGGGCGGGCACGCGAGTTGGGTGCAACCGCACCGGTTCGTCCACGACGTCCGGGGCGGCGCTCCAGTGCGGCATCGTGTCCGTGCCGACCATCACGCGCACCAGCCGCCGCAGGCGGAGCCAGACCGACTCTTGGACGTACGGCACGCCATGGTCGCGCGCGATCGCTTCGATGCGCGGCTGGGCCTTGCAGTACTGCAGCATCGACATGTCCGGGAACACGTGGTGCTCAATCTGATAGTTGAGCCAGCCATGCATGTAGTCGTTCAGGAAGCCGCCGGTGCGGTAGTTCGCGGAGCCCGCGATCTGACGGAAGTAGAACTCCCCGCGCCCGCTGATCGGGTCGTCAAACACGAACAGGTCCTCGCCGGCGTGACTGGGCACGATGATGATGAACGTGTGCACGTTCGAGATCACCTCGGCGCCGATGCGGTTGATCAGCGCAAACGCCCACGCGGCGGGGCTGATCAGCAGGAAAGGCAACGGGAGCAGCACGAAGTGGATGAGCAGATACGGCAGAAAACAGCGGAACCACGTGTCCCGGCCCGGGCGCGTCCACGGCAGCAGATTTCGGATGTCGTTGTGGTCGATCTCGACGGGGGTTTTCGCCCGCCGCATTTCGGCTTCGTAGAGGACCCGCATCGTGTTCGGCGGGTAGTAGACCCAGCGCCACGTCAGCATCGCGAACCCGACGACGATGTACTTCACGAACAGCGGCAACTTCGCGTCGCGCAACCAGTGCAGGTTGTGCTCGGGTTGGTCCGGGTCGTGGACCTCGTTGAGCTTGTAGTGATGCAGCGTATTGTGCTCGTGCTTCCACGCCTCGGGATCGATGACGTCGGGCCAGTCGAGGAATCGACGCCACCATGTCGACGCGAACTTCTTCGACGTCATGTGCGCCGGGACGCCCGGAATCTTGTCGTAGCCACGATGGGTGACGTGGTGCGCGACCATTGTCCAACGACCGACGACACCCGCGCTGAGAGCGAACATCGTCAGCGGATTGGGGATGATCCACGCCGTCGCCCAGCCGAACACACTGGCGGCGCGACCAAACAGCGCCACGCGCTTCAGATGCCGCGCATCGGCCTCGGACGCGTCGGCCCGCAGCTCGTCACGCAGCTCGTTGAGGTCAGACTCCAACGCATCAAAGTCGACGGAAAGTGTTTGTTGGGTCACGCTACTTCCAATACTTCCAAAAACGACGCGTGGACCCTACAACGCCAGCCCGCGAGGCGCCACACATTTGCGGGTTGCCGGTTGCGGGCACGCGAGCCAAGGGCTACTCAAGAGTGGCGAGATAGTAACCTGAGGAGCCGCGTGCCCATTGAACACCGCTGGATCGACGACCCCCAACAGCTGGACGAGTTCTGCGCGAACATTCGCGACGGCGACGTCGTGGCTGTGGATACCGAAAGCGATCATTTCTTCGCCTACCGCCCGTATGTCGCGCTGATTCAGGTCGCGACGGTCGACGAGGCGTTGCTCGTCGACCCGTTGGCGCTCGACGCCGACGCGCTCGACCCGCTGCTCGCGATGATCGAGGACCCTGCGGTCATCAAGATCATGCATTCGGCGCGCAACGACATCTCGGAGCTCGATCGTGACTGGGGTATCGAGGCGAACAACATCTTCGATACCCAGCTCGCGGCGCGCTTCCTGGGCTACGAGAAGTTCAGTCTCAACGCACTGCTGCAGGAGACGGCGGGGATCAAGCTCGACAAGAAGTACCAGCGCTTCGACTGGGCGCGGCGACCGATCCCGGCCCCCGCGCGCGACTACGCCGTGGAAGACGTCATCCACCTCTTCGACCTCCGCGACCGACTGTTGGGCGAACTCGAGACCGAGGGCTGGCTGGAGGCCTTCCAGGAGCACAGCGAGTACGCGGTCGAGCAGAGTCGCTACGAAGCGAACGAGTTCGACCCCGAGAATTGGCGCAAGCTGAAAGGCTCCAAGGACCTCGACGGTCCGGGCCGTGCGGTCTGCGCGGCGTTGTACACGTATCGCCACGAACTGTGCGACGAGCTGGATCGCGCGCCACTGCACATCTTCGAGAACTCAGCGCTGGTCCGCGTCGCCCGCGACCGCCCGCAGACGTTGGCCGCTCTGGAGAAGACCAAAGGGCTGCGCAAGCAGACGATCCGGCGCAACGGCGAGGACATCGTCGCCGTGATCAACGACGCGCGGGACGCCGAACCGCCTCCCATCAAGCGCCCGCGCACCGGCGAGCGTGGCCGGCGGCAAACGCCGCAGGAAAAACAGCGCGAGAAAGCGCTGCTCCAGCTTCGACACACGCTGGCCGAAAGCACCGGGCTTCCGGTGGACTTCGTCGCATCTCGCACCGCGATCGGCGACATCGCCCAGCTGAACCCGACGAGTGTCGACGACCTGTCGGCGGTCGTGCCGTTGCTCAACTGGCAGCGCGAGCTTTTCGGCGAGCGCCTCGTCGCGGGAAGCAAACTCGCCTGACATTCGTCAGCCACGCGAGATAAGCTGTTAGGCATGCGACGCTTGGGCCCATATCTACTGTCCACTTCCCTCGGCCGCGGCGGCATGTGCGAGGTGTGGCGCGCGACCGGTGCCTCGGGCGAGCCCGCGGCGGTCAAGATTCTGGGCTCCGAGTTCCCCGCACAGGTGTTGCACGATGAGATTCATCTCATGGCGCGGCTCGACCACCCCAACATCGTCAAACTGTACGCATGGGGCGAAGCGAGCGAGCACGAGGCTCAGGAACTCGGCCTCGAACCGGGGGTGCCGTGGGTGGCGATGGAGCTCGCCGAAGGCGGCCACCTGCAAGGCAATCGCATCGCGACGTGGTCGGCGTTTCGGGAATTCGCGCTCTCGGTGCTCGATGCGCTGATGTACTCCCACGCGCGGGCCGTCATCCATCGCGACATCAAGCCCGCGAACGTCCTCGTGATGGGGACCGACACCGTCCGGTATGCGCTCACGGACTTCGGCATCGCGTTTCCGAAGAGTCGGTTTCGACAAGGCACCTTCGAAGTGCCGATGGCCGCGGCGGGCACCCTCGCCTACATCTCGCCGGAGCAACTGCTCGGTCGCTGGCGCGACTTTGGGCGAGCGACGGACCTGTTCAGCCTCGGCGCGATGCTCTACGAGTTGGTTTCGGGACAGTTGCCGTTTCGCTCGAACAGCCGCGTCGCCGTCGCACTGGCTCACAGCAACGGGCCCGCGCCGATCGACGGCACGCGATTCGACGTGCCGACGGGGTTTCACGACTGGCTGGGTAAGCTGTTGGCCTACGCCCCCGCCGATCGGTACGCGTTTGCGGCCGACGCGGCCTACGCGCTTCTGGCGCTGGGCGGCGTGGACGAGCACGCGCCGCGCACGATCGGCTGGGCCGCCGAGGATCTGCCGACGGTGCCCGACATCTGGGCGGCGGCGACCCGGCGGCAGGACGCGGTGCCCGGCACGTCGGTCTTGGGCGCCACGATTCATCTCGGTGGCGATCGGCCGCCGATGCCTACCGACTGGCGTCTACGCGCCGGCGGCGCGCTGGTCGGACGGGAGGCCGAGCGCGATTCGATCTGGGCGCAGCTCAAGCGTGTCGTGAGTGAGGGCGTGTCGCGGGCCGTCGTTCTGCGAGGAGCGGACGGGGTCGGGACGAGCGCGTTGGCCCGCTGGATCTGCGAGCGCGCCTGCGAAGTGGGCGCGGCCGACCACGTCTTCCTCCACACGCGTGGCGGCGCCTCGACCCTCGCCGACACCCTGCGCCATCTGTTGGGCGTCGCGGGGCTCACCCCACGAGATCGGGCCGAGCGCCTCTCCGAGCTGCTCGAGGGCAGCGATGTCGACCACGAACTCCTCATCCACCTCGTGAAGGGACTGCCGACGGCGTCTGCCGACGCGGTGTTCGTGGTGGAGCGGGTGCTCGCGCACTTCGGCGCACGCCGGCCACTCGTGATCTGGATCGACGACGCGCACTACGACTTCGAACTGCTGCAGCTCGTCACGGCGCTGTGTGGCTGCCCCCATCCGGTCCTGTTCGTGTTGACCGTGCGCGACGAGTCGCTCACCAACCTCCCCTACGAATCGCGATGCCTGCGCGAGCTCCTCAGCAAGCCCGGCGCGACCGACTACGCGCTCGCGAGCTTGTCCGCGAGCGACTTGACGTCGATTCTGAAGGAGCAGGAATTGTCCGCGACAGAACGCGCGGCGGTGGTCGCGAAGTCGCGCGGCAGTGCGCTGCGGGCGACATTGCTGGTCCATGCGTATCGCGCTCGTGGCGTCGTGCCCGATGACGACCTTGATGAGCTGTGGCGACAACGACTCCGCGATCAGCTGAGCGAGCTCGAGCAGAGGGCGCTGCTCGCCGCCGCGGTGCTCGGCGACGCGCTGCAACTCGATGTGGTGGAGCGGTTGTGCAAGCGCGTTCACATCGTGTGGCCGCCGAATCTGGTCGACAAACTGCTGGGGTGCGGTCTGCTCTCGATCGACCACCAGGGATGTCGCTTCGTGCACGGTTCATTGCGTCAAGCCCTGCTGAACGACCCGGCGCACACCGCGGAGGTGCGGGCGCTGCACCTCGTCGCCGCGACGCTCTACAACGCCGATTCGCTGTCCGTGGCCGCGATCCGGGCGCGGCACATGATCTCGGGCGGCGATCTCGAGGCCGGCACCGCTATCGTGTGGGACGCCGGCTACGAGCTGTACCGCGAAGGCATGCTGCCGATCGCCAAGAGCCTGTCGCACTGGCTCGGGCAGGTCATCGAGGGCGACCCCGCAGCGACCGTGGCGACGAGGCTGCGCTATCGACTGATCCTCGCCCACGAGGCGCGGTTCGACGGCGAGCTGGACCGTAGTCGCGAGATCGTCGATGCCGTAATCGCCGACGCGGAGGCGCTCGGGCACGACGCGCTCATCGCGGACGGCCTGTATGCGTGTAGCCAACTGGCGAGTTCGGCCGGGGACCTGGAGGCGGGTCTGCTGCTCGCGGAGCGAGCAGCGGCGCTCGCGTCGGCCGCCGACGATGATTCGCGGACCCGGATCGCCCATCGGCTCGGCTGGTGTTTGCTGCAGTTGGGGCGCGCCGCAGCCGCGCTTCCACACCTCGAGCGCGCCGGCCAGGGCGCGGCGCCGGCCCCACGCATGCCCGCGCTGGTCACCTTGGCCCACGCGCTGATGGCGCTGGATCGGCCGGCCGACGCCCGACGTGCACTCGTCGACGCCGTGGAGCTCGCGCACGCCCGTGGGGCCCGACTGGCGCACGGACACGCCCTGAACTCGCTCGCCGAACTCGAGCGCAGCCTCGGGGAGTTCGATCTGGCCGAGAAGCACTACGACGAAGCGCTGCGACACGTCGAACGCATCGCCGTCGAGAGCGCCCAGGGAGCGCGGCTCAATCTGGCCGCGCTGCTCATCGCCCGCGCGCGGCCGGCAGAGGCCCGAGACCTCATCCGGAGCGTGCTCACCGGCGCGGAGCTGCCGCTGGTCGTCGCCTACGGTGAAGTGCTCCTCGCGGTCACCGCGGCGATGGACGGTCTGACGGCAGTGTGGGAAGAGCTGCTCCCGCACGAACGCCACCTGCGCGGGTTCGAATTCGCGGAACTGTGGGCGACGGCGGGCGACGCGTGGCGGGGCCGCGGGGACCTCACGCGCGCGCATCGAGCGTACCAGGAAGCCCTCGCTGTGCTCGTCGGCTCGGAAGGCGTGAAGTCGAACGACCTGCGGACTCAGCTCAATTCGAAACTGCGGGCGAGCACATGAACTCTACGAGTGATGACATGGAGCAACGAATCGAAGCGGCCACCCTTCTGCTCGAGGCCCTGCACGAAGACCGAGGGCTGTTGGCCGGCGTCGACGACGACCTGCGGGTGCGGTTTCTGACCGCCGCCGGTCTCGTGGCGCGGCCGGATACGAGCTCGCGAAAGCGCCTCGCCAAGGCGAAACGGAAGTACAAGAAGGTCACCGAACGCGACGCCGATCAGGCGCTGCTCAACCAGACCGGCATTCGCGCGATGCGCGAGAGCCCGATCTTCGAAACGCCCCGCTGGAACACGCCGGCGCCGGTCGAAGCCCCCCTCGGGGCCACGGAGTCCGAGCGCCTGTGTTACGTCTGCCGCACGCCGTTCCACGACGTCCATCACTTCTACGACCAGATGTGTCTGAGCTGCGCGGACTTCAACTACGACAAGCGCGGCCAGACCGCCGATCTCGCGGGGCGCATCGCCGTCGTGACCGGTTCGCGGGTCAAGATCGGGTTCCAGGCCGCGATCCTGCTTCTTCGCAGCGGCTGTCGCGTGATCGTCACGACCCGGTTTCCCCGCGACGCGGCGAACCGGTACGCCGCAGAAGCCGACTTTGACAGCTGGCGTGACCGGCTCGAAATCTACGGCATCGACCTGCGCCACACCCCGAGCGTCGAGTCGATGTGCCGCGACCTCAACCATCGACTGCCGCACCTCGACTTCATCATCAACAACGCCTGCCAGACGGTGCGACGCCCCGCCGGATTCTACGACCACCTGCTGGACGCCGAGCTGACACCCGCCCTGCCCCACGCCGAATCACTGGTGCGCACCGCCGACGTGTTGCCATCGGCGCTGATGAGCCAGGTGGAGTTGCTCGCCGAGGATCGCGAGCGCGGTCACCACCTGTTCCCGGCCGGCGAGCTCGATCAAGACCTCCAGCAGGTGGATCTGCGCGAGGTCAACAGTTGGCGCCTCAAGCTCGCTGACGTGCCGACCATCGAGATGCTCGAGGTGCACCTCGTCAACGCCGTGGCGCCGTTCATTATCAACGCACGCCTGAAGCCGCTGATGCTGCGGACCCCGGCGCGCGACAAGCACATCGTCAACGTCTCGGCGATGGAGGGGCAGTTCTATCGCATCTTCAAGACCGATCGACATCCGCACACGAACATGGCCAAGGCCTCCCTCAACATGATGACGCGCACGTCGGCACCGGATTACGTCGAGGACGGCATTCACATGAACAGCGTGGACACCGGCTGGGTCACCGATGAGGACCCGGCGCAGCTCGCGGTACTCAAACGCGAGGTGCATCGTTTCCACCCGCCGCTGGATATCGTCGACGGCGCCGCGCGGATCGTGGACCCGATCATCGACGGCATCAACAGCGGCACCCACGTCTGGGGGCAGTTTCTGAAGGACTACAAACCCACGGACTGGTGAGGTCGGTGCTCGGACGGTCAGATGCAACTGCCCAACGCACATGAACTGTTTCTCGGGAAGTATCAGCTCGAACTGGTGCTCGGCGAAGGCGGCTTTGCGCGCGTCTTTGGCGCCACCGAAATCGCGCTCGGCCGCGCCGTGGCGCTCAAGGTCCTCAAACCGACCGAGACGGGCTACGCCCCCGGAACGCGGGCTCGTTTCGATCGCGAAGTCCGGATCATCGCCAATCTGACGGACCGGCACACGGTCACGTTGTACGACTGGGGCGAAACCGACGAAGGGCTGCTCTACCTCGTCTTCGAGTTCATCGACGGCCGCGACCTCGTCGACGTGCTGCGCAAGGAGGGCACGATCCCCGAAGCGTCGGTCGCGCGCATCCTCGACCAGGTCCTGCAGTCGCTGCGCGAGGCACATCGCCAGAGTCTGCTGCACCGCGATATCAAACCCCACAACATTCGCATCTACGAGTACGGCGGCGACCCGCTCTGCGTGAAGGTCCTCGATTTCGGAATCGCCAAGCCGACGAAGACGACCGGCGCCGAGATCACCGCGCAGGGCATGCTGGTCGGAAGCCCGCGCTACATGGCGCCCGAGCAGCTGTTTGAGCGCGAGCTCGACCCACGGTCCGATCTGTACAGTCTCGGCCTCGTGACGTTCGAGATGCTGCTCGGCCGGGCGGCGCTGCCCGGCAGTTCGCTCAACGACCAGCTGCCGCGCCTGACGGGAAAGGAGGCCCTGCGGATTCCGCACGACGCCCCCGTGAGTCCCAAGATGCGCGCGATCGTGGACCGGCTTCTGCAGCACGAACCCAGCGCACGATTCGCCACGGCCGACGACGTGCTCGTCGCGCTGCACGAACGCCCCACCGAGCCGCTGCCCGCGCTGCTTCCGGTGTCCGCGATCGTGGCGTTGGAGCCCCCGGAGCCGCCCCGGCCGGTCCGGCCTGTGGCACCACGAGTTCCCACCGAAACGATCGAGGCCGCGCCGAAGTCTGCGCGGTGGCCGTGGATCGCACTGGCCTGCGCCGTGGCCGTGCTCGTGGGGCTCGCGATCGCGCTGCTCAAGCGCGAGGACGAACCCGCGCCGCCTCCCCCCGTTGCCCGGCGGGTCACAACTCGACCGGCGCCGCCTCCCCAGCAACTCCACTCCGCGGACGTGGGCTCCGCGGACGCGAGCCCTGCCGCGCCAGCGAACAGCGTGGACGGGTGCGGTCGCCGCGCGCCGTTCAGCGGGCGCGGTGCGCTGACCGAGATTACGGGCCTTGAAAAAGTGTCGTGGGTCGCATTCATCCCCCGTGCGTACGACCCGAACGTCCGCCACCAGGTGCTGATGCTGTTTCACGAGGACCTCGAGTCGCCCGCCGCGTCGCTGGATCTGACCGGGTTCGAGACGTACGCAGACCAGCGAAACATCGTGATTCTGGTTCCGCAGGACCATGAAATCCGTGCGTGGCGCGGCTTTGACGAGGTTCGCGACGCCAAAGCGGTCTACGACTTGTCCGCACAGCAGCTGTGCCTCGACGACCGCCGCGTCCTCGCGTTCGGCCACAGCACGGGCGGGCGCGCCGTCGAGCGACTGCCTTGCGTGATGGCGATCCAGGCCGCCGCCAGCAGCTCGCACCGCCCCGAGATCGGCGAGCGCTTCTGCGACCCCGCCCCGCCCATCCCGTACCTGCATATCGCGCCGCTCAAGGACGGCTATGACCCGATCGAGGGCGGCTCAAACTGCGGGGTCGGCAAGGTGTCGCTGGCCGACTTCGAAGATCGGTGGCGCACGCGCAACGAATGCACCACGCGCAAAGACACCGTGCGGCTCGACGGCGGCAAGTGCTCGCGTTGGAGCTGCGAGGCGTCGTTCGTGAGCTGCCGGGCCAGCGGCGGACATCGTTGGCCCGGGCAAACACGCCGCGCCGCCGACCTCCAGGACTGCGACGGCGGAGCGATGACGCTCCCGATCTCCAAGATCGTGTGGGAGTTCTTTGACTCGGTTTCTGGTTGAACACGCGCTCTGGCTCTAGACTGGCGCCATGAGTTGGCCTGCCCCAAATGACATCTTCGCCGAGCGCTATCGACTGGAGGCGATTCTGGGCGAGGGCGGCTTCGCGACGGTGTTCAAGGCGACGGACCTCGGCACGGAGCGTGTCGTGGCGATCAAGGTCCTCAAGCAGCACGACGGGCGCTACTCCCAAGACATCGAGTCGCGGTTTGCGCGCGAGATCAAGGTCATCGCGCAGCTGACCGCCGCGCACACGGTGACGCTGCACGACTACGGCCGGACCAGCGATGGCCTCATGTTCATGATCTTCGAACATGTGCCCGGCCGCGACCTGTCCCAGGTGTTGGTCGCCGAGAAGCGCCTCGCGCCCTCGGTTGTCATCCACATCATGCTGCAAGTGCTGACCTCACTCAGCGAGGCCCACGCGCGGGGGCTCCTGCATCGAGACATCAAGCCCGAGAACATACGGATCTACGAGCACCTCGGCGATCCGTACCACGTGAAGGTCCTCGACTTCGGGCTCGCCCGCCCCGTCTATCAGGCGCCGGCCTCCGCAATCACCAAGCAGGGCGAGCTGATCGGCACACCGCGCTACATGTCGCCCGAACAGCTCGTCGACGGCGAACTCTCGCCGGCGTCGGACCTGTACAGTCTGGGGCTCGTCGCGCTGGAGATGCTGACCGGGTCCGCGAAGCTGCAAGGGAATCGCTGGGCAGACCAGTTCGATCGGCTCGTGACCGGCCACGTCTTCAACATCGATGAGGTGCAGCGCATCGAGCCCGGATTGCAGGCGATCGTTCAGAAGATGACCGCACGGGCACCCGCCGACCGGTACCCCAACGTCGACGCCGTGGTGCGCGCCCTCGAGCAGCTCGCGCGTCGAGACTCCTATGACGGACCGGTGCCGCGTCCGGCGACGACCGTGATCCCGCCCCGACCGATGCGGCCGACCGTATCGGTGCCCACGCGGCCGCGAATCAGCCTGCCGCCGATCGCCGCCCTCGCGATGCTCGCCCTGTTGCTCGTCTCCCTCGTGGGCGTCGGCGGCTGGTATATCTGGTCCGGCGCCAAGCAGGACAAGGAGCGCGAAGAACGCGAGCGACGAATCGCGGTCGGCGAGATGATCAAGAAGCAGGCCGCCCAACCGACGAACGCGTCGCGGCGCCTCTCCGAAGCTCACATTCCGCAACCCGACCTCGGCATGGCGGTACTGGGGGGCAGCAGCGGCTGCGGAAAGAAGGTCAAGTTGCTCAGCGACGGAAGTCTGTTCCGCGGACACGACCCCACCGCGCGCAACCTCCCGCTCTACGTGCCGACCAGCTACGAGCCCACAGAGAAGCACCCGCTCGTGCTCCTCTTTCACCAGGACGCACGAAGCAGCGACGACATTTTGAAACAAACTTCGTTCAACGAGCTGGCCGAGGAGAAGAACTTCATCGTGCTCGCGCCGGACTACCACGGCAGCAAGTTCTGGGTTTGGCGCAAGCACGACGACGTCAAAGTCATTCAAAACTATGTCAACGAGGTGAGTCGGAAGTTGTGCATCGACGAGGCCCGAATCTACGCGGTGGGACATGGTTCGGGCGGATTCGCGATCGAGAACTTGTCCTGCGAGCCCTGGATCGCGGCGGTGGCGAGCAACGGCTTTCGGTCCAACAAACCAGAGTTTCCGTGCGACACGCCGAAGCCCTCGCTCTACATGACTCCGATTCACAGCAAACGCATGTTGAAGGAAGGCGGGACGGCCTGTTCCGTCGACGCGCAGCCGATTTCGCTCGAAGCACAGGAGAGCAAGTGGCTGACCCGCAATCAGTGCTCCGACTCGCCTCAACTCTTCGGAAAATCAGAGAACGGAGTCTGCCGGAGATACGCGTGCACCGCCCCGTTCGTGAGCTGTCACATCGACGGCGGCTACGGATGGCCGGGCAGCCAGATGCAAGAGTGGGACGCGACGGGCGACTGCCAAGACGAGCTCAAAGACTTCCCCGCCACCGAGACGATCTGGCGCTTCTTTGACGGCCTCGCTGGCTGAGGAGCGCCCCGGCGCGTAGGATGGCGCGATGCCTTTTCCCCAACCAGGCGAGTCGTTCCACGACGGGACGTATGAGCTGCACGAAGTCCTCGGCGAGGGGGGATTCGCCGTGGTGTTTCGCGCCACCGAGCGCGGCAGTGCGGGACGCGAAGTCGCGGTCAAGATCCTGAAGCCGGGCGACGGCGGGTATGCGCCCGACACGGTGGCGCGCTACGATCGCGAGGTTCGCGCGCTGTCTCAACTTCGCGACCCCCACAGCGTCACGCTGTTCGCGTACGGGACCACCACCGCCGGGCTGCGGTTCCTCGTGTTCGAGTACGTGCCGGGCCGCGACCTCGCCGCCTTGATCGCAGAAGTCGGCAAGCTCGAGCCGACCGCCGTGATTCACGTGACCCGCCAGATCCTGGAGGCGCTGCGTGAGGCGCACGCCCTGGGCCTGCTTCATCGCGACATCAAGCCGGACAACGTCCGCGTGTTCACGTACATGGGTGACCCGCTGCGCGTGAAGCTCATCGACTTCGGGATCGCAAAAGCGGCGCGACCGGACGGCTTCGACGTCACGCGCCAGGGGGAACTGGTCGGAACGCTGCGGTACATGTCACCCGAGCAATTGACGGATGGCGTGCTCGGCCCGGCCTCCGATCTGTACAGCGTCGGCATGGTGGCCTTTGAGATGCTGCAAGGCACCGATGCGCTGCACGGTAAAGGGCTGGGCGACCAGTTCGACCGCCTGGCGGACGGCCACGTGTTCGCGACCGACAGTGGGGACACCTCCGCCTTGGACATCGTCATTGCGCGCATGTGCGCACGCGAGCCCGCCGCACGCTACCAGAACGCATCGCAGGCGCTGGAGGCCCTCGCGTCGATCGGCGCCCGACCGATCGCGCGGCCGCCCAGCGCGCCGGCTCTCCCGGTCAGCGCCGCACCGTCTCCAACGGTCAGCGCCCCGCCGGTCCGGCGCTCGGGGTCGGCACCGACATGGCTCGGTTACGCCGTCGGCGCGCTGGTCGCTGCCGCTCTCGCCATACTCGTCGGCCTGTACGCACAGCGCGGGGAGGAGGTGGCGCCGAGTCCGCCAGCGCCGCAGCGTGACTTGTCGATGATCGTCCGGGCGCCGGCTCCCGCGAACCCTCTTGCGAACACGCCCAGCCCTACCGACGATGCGGCCACACTCGACCCCGTGGACGCGGCGCCGACCGCCGAACCGCGACAGGGTGGCTGCGGACAGGACCCGCCGTTCGTCGGCACCTCGTCTCTGAGTATGAGCACCCCCAGTGGGCTCACGAAGTACCACTGGACCGTCACGGTCCCCGCCGGCTACAAGCCCGACGTCAAACACCCCGTGATCGTGGTGTTTCATCAGGCGCTGCGATCGGGCAAGGAGATCATCGCGCAGACGGGGTTCGATGAGCTGGCCGACGAAGCCGGTGTGGTGGTGATCGCGCCCGACGGAGGCAACGTGGCGTGGCGAAGCGCGGCCGATCTCGAACTGGTGCCGACGATCATGGCGACGACCTTCGACACGCTGTGCCTTGATCCCGGTCGCATCTTCGTCGTGGGGCACGGTGTCGGCGGGTATGCGGCGAGCCTGCTTTCGTGCCGCCCATGGGCTGCAGGCATCGCGACCAATGCGTTTCGCCTCAACAGCACGGACTTCTCCTGCGAACCCGCGGACGCGGTGCCACACTTGCACTACGCCGCGATGGACAGCACGCGGGTGCGACTCGACAACAAGCCCGGCTGCGGCGGCATGCGCAAGATCGCCCTGAGCAAGTGGGAGAAGATCTGGCGACAGCGGAACAAGTGCACGGGTTCGCCCAGGGAAACGGACAAGGACAACGGGCACGTCTGCTTGAGTTGGGAGTGCGAGAAACCGTTCGTGTCGTGTCACCTCCGTGGCGGTCACACCTGGCCCGGTTCCGACCTGCCGGAGACCGACATCCTCGGGTGCGACCCGCGCGAGGGCATCGACTTCCCCGGTACTGCGAAACTGTGGGCGTTCTTCAGCTCCTTGGAGCCCACGGGTGATGAGATTCCCACAGCCTGGTGAGGTGTTCGCGGGCCGTTACCGCGTCGCCGAAGTTCTCGGAACCGGTGGGTTCGCGACGGTGTTCGCGGCGTTCGATGCGTCCGACCGAGCCGTCGCGCTCAAGATCGCCACCGCCGACGAGCGGGGCGCCTACTCGCCGGCACTGCGCGCGCGGTTCGCGCGCGAGGTCAAGATGCTCGGCCAATTGCGCGACCCCCACACGATCCGACTATTCGACTTCGGCGAGTCGCCGGACGGGCTGCTGTTCATGGTCTTCGAACACCTGCCCGGCCAGGACCTCTCCGACATTGTGAGGGCCCAGGGCCGCTTGGCGCCCGAGGTCGTGATTCGCATCCTGCGCCAGCTCCTGTCATCGCTGCGAGAGGCCCATCGACTCGGTCTGCTGCATCGCGATGTGAAGCCCGAAAACGTCCGGGTGTTCGAGTACCTCGGTGACCCGTGGAACGTGAAGTTGCTCGATTTCGGCGTCGCCCGGCCGCTGGGCGAGTCGGCCATCACCAAGGCCGGAGCACTCGTGGGGACGCCCCGGTACATGGCGCCCGAACAACTCACGAACCGCGAGCTTTCGCCGGCCTCCGACCTGTACAGCCTCGGACTGCTGGCGCTGGAGCTGCTGGCCGGTGCCGACGTCCTGGCCGGCTCCAGCGTCGGCCACCAGATCGATCGGCTGCAGTCGGGTCATCTGATGGGCCAGCCGATTCTGAAAACGGTTGACCCGGGCCTCATGGCCGTGATCGGTCAGATGTGTGCGATCGACCCCGACCGACGATTTCAGAGTGCGGACGAAGTGCTCGCCGCGCTCGACCGGTTGGCCGCCGTACCGGCGGCCGCGGCGCGGTCCTCGGAGAGCGTCTCCCTGGCGCGCATCGTCGAACGCGAGGACGCGCGCCGTGTCTGGGTCAAGGCCGCCGTTGCCGCCACCCTCGTGCTGCTCGTGGGCGCACTGGCGTTTGGCATCTACGTCGTGCGACAGGCCGACTCGAACACCGCCCCCGCCTATCGGGCTGTGCGGGTCGTGCGACCAGCGATCGTGCAGCCGGTCGCCACGCCCCCCGCACCCGACGACGCCGGGCAGGCCGCCCCAGATTTGATGCTCGACGCGGCGATACCCTCAGGTTGTGGCAAAGCGCCGCCTTTTCGCGGCGCTGGCACGCTGTCCCACGTCGATGACCTCAGCATGCTGACGTGGCCGACCTATGTGCCGCGCAAGTACGACCCGACTCATCGGCACGCGCTGGTGTTCTTGTTCCACCAAGACCTACAGACAGCCGGTCAGGTGATGGTCCAGTCCAACTTCGCGACGCTCGCCGAATCGCACGACCTGATCGTCGTCGTCCCGTCGAGCTCGGGCAAGCTCGCCTGGCGCACCGAGGCCGACATCGCCGACGTCGAGTTGATGATGGTCGACACCGCCAAGGCACTCTGCATCGACGACAGCCGGATTTTCGCCGTCGGTCACGGCAGCGGCGGTGGTGCCGCGGAACGATTGGCTTGCAAACCATGGATCTCAGCGGTCGTCACGACGTCGTACCGCTCCGAGCATCTCCATTTTCTGTGTCCGAACGATCGCGCCGTGGCCCACCTGCAGGTGAACGCGACGAAAGGGACGCGGATGCCGATCAACGGCGGTCTCGCGTGCGGCCGGATCCCCAAGATCTCGTTGGACGAAGCCGAGGCCCGCTGGGCAAAGCGCAACGACTGCCGCGGCAAGCGCCAGCGCATCTTCCACAGCGAAGCCGGCGACTGTTACCGCTGGGACGGCTGCGCGGTGGAGACCCAGAGTTGTCAGTCGCACGGCGGGCATGGCTGGCCCGGCGGCGTCGGTGACATGCACGAGTTCGACGTCCTGAACTGCGACCCACCAGCCGGTCCGTTCGAAGCGACCAAGCAGATCGGCGAGTTCTTTGCGCGGCTCGACAAGTGAGCTCGCCCGTTCTGCTACACTGTCGACGGTCCAACTAGAGTCGAGTCATGCAGTTACCCGAACGCGGCGACCTGTTTGATGAGCGCTACGAGCTGCAGGACGTGCTTGGCAGCGGTGGGATGAGTACCGTGTACCGAGCCTTGGACCGCGCCACCGCGCGAACCTGTGCCGTGAAAATCCTTACTCCAGAACGCGGCGGGTATCCCCCGACGACCAAGGCGCGGTTCACGCGCGAGGCGCGGATCATCGCAAATCTGCGGTCCCCCGCGACCGTCACGATGTACGACTTTGGGACGAGCGCTACGGGACTGCTCTACATCGTGTTCGAGCATGTGCCCGGCGAGGACCTCTCCGCGTTGATCGAGAACTCGGGCGCCCTCGATCCTGCGACGACAACCAAGATTCTCGTGCAGCTCCTCGAGTCGCTGCGCGAAGCGCACACCGCCGGATTGCTTCACCGCGACCTCAAGCCCGAAAACATCCGTGTCTTCGACGATCCCGACACCGGGCTCACCGTGAAGTTGCTCGACTTTGGCATCGCGCGCGCGTTCGACCAGTCCGGGCCCGCGATCACGAGGTCAGGCGAGATCATTGGGACCCCGCGCTACATGTCGCCAGAGCAGCTCACGAATCGCGCCCTGACACCGGCGTCGGACATCTACAGCCTCGGCATCGTCGCCTTCGAGATGCTGATGGGGCGCGACGCGCTGCAGGGCAATCGGTGGGCCGACCAACTCGACCGACTGGCCACCGGTCACGTCTTCAGCACCCCGGCCCTCGAACGCATGGGCCCGCTGGCGGCGGTCGTCGCGCGCATGTCGGCCCGCGACCTCGCGGATCGATACGCCAGCGCCGAGGCCGTGCTGGCGGAGCTGCGCGACCTGCCGCCGCCCGAAGCGTGGGCGTCCGTGCCTGGCGTGGAACCAGGTCCAGCGCGCCGACGCCTCACAACCCGACAACGCGTCACGGGCACTCTGCGCGAGATACCGCGCCCGCTCGTCGCGGTCATCGCGCTCGCCCTCGCCGCGGTCATCGGCGTTCAGATCGCCAAGATCGTGTCGCGCGGCACGCAACCGCCCGTCGTTCGCGCCAATCTCGTGACCGGTGCGAGCCTCGTCCGCGAGGTCGCTCTGCCACAGTCCGTGCCGCCACCGGAGCTGAGCCCACCCGACGTGGGCGCCCTCGCGGTCGCGGACTCCGAGTCCGACGGATGCGGTGCCGATCCCCCGTTTCGCGGGCGCGGCGTGCTGTCGGAGCTGATGGACCTCACCAGTCGAAAGTGGCGAGCCCATATCCCGAAGAACTACGCGCCCGAGCGTCGTCATCCGCTGGTGGTCCTGTTCCATCAGGATGCGCAGGGCCCCGTCGACATTCTCGACGAGACGAAGCTCGACCGGATCGCCGACGAGCGAGGGTTCGTGATCATCGCCCCGTCCGCCGGTCGACTCGCCGGTTGGCCGGTCGCGAAGGTCCGCGAGGCGGTGCAGGACCTCGAATCGACGATGCGGCAGCTCTGCATCGACCCGGGCCGAGTCTTTGCCGTCGGTCATGGTCCGGGAGGGCTGGCCGCCATGTCTCTGCGCTGTTTGTACCCGGACCTCGCCGCCCTCGCGACGACCAGCTTTCGGCTGCTGGACGGCGGCGCGATGTGCGAACCCTTCGCGCCGATCCCGTATCTCCACCTCGCTCCCCTGCATGATGGCAACTCGCCAATCGAAGGCGGGGCCGGTTGTTCGGTGGTCCCGAAGATCTCGCTCGCCGCGCACGACGAGACGTTTCGCCAACTCAACTCCTGCTCCAGCACACCGACTCGTACCGCACATGGGACGAGCACCTGCCTCGAGTGGCGGTGCGACCAGCGATTCGTCAGTTGTCATCTCGACGGTGGGCGCGGATGGCCAGGCGCTAAGACCCGCGCACTGGGGGAGATCGGGACAGTCTTCGCTCGACTCAAGGATGGCGATGCCCAGGACTGCGACGGCGAACCGGCGGACTTTCCGATGGGCGAGACGATCTGGCAGTTCTTCGACACGGCGGGCGCGAAGCAAAGGTGACCCCGGGGGCTGCTTCGCCGTATGATGGCCCCATGAGACTCCCCGAGGTCGGCTCCGTCTTTCAATCCAAGTACCGCCTGGACTCGATACTCGGTGCGGGCGGATTTGCGACGGTGTTCAAGGCGACCGATCTCGGAGCGGAGCGCGCCGTGGCGCTCAAGATCCTCACCCCCGAACTGCGGGGGTACTCGCATACCGTCCGCTCGCGATTCGAGCGTGAAGTGCGCGTCGTCGCGGGCCTACGTGACCCGCACACGATCAAGCTCTTCGACTTCGGCACCTCCCCGGACGGCCTGCTGTTCATGGTCACCGAATACGTGCACGGCGAAGACCTCTCCGACTTGATCGCGCACCGGAGCCGGCTCGAACCCGCCGAGGTCGTGCACATCATGCGCCAGGTTCTGAGCTCACTTCGCGAAGCCCACACCGCGGGACTGCTCCATCGGGACATCAAGCCGGCCAACATTCGGATCTACGACTACATGGGCGACCCGCTTCGAGTGAAGGTACTCGACTTCGGCATCGCCAAGCCGCTGCAGAGCGACAGCCCGGGGCTCACCGCGGATGGCGAGGTCGTCGGCACCCTGAAGTACATGTCCCCGGAGCAGCTGCTGGCATCGGATCTCGCGCCGTCCTCGGATATCTACAGCCTCGGCGTCGTGGCGTTCGAGATGCTGCTGGGACGCTCAGGCGTGCACGGCAGCCGGCTGAGCGACCAGATGGAGCGCCTCGTCAGCGGTCACGTCTTCAGCGTGCCCGAGCTACAGCGCATCGGCACGGACCTCGGCCGAGTGCTCGACCGCATGGCGGCGCGCGACCGAAACGAGCGATTCCAAACCGCCGACGAAGTCCTCGCCGCGCTGCACCACGCGACGCGGGCGGCTCCAACGGCTCCGCCAGCCGGGAGCCGGCCGTCCGACGCACTGATTCCACCGCCCGCTCCCGACACCAACCCGCCGTGGCTGGCGCACGGGGCCGCCCCCAGCACCGGGAGCGTCGAGATTCCGCGTCCGCTGCCTCGAACCGAGCCGGGGCATACGGCGGCCGTCATCGGGCCGCCCAACCGACGTCTGGTCGTGATCGCGGCCGTCGTCGTCAGCCTGGTCGTCGCCCTGGGAGCGATACTCATCGCCACGCTGGTGGAACCCGACCGCCCCGTACCCCCGCCGGTCGTCACACGACGAGCGAACCCGTTCGTGGCGAGCGCCCCGACGCCGCCGCCCGAGCCGGCCGTCGTGGACGCGCCGGACAGCGACGCCGACGGGCCACCCACCGCGTCGTCCGGATGCGGCGACCTGCCGCCGTTCGAGGGGTACGGAGACCTTCACGGTCGCCTGTCCGCCTACATCCCACGGCGCTACGACCCACAACGCGCCTACCCGCTCGTCGTCATGTTCCATGAGAACATGGAGCAGCCCGACGCGTTCCTGCGCTACTCCCGCATGACGACACTCGCCAGCGAACGAGGCTTCGTGATCATCGCACCCTACGGGGGCGGCGATTCGCCCCTCGGGGACGCCGGGACCGCCTGGACCAGCGACGACGTGATCGCGCGGACCCGACGCGCCGTGACGATGACCAGCGCCGCGTTGTGCATCGACCAGGAGCGAATCTTCGCGATCGGGCATGCGGCGGGCGGCAAGCTCGTCGAGCGCATCCCCTGCGAACTCCCAATGTTCCGCGCGATCGCGACGACGTCGTATCGCAGTGAGCCCACCGATCGCGCGAAGCTGTGTGTGCCGGAGAAGCCACTGCCCTATCTGATTCTGCAGCCCGACCAGGACGGCTACAATCCGATCAAGGGCGGCAAGTCCTGCTCCGGCGTGATGAAGATTAGCCTCACCCAGAAGGAGCGGCTGTGGCGAGAGCGCCAGAAGTGCGGGGGCAAGCGGTCCGTCTGGCTCTCCGAAGGGCGCCACGAGTGTGTGCAGTGGGAGTGCGAGGCCGCGTTCATCAGCTGTCACCTGCACGGCGGCAGAAACTGGCCCGGCCTCGAGAGCCGGCTCTGGGACAAGTTCTCCGGCAACTGCGACGGCACTCCGGCCGATTTCGACTACGGCGGCACCATCTGGTCGTTCTTCCAACAACAGAGCACGGATTGAGAACACGATGAGTTTTCCGTCCGTCGGACAGATGTTCCATGGCCGCTACCGGCTCGACGAGACCCTCGGGCAAGGGGGATTTGCCACGGTGTTCGGCGCGCACGACACCGCCGCGCAACGCCGGGTGGCGCTGAAGATCCTCAAGCGCACCCACGGTGAGTACCCCGAGGAAGTCGTATCGCGCTTCACGCGAGAGGTGCGCATCGTCGCGAATCTGCGCGATCCGCACACCGTCACGATGTTCGACTTCGGAGAGTCCGCCGACGGGTTGCTGTTCATGGTGTTCGAGCATGTGCCGGGCCAGGACCTCTCCCAGCTCCTCGAGCACGGCCGCCCACTTCGCGAGCACGACGCCCTGCACATCATCGCCCAGGTGCTGCACTCGCTGCGCGAGGCGCACCGAGCCGGACTGTTGCATCGAGACATCAAGCCCGAAAACATCCGCATCTACCCGTACGGTCCCGACCAGCTGCGGGTCAAAGTGCTCGATTTTGGCATCGCGCGACCGTCGCAATCGGACGGACAAAACAACATCACGCGGCCCGGCGAGTTGATGGGAACGCCGCGCTACATGTCCCCCGAGCAACTCCTGGAGATCGAGCTCACGCCCGCGTCCGACCTCTACAGCGTCGGCCTCGTCGCGATGGAGCTGCTGCTCGGCCGACCCGCACAGCATGGAAATTCATGGGCTGATCAGCGGGAACGGCTCAGCAGTGGGCACGTGTTCAATCTGCCCGCCAACCTCGAGATCAGCCAGCAAACGCGCCTCGCTGTCGCCCAAATGTGCGCCCGCGACGCCGCCGATCGGTTTCAATCGGCCGACGAAGTGCTCGCGGCGCTGGGGGTGAGCGGACCGCTCGATTCGGGGTCGTTTGACCAACTGCCCACGCTGCAGGCCCGCAGGCCGCCGGAGTTTGAGTCCGCCGACCACATCGAAGTCGCAACGACGCGGGTTCGACGACCGCGCGCCGGCAAACAGCGCGTGTCCACTAGAGTCCTCGCCGGGGCGGCCGTTGCGCTGTTGGCGATGCTCGTGATCGCCGCCAACGCCGCCTATCAGCGTCTGACCCCTGCCCCGCCGGAGGTCGTCTCGCATCCGCCGACCCCGTCACGAACGCGCCCGGTGAGCTTGATCAAGCAGGCCCCCGACGATCCGCCGCCGCGCGCCGTGGACGCTGGGGTGGGCTCGGCCGACGTCGACGAGCCAGCAAAGAGCGAGGGGTGCGGCATCAAGCGCACCCCTGGCGTGACGGAGATCCGCGACGTCGAGAGTCTTCAGTCGTTCAGGTGGATGACCTACATTCCACAAGGCTACGACGGCCGCACCGCCCGGCCGGTCGTGTTCCTGTTCCACGATGCCGCGCAGCAACCCGAGCAACTCATTCGCGAGTCGCGGTTTGATGACATCGCCGACGAGCACGGCTTCGTCATCGTGGCGCCGAAAGACGAGATGATCTTCGACGGCAAGGGGCTGTGGGGAAGCGTGTGGGAGACGGAGAGTTCGCTTACCCGGGTGCTCGAGATCTGGAGCAGCGCCCAAACGAAGCTGTGCGTGGATACCGCCCGAGTTTTTGCCGTCGGGCATGCCTCGGGCGGCTACGCCGCCGAGCGATTGGGCTGTTCGATGCCGCTCACCGCAGTGGCGACGAACGCCCACATTCGTCTGCCCAGCGACGCGACCTGCGAACCCCGCCCCCCCGTTCCGTTCATCACGTTGCTGGGCAAGGCGGATGGCTACGTCCCTCGGGACGGCTCGCCCAACTGCGCCGACGTGAAGAAGTTCAGTTGGGCGCAGAACACCGCCCAGCGGCGAAAGCTCAACGGCTGCGGAACGAAGGCATCGACCTATCTGGACGACCCGTCCGGCCGATGCGAGACGTGGGAGTGCGACCACGCGCTCGTGAACTGCGAGCTGGAGGGCGGGCGCGAATGGCCGGGCGCCGCGCCCCGAATCTGGGACCAGGTCACGAAGCGCTGCGCCGGCAGTCCCTCGAACTTCCCGATGGCGGCGACGATCTGGGCGTTCTTCGCCGAACAGCCCAGCCTGCCGACGCGCGATTAGCGGCGCTTGCGCTGGAACGCCTTGGTCGTGTCGCGCGCGAGATGCCCGGCGAGGGCCCGACGCGCACCGAGGCACACGTTCGTCGGATTGCCGTCCGCGAGATCGACGATCTGTTGGTAGAACCACGCCGTACCCGCCTGCACGTTGAGCGCGCGCAGAATCCGGTTCTCGGAGGCCGGACCGAAGACGCCCGGCCCAAGCCTCAGCCCGCGCTCCGGGGTCGGCAGTTCATCGGGGGAGCCCGCCAGAAGAGCGCGCGGAAAATCCGGTTGTACGCAGAACGGCCGTGCGAGGCCCACGACGTCGATCTCACCGGACTCGACGGCCTGCTCCATCGCCGCCGGGGTACGAAATCCGCCCGTCACCATCAGTGGTGTGTTGGGCGCCGCGGCACGAATCAGCTTCGCGTACTCCAGGAAATACGCCTCTCGCCGTTGGGTGCTCGCGGCACGCTCGGAAACGCCCTCCATGAACGTGACGTTCTCGTAGGTGCCTCCGCTGAGCTCCAGCAGATCGATCTTCAGCTCCTCAAGCCACGCCGCGACCTGGGCGGCGTCCTCATTGGAGAATCCGCCCTTCTGAAAGTCGGACGAGTTCAGCTTCACGGCGACGGGGAAGTTCGGTCCGACCGTCTCCCGAACGACGCGCACGGCCTGCAGCAGGAAGCGTGCGCGATTCTCGAGGGAGCCGCCCCACTCGTCGGTGCGCTGGTTGGTCACCGGCGACAGGAACTGGTTACTGAGATAGCCGTGCGCGGAGTGAACCTGGACGCCCGTAAACCCCGCGTCGCGCGCCGCGCCCGCGCAGAATCTGTAGCGATCGAAGATGTTCTCGATCTCGGCGACCGTCAGCGCGCGCGGCTTGCCGAAGAATCCGGCGAGGTCCAGATGCACGGCCGATGGCGCCAATGGCTCGCTCGTCGACGTCCGCTGGCATTGGCGCCCCGGGTGGTTGATCTGCATCCAGAGATGGTTGCCGGCGCTCGTGCCCGCCGAAGCCCACGCGACGAGGCCGTCGTAGCTGGTCTGCTCGTCGAGCACCACGTTGCCAGGCCGCTCGAGAAACCGGCGGTCGAGCATCACATTGCCGGTCACATGCAACCCCGCCCCGCCCTGCGACCAGATGCGGTAGAGGTTGGCGATTCGATCGCCCGGATCATCGAACGCGTCGGCGAGGCCCTCGGTCATCGCGGCCTTGGCGATGCGGTTGTCCAGCGTGGCACCACACGGCAGCTTCAATGGTTCAGCGAGCATCATCCCACAACTCCTCAGTACGAAACTTTGATCTCGGCGACATGCATGCTGGTGGTCGTCTTGCACCGTGACTCCGGCGCTGTCGCGAGGACCTGCGGCGCCGTGGCGAGCATAGCCTTCACAGAGACCTCCAAAGTCGCCAAAATGGGGCCACCCAGCTCGAGAATCGGTCAAACTCGTAACACACGTTCCAGCGTTTGAGTACAGCGAGGCACGCCCCATCGCCACCCGATCGGGCGCACCGAACGTGGACCGGCAAAGACCGCGAGAACGACAGCACGAGAACGAGAACGAGAACGAGAACGAGAACGAGAACGAGAACGAGAACGAGAACGAGAACGAGAACGAGAACGAGAACGAGAACGAGAACGAGAACGAGGTAACCGTCCGACAGACCACGTTCTTGAGCGCTTGATCAGCGCGTCGTAGCTCTTCGCCTCCCAGCATGCGCAATGGAGGCGTGATGAGCAAACGACGATCAAAGTGGATGGGTAGGTCCTGGTGGGCGGCGCAGATCGAG